>CAIPYM010000001.1 GCA_903869345.1 uncultured Pseudomonadota bacterium
CCGATGTGTTCGGTCCCGACGAAGCTCCTGATAATCTGTTGACCGCGACTCTTGCCGAAGTTTCCAACGCGGCGGGAGGAGGGCAACGGCCCTTACGCACCCCCACGCCCGCCTCCGCCGTGGCCGAGGTCCTTGGGACACTGGTTGAAGCGGCGCGTTTGGGGCGTCCGGAACGCTTGGGAATCTTTCATTTTTGTGGAGCGCCCGCGTGCTCGGATGATGTCTGGCGTGCGGCCGTGCGGGAATCGTTCGAGGAAACGAAGGCGGGGACTCAGCTTTCGGTGGTCCCGGCTGTTTCTACCTCGTCCGAAGGGTTTGCAGGACGCACGCTGGACTGCGCCTCAACCTGTGCCGCTTTCGGCCTGGTCCAACCGGATTGGCGCGAGGCGCTTCGGAGCCTTAAGCGGCAGAGCGGAGCCTAAAAACACCGTCATCCGAGACCCACGAAGCAATCCATGCTGGATTCCGGCGGATCATTCGCAGCGAGAACGTGCGCCCTAGCCCCGTGCGCGTTCCATGTACGTCCCATCGGCGGTGTTGACGACCACCTTGTCGCCCACGCCGATGAACGGTGGCACCATGACTCGCGCCCCGTTGATGAGTTTCGCGGGTTTGTACGACGACGAGGCTGTTTGCCCACGAACCACAGGGTCTGCTTCCACAATCTCGAGAATCACCGAAACCGGCAACGTGACCGAAAGGGGCGTTCCATCATGCGTCTGCACGTTGCAGACCATGCCCTCTTGCAGAAACACCACCGCGTCACCAATCACCTCGCGGTTGACCGTGTACTGTTCAAACGACTCTTGGTCCATGAACGTGTAATCATCCCCTGTCGCGAACAGGAATTGCATTTCGTGGTCCATGAGCTGAACCCGCTCCACGGATTCTTGCGTGCGAAAACGCTCGTTTGTCTTGATGCCTGTCCGAATATCGCGCATTTCGATTTGCGCGACGGCGTTGCCCTTGCCCGGAATCATGAGCTCGTTTTTGATCACGAGCCACAGCTTGCCATTGTACTCCAGAACATGCCCCTTGCGGACGGTGTTCGCATCAACTTTCATCGCACGATCCTTCTTTCACTTTATAGCATCACCCCCGCGCTTCACGGCACAAGCGGCCCGGTCTTCCCATGCCAGAGAAGCCCCGCGCATGCAAGCCTGTTCCTTGCAGGAATGTGTTAAACGACGCGTCCGAACCGGGCCGAAGAGTGCCCCAAGCGCCAAGCCCAATATTGATCGCCCAGCGAGAAATGCCACCATTCCTGTTTGTGCCGCACGAATCCCGCCTGCAGCATGACGCGGGCCAAGAGGTTTCTGTTCGCATGGGCGGTTTGTCCGGCGCTGTCAGAAGATTCGGCAAAATGGTCCGGAAACGAACGTTCGGAGGGTTCGTCGATCGGCGAGCCCATGTTCACCTCCCGGCCTTCGATGTCCGTCAGGGTGAGGTCCAGGGCCGCACCGGTGCTGTGCGGTGGAGGAGCGGTCGGATCCTCGTTCGGTTGGGCCCAGAAAACCGCTACGCGCTCGTTCAGACGTGCCCGCGTTTCTTCCGTTATGTCCGCCGGATTAAGCCCTTCCGCCTGGGCCAAGTCCGCAAACGTCCGTTCCACCATGAACCGCTGAACGGCCACGGGCCGCAGAGCGTCAAACACACGAATCGTCCATCCGGGCCTTTCGGCCTGAAGGTGTCGCGCCGCTTGCCCGAGGGCTTCGGCCACCTCGTCACGGGCTTGCCAGGGCGAAACGCCCCCGTAAGCTTTCAAGGCCCCCAGAGCCACGTAAGGGTGCGGCTCAACGAACGTCAAAAGCCCGTGAAATCTCCCAGCCTGCAGGTCCACCAGAGGGGCATGACATTCCTCAATCGGAATGGAATAGAAGGGCTTGAGGGGAGGGGGCATCGGAATCCATGCCGTTCCGCCGTCTTAGGCCCTAAGCATCGTCCACGAGTCCCGGAACGGGGAACTTGGCGCACAGGGCCTTTGTTTCGGCATGGAGGGCCTGCAACGTGGCCAGGTCCTTCGGGGCGCGAAGGGCACGGAGGACGATCCCGCCGAGGGTTTCCATCGCGGCTTCGTCCATCCCGCGGGCCGTGGCCGCTGGAGTTCCCAGCCGAATGCCGCTGGGTCGCAAGGGCGGGTTCGGATCGTCGGGAATCAGCTGCTTGTTCACCGTGATTCCGACCTCGTCCAGGGTGGTCTCGGATTCTGCACCGGTCAGACCGAACGTCTGCGTCGTTGTCACGACCATCATGTGATTGTCGGTTCCGCCCGTTACCAGGTCGGCCCCACCAGCCACCAACACCTCAGCAAGACGCTTGGCGTTCACGATTACTTGCCGCGCGTAGGCCTTGAAGGATTCCGACGACGCGAGCAACAGCGTCGTGGCCGTGGCCGCAACCTGGTGCATGTGAGGTCCGCCCTGAAGACCGGGGAACACGGATTTATCCAGCGCCGCGCCGAACTTTTGTTTGGCGACGATCAGGCCGCCACGCGGCCCCCGCAGGGACTTGTGGGTTGTTGTGCTCATGACATCAAACCCGACATCCATCGGGTTGGCCAACGCGCCACCCGCGATGAGCCCGCCGATGTGACTCACGTCGGCGAACGTCAGGGCCCCGACTTCGTCCGCGATTCGCTTGAACCCGGCGTAGTCAAGCTCCCGTGGGTAGGACGAGAAGCCGCAGAGAACCATCTTGGGCTTGTGCTCCAACGCGAGCGCCCGCACCTTTTCAAGGTCAATACGGCCCGAGGGCACTTCGCTTTTGTAGCGAATGAACCGAAACACCTTGCCCATGTGCGAGACCGGTGCGCCGTGCGTCAGGTGCCCGCCGTGGGAGAGGTCCATGGCCAAAACGGTATCGCCCGGCTGCAAAAGGCCAAAGTACACGGCCTGGTTCATGGCCGAGCCGCCCAACGGCTGAACGTTCGCGTACTCAGCGCGGAACAGGGCTTTGGCACGGTCGCGGGCGATCGTCTCAATGCGGTCGGTGTTCTCCTGGCCGCCGTAGTACCGCCGCCCAGGGTACCCTTCCGAGTACTTGTTGTTAAAAACGGACCCGAGCAAGGGGTAAACTTCGGGAAAACAGTAGTTCTCGGAGGGGATCATCTCGATTCCCTCGGCTTGCCGATTCTCTTCAGCCCGCAGAGCCGCGAACAGATCGGGGTCACTCGCCCTTAAACAGTCCGACGCGGCGGTAGAGCGAGCGAAGTTGTGCATGATCAGGACCTCGTGGCAAGCGGAAAAACAGGGGAAGAACCCCACGAACTTCGCGGTTATCCAACGATCCTCTGCAAGGGTCAAGAGGCACGTCACGAGCTTTGATCCCTGCTACCATGCGACGGAAAACTTCCGTATAAGGGATTCACGATGACGATTCGCGCAGTTATTTTCGATTTCGACGGCACGTTGGTGGACACGGCGGTGGACACGGCCGAAGGTATTATTAACGGCTTTCAACACACGTTGCGGACGCTCGGGCGTCCTGTCGCATTGCCTGAGGAGCTGCGGGGTTATATCGGGAAAGGCCCCCAGGCCATTTTCCAAGTACTGTTGAAGGGTGAGCCTTCCGAACTGCTGGATCGGGCTCTCGACGTGTACCTTGCCTATGTAGAGGAACCAAAACTTACCTAATCCAGATCACCTGCTAATGTCAGATTTCCCCGACACGAGAGCCCTGATGGAAGGAGAGTAACCGTTTTGACCAAGGAAGGAAGTCGCCCGCGACTTAGCGTGGCGTCACCTTCAACAGTCACGCCCCCACGCCCCCTTGGCTCCTAGACGGGAAGACAATGTCTCCGCAGAAGCTAGCCTGAGATCCTGCACATAGACTCCCCATTGGCCTTCATGTCTCAAGTGAAATCCCATTTTTCTCTCCCGTGACGATTCGCCCACCTAGGGCAATAATCTCGCTTACCACACAACGATCCGCAAGTAAATGGTATCGAACGCGAGCGAGGTCCCGATGAAGGGCTGATTTTGTTCAGCGGCGTTCTAGCCCGACCGGGATGCTTTGGAGTAGAGTGTTCGGCGTGCGGGAGTGTCTCCCGCTTCCCGAAAACAAGCCCAGGATGGTGTCGGTGCGCCTTGCTCTTTTTTGCGGAGGTCCATCCTCCGAGCGCGGAATTTCCCTGAACTCGGCGCGGTCCCTGTTGGATCATCTTACGCCTTTGGGATGGGACATTGTGCCCATTTTCTGCGACGTCGCGCGTCGTTTTTACCTGTTATCATCGGCGCAGCTGTATTCCAACACACCGTCGGATTTCGATTTCATCCTGCCCTCGCTGGCCGCGCCTCTGACGGACGAATCGTTGGTGGACGTGTGCCGGTCGGTGGACCTGGTGTTCCCCGCCATGCACGGCGCTTACGGCGAGGACGGGGGAATCCAGACTTTTCTGGAACGGCACGGGATTCCTTTCGTGGGCTCGCCCTCCGATGTGTGCGCCACGATGTTCGACAAAGCGCGAGCGAACTCGTACCTGGCGCGGCATGGCTTTGCGACGACTCCCTCGTGTGTTCTCACGGCGAACGAGGCCCCTGAGTCGGGATTGGCGACGCTGCAGGCGTTCTTTCAGCGCCACGGCCTCGACCGCGCGGTTGTAAAACCGACGGCGGGTGGATCGAGCATCGGCGTGGCGGTTGTGGCCTCCCCCGAAGAGGCGTTGCGGCGTGCTCAGGAGCTGTTTTGCCAGAAACATGAAACGGATGCTCTGATTGAACCGTTCCGCGCAGGGCGGGAGTTTACCGTCGTCACGATTCAAGGACCTGACGGCTCGCCCGTCGCGTTGCTGCCGACGGAAATTGAGCTGGTGGGGGGCGATTTCTTCAGCTTCCGTCATAAGTACCTTCCGACGTGCCACGTGGCCTACCACTGTCCCCCCCGTTTTCCCGACGAGGTGGTCACGAGCATTCGGCGCGCGGCTGAAGCGCTCTTCACGTTTTTCGGCATGCGGGATTTTGCACGTCTGGATGGGTGGTGGCTGGAGGACGGCCGGATCCTTTTTTCGGATTTCAACCCGATCTCCGGCATGGAACAGAACAGTTTCTTGTTCCTTCAAGGCTCTCGTTTGGGTCTAACACATGGCGATGTGCTGCGTCTGATCGTCGCGTCGGCGGCGCGACGGTATGGAATCCCCCTACCCAACGAGCCCGTTGTGGCCAAGCCCGATGCGCAGCCCGTGCGGGTTCTGCTTGGGGGCGCGACCGCCGAGCGGCAAGTGTCCCTGATGTCCGGGACGAACGTCTGGCTTAAGTTGCGTCCGACGCCCGCGTACCGCCCCGAGCCTTATTTGCTGACGGCTTCCCGTGAGGTGTGGCGTTTACCTTACGGCGAGGCGCTTTATCACACGGTGGACGAAATCGAATCCCATTGCGGTGAGGCGGAGCATCACGCGGCGCGGCTTGAGGCGTTGGTCCCGCCTTTGCGTCGGCGTCTCGGTCTTCCGCCCCTGGTGCCAGTTGCCGTGTTGCCGGAGCGCATGAGTCTTGAGGCTTTTTGTGAAGACGCGAAGGCGGAAGGGGCCTTCGTCTTTTTGGCGCTGCATGGCGGAGAGGGCGAAGACGGCACGTTGCAAGCCCTCTTGGACCGGTATGACGTGCCGTACAACGGCTCGGGGCCCGAGGCCTCGCGCGTGTGCATGGACAAAGCCGCAACGGGGGAGGTCATCGCGGCCCTCAGGGACCCGGACCTTGTGTCTCTGCCGCGTTTGGTGTTTTCGCCCGAGGACGTGCCGCTGACCGCCGAATCGTTTGAGGCGCTGTGGGCACGGGCTCAGGCGGCAGTAGGAACCGCGCAGGACCTTTTGATCAAACCCGCCCATGATGGCTGCTCGGCAGGCATCGTTCGCCTGAAATCGACGGCGGACCTTGGCCGTTATCTTCAGGCCTTTCACGATCGCGTGCCTCTGTTGGAGGTGGGCACCGTGACGGGGCAGGCCGGTGTGATCGAGTTGCCCTCCGAGGCTTCCGCGTTCTTGATTGAGCCCTTTCTCGTCACGGACGGGATTGTCATTGAGGATCAGCGCCTCGCGCACACACCGCGCACGGGTTACCTGGAGCTGACCGTGGGCGTTGTGGAGCGCGATGGTGCGCTCCACGCGTTGACTCCCAGCATCACGGTCGCGTCGGGGGATGTTCTGTCGTTGGAAGAAAAATTCCAGGGAGGGACGGGGGTTAACCTGACTCCGCCGCCCTCTTTCTTGATGAGCCGCGACCAGATCGAACGGCTGCAGCGTTCTGTCCTTCGTGCCGCCAAAACTCTGGGCCTGAGGGGATACGCGCGCCTGGATGTTTTCTTCAATCTTCAAACGTCCCAGACCATTCTGATTGAGGCAAATTCGTTGCCGGGGCTTACCGCGTCAACTGTGATCTTTCATCAAGCGCTGACGGAAAATCCCCCCTGTTACCCGAAAGATTTTCTGAGCCTTTTGGTGAAGGCGGGCCAGACTCGATTCCGTGAACGGACGTTGAACCAGAGTCGGGGCGATAAGGATCCGCTCGCGTGATCGTCGGGAGCCCTTTTGAGGGGGGATCGTGATGCCCCGCTTAAGACCTTCAACGTCGTGGGGGGCGGAGAGAGGTCAGGCCTCGCCGGGATCCGTGCGGAGCTTGCCGTGGGCCTGGTCGTCGTCCCGTCGTCCACGGCGCGGGGATTTGCAGGAGCGGGGAAGGCACCTCCAAAGGCGCGGACGTCTGCGCGGCTTGCTTCTTGTCGGGGTGATTCTTCTCGTGCTGGGCCTCGGGGCGGCGGCGTGGTGGGAGGGGCGCGGATTCGTGAAGATTCCCGACGAGGGGGCGTATCGCGCAAGATTCTCGTGGGTGCATGTGGGATCGTGGGTGAGCGTCCTTCCTTCGCGTTGGACCTGGGCCGAAGCGCGGGAGCTTCACATCATGGGCCGTGTCCGCACGGACCCTCAGGCTCTGCGCGAGGCCCTTGGAATCCACGAAGGCGATTCGCTCGCGCGGTTTGATCCGGTGGCGGCGAGGGCAAGGATTGAGCAGTTGCCATGGGTTTTTGCGGCGTTGGTAGAGCGTTTGTGGCCCGAGACCATTCGTGTGCGTCTGATTGAACGCGAACCCCTGGCTCTTTGGCAGACGGAGGGGAAAAACGTCGTGGTGGATCTGACGGGGACGCCCCTCGTTGGCGTGGATCCGGCGGATTTTACGAATCTTCCGTTGATCAGTGGAACCGGAGCGCCTCAGAAAGCCCCGGCGTTTCTCGCGGCCCTGGGGCGCTTTCCGACGTTGGCGCTTCGAACCCGCGCGGCGGTGTACATCGGGCAGCGCCGTTGGGATCTGGAACTCGTCGGGCCTTTGCTCGCGCGGTTGCCCGAAACGAACGTGGAGGAATCGTTGGAACGCTTGACGGGACTCATCCGCGACAACAGGATACTCGAACGCTCGCTGGCCGTTGTGGATTTGCGCGTGCCGGGTCGCCTTATTCTTGAGAAGAAAATGGACATCAACGCTCCTTCCGCCGCGCCGTTCCCGAGCGGGGCGCATCCATGATCGCGTGGCCACACTGGTTGGGGGGACATGAGGGCCGCGCACAAGGGGAAGTTGTCGCGTCGTTGGATATCGGCACGCACAAGACCGTCTGCCTGATCGCGCGAGCCGATGCGACGGGCCGACCCCAGGTCGTCGGGTCCGGGCATCAACAAACCGAAGGTATGCGCGGCGGCATTGTGTCCGACATGGAAGCCCTGCAAAGGACGGTAACGGCGACGGTCTCGGCGGCCGAGCAAATGGCGGGCGAGACCTTGGAGCGCGTGATTGTCGGAATCTCGGGGCCGCGTCTTGCTTCCCAAATAGCCGACGTGGAAATGCCGCTCAGCGGGCGCGAGATTATAGCGTCCGACATCGAACGCCTGTTGGCCCAGGCACAAACCCTCGTGGACGACGAACAGGCGGGGGCTGTGATGGAGCTCTTGCACACGTTGCCCACGCAGTACTGGCTCGACGGGCAAAAGGGCGTGCGCGACCCGCTGGGCATGGTCGGAACGCGGCTGAAAGCCCAGGTGCATTTGGTCTCGGCAGCGTTTGGTCCTGTGCGCACGCTCGTGACGGCGGTCGCCAAATGCCGCCTGGAGGTCGATCGTCTGGTGGTTGCGCCCTACGCGAGTGGCCTCACGTGCCTGGTGGAAGATGAAATGGATCTCGGTTGCCTCGTGCTGGACATGGGGGCCGGAGTCACGACGTTCGCCCTGTTTCTCGACGGGCACATGATTTACGCCGACAGCGTCAGCGTGGGCGGGTGGCACATTACCTCGGACATTGCGCGGGGCTTGACGACGAGTCTTGCGGAGGCCGAGCGGCTCAAGACCCTGCACGGCAGTGTGATTGCGGGTCCTTCGGATGAGCGTGAGATGTTGGACGTACCCCAGGTGGGCGAACATGATGCGGGCGCGTCGGTGGCCATTCCTCGCTCCCAACTGATTCAAATTATCCAGCCGCGTGTGGAAGAAATTTTCGACCTCGTTCAGGCCAAGATCGAATCCAGCGGTCACAGCGCTTTTGCCGGACGGCGCGTGGTCCTCACGGGGGGCGGAAGCCAACTGGCGGGGCTGCGTGACCTCGCGCAAACGCGCCTTGGCAAACAGGCACGGCTGGGGCGGCCGTTGCGGATCGTGCGACCTTACCCGGCCTCGGTTGGTATTCCCGGCTCGTTGCCGCCTCTCGGCCCGACGGGGCTTGCCGAGACGTCCTCGGGGCCCGCGTTTTCAACCGCCGCAGGGCTTTTGGCCGTCGCCCTGCAGCCGGACTTTACGCCCACCGCGTTTGAGCCGGGGCTTGAGGACAGTGCCGGCCTCTGGGACACCCTAACCCAGTGGATACGGCGTAACATCTGAGGTCCTCGCTCTTACGAATGGAGGCGTTCTTGATCCGCCGTCATCGCGAGCCCCCGAAGGGAGCGCGGCAATCCATCCCCTGCCCTGTCCGCGAGACGGGAGGGGTTGTGGCCCTCTCCCCTGTGACGGCCAAGAAGGGGAGGAGAATCTGTCATCGGCCTGCGTTATTCAAATTGCGGGATCAAGCAAACGCTGGTTTTTCAACCCGTATCCGGCGTGTCCGCGGAGTGACAATAACGCTTTGCTTTCATCGAGGATGTGTTGCGATACGCCCTTAACGTCAACAACCCCCAGCCGCCAGAGCCAACATTGAACGGGATGACACGTATGGGCCTGCTTTTTGACTCCTCCCCCGTCTCTGGGCTAGAAAAGCCTTGGGTGGTCCACTGAGGACGTTCCCGAGGTCGGTCCTCGCGTGGCGAGCATCGGCCCTTTTGGTTTTGGGATAAAGGGATCAGGCAACCGGATGTTTGAAGGGCTTAACACCAAACTCGGCGCGATTTTCGACCGCCTCGGTCGGCGCGGCGTTATCAGCGAGGGCGATATCACGGACGCCCTGCGCGAAGCGCGCGTGGCCCTGTTGGAGGCCGACGTCGCCCTGTCGGTCGTTAAGGATTTCACCGTCAAGGTCAAAGAACGCGCCCTGGGGCAGGACGTGTTGCGATCGGTCGCGCCGGGGCAACAAGTCATCAAAATCGCGCACGATGCGCTGTTGGATATGCTCGGCACCACTGCCGAACCGCTGAACATCAACGTCGCGCCGCCCGCTGTGGTCCTGATGCTGGGGCTTCAGGGGTCGGGCAAAACCACCACGGCGGCCAAGGTCGCCCGGTTCTTGCAGGGCACGCAACGCCGCAAGGTCTTGCTGGCCTCGCTGGACGTGCGCCGCCCCGCCGCGCAAGAGCAGCTGGCCGTTTTAGCCGAGCACGTGGGCGTCGCGTCGCTGCCCATCGTGCCGGGGCAAGACCCCCTTGGAATCACCCGTCGGGCGCTGCAAGCCGCGCGGCAGGAAGGCTTTGATGTCCTGATCCTCGACACGGCGGGACGCCTGGCCGTGGACGAGGACCTGATGGCCGAGGCCGCCGCTATCCGGGATCTCGCGCAGCCGCACGAAAAACTTCTCGTGCTCGACGCGATGACGGGCCAGGATGCGCTCACGACGGCCACGCACTTTCACGCCAAGGTGGGGGTGACGGGACTGGTGCTCACGCGGCTTGACGGCGATGCGCGGGGCGGTGCGGCTTTATCCCTCAGGGCCGTGACGGGCTGCCCCATCAAGTTTCTCGGAACGGGCGAAAAGGTGGAGGCGCTGGAGGTCTATCACCCCGACCGCCTGGCCGATCGCATTCTCGGCATGGGGGATGTTGTTTCGCTTGTCGAAAAAGCCGCCGCCACGGTGGACAAGACCGAAGCCGAGGCGATGGCGACCAAGATGTTCACGGGCGGGTTTGACCTGAACGATCTCGCTAAGCAATTGCGCCAGGTTCGCAAAATGGGCGGGCTCAGTTCGCTGCTCGGGTTTCTGCCCGGCGTTGGCAAAATCAAGGACCAGCTGAAAGCCGCCAACGTGGACGACCGTGTCATTGCACGGCAAGAGGCGATCATTCTTTCGATGACGTTGAAAGAGCGCCGCGACGCCTCGTTGCTGGGGGCCTCGCGCAAACGGCGGATTGCCAAGGGCGCGGGCGTGGAGGTCCAGGACGTGAACCGTCTTCTCAAGCAGTTTTTTGAGATGGAGAAAACACTGCGCCAGGTGCGCCGCAAAATGGGCCCCGGCGGACTCGCGGGGCTGATGGGCGGTGGCGTTTCCGATGATCCCGACAAAGTTTTAGCGCGACTGAAGCGGGGTTTTTAAGACGTTTTCACACAGCCTCGGGCGGTTTTGATCCCCCGCCCTAAGGCTGTTTGCACGGGATCTGAACAAACGGTTGAGAAAGGACGTTAATCGTATGTTGGTCATTCGCATGTCCCGCCACGGGACCAAAAAGAGGCCCTTCTATCACCTGGTTGTGGCCGATAGCCGCTCTCCACGCGACGGGCGGTTTCTCGAAAAGGTCGGGACGTACAACCCGCTGTTACCGCGCGAGAACGCCGAGCGCGTTTGCCTTGTGACCGAGCGCATCCAACATTGGATCGGCGTTGGCGCCCAACCGAGCGACCGTGTCGCACGGTTCCTGCACGCTGCGGGCCTGGGGCCCAAGCCGGAGATTCGGTCAACGCCCAAGAAGTCGGCTCCTCGCGCCAAGACACAAGAACGGCTCAAGGCCGCTGCCGAGGAAGCTGCGAAAGCAGCAGCTGCATCCGCTGCCGCCGCGCCAGAGCCCGCTGCCGAAGCCGCGAGCTAAGACCGGTCCGAGGTCAGGTTCATTCCTCTTGGGCTTTTTCAAACGTTGGTTTGAGGAGCGACGGTGGAGTGGACGTAGTGGAATTCCCTCCCCCATCGTGGGGGAGGGTCGGGGAGGAGGGCGCAAGGAAGGGTCGAGCGAGGACAAAAAAGGCTTGTTGTCATCGAACGTATGCTAGCAGGTGATTTTCTGACAGGAGAGGTTCATCCCGCCGTGAATAAACACATTTAGGTTTCGCGTTGACACCAGTAAAGGTGAACGATAAAACTCGAGGGAGATCTTGCGCGACGTGCCGGGATTTAAAAGTCATCAAGACCTCCGACCACCTGCTTGACCTCGGCCCCGAAGGAGGGGAGGGCGGCGGGTTCCTCGTGGCCTTCGGCACGCCCGAAGAGGTTGCGAGGGTGGACGCGAGCTTTACGGGGACCTATCTGACGAGGGTCTTGGCAACCTAGGCCGCTGCCTTGATGTTGGCGTAGCAGCGGGCGAAGGCCCAATCGATCCAGGGCAATAGCAGGGTCACATCCTCGGGCATGACCGTGGCTCCGCACCAGATGCGAAGGCCCGGAGGGGCCTCCTTGTAGGCGTTAAAGTCGTACCCTGCACCTTCGGATTCCACGAGAGCGATGAGGTTTGCGCAAAACGCGCGTTGTTCGTCCCACGGCCGTTGCCCAAGGGTGGGGTCGGTCAACCGAAGGCAAACGGACACGGGCGAACGCACGGCAGGATCGGCGGGAAGAAAGTCAATCCACGGTGTTTTCTCAACCCACGCGCTGATGATCCGAAAACTTTCCCGAGCGCGGGCCTGAGCTCCCGCGACTCCGCCGTTCGCGTCGAGCCACGCGAGGGCGGCCAGCATGTCCTCCACGCACAGCAGGGACGGCGTGTTGATCGTATCCCCCTCAAACAGGCCTGGAAGGACCTTGCCGCCCTTGGTGAGGCGGTAGATTTTGGGGATGGGCCACGTCGGTTGGTACGTCTCCAGACGTTCAATCGCGCGGGGGCTGAGGATCATTGTGCCGTGCGCGGGCTCGCTCCCCGACATCTTTTGCCAACTGAACGTGATGACGTCGAGCTTGTGCCACGGGATGGGCAACGCCCACACCGCCGATGTCGCGTCGCAGATAACAAGCCCCGCATGATCGTCCTTGATCCACGCCGCGTCATCGGGGGCTTTCACCCCCGCTGCCGTGCCGTTCCACGAAAACACGATATCGTGGTCGGGGTTGGCCTGGGTGAGATCGGGCAACGTGCCGTAAGCGCCGATGAACCCGCGCGAGGGCACGTCCACAAGCTGTTCCACGACGTCCGTGACCCAATCGTTGCCAAACGCTTCCCACCCGAACACGTCCACGGGCCGAGGGCCCAGCAAATTCCAGAGGGCGGCTTCCACAGCCCCGGTATCCGAGCCGGGGAGGGTGGCAACCACGTAGTCCTTGGGCAGGTTCAACGAATCATGAATCGCGCGGTGCATCTGGGCGATTCGCGCTCGGCCAACGGCCGAGCGGTGCGAGCGACCCACAAGCGCTTTCTCCAAAGCTCGTGCCGACCACGTTCCAAACTTGGCGGCCGGCCCGCAGGAAAACCCTGGCGAGCGGGGACGCTGAGTTGGAGGGACGGTCGGCGACGACAGCATGATGGAAGATCTCCTTGCAGAATTTTACCGTCAACGGACGCTTGACTCCGAGGATTTTCGGTTCAAACCCGCCGAAAGATTTTACGGGTCCTGCCCCACATTCGTCAATTGACGTGGACCGGACAAAAAGGACGCAGCGCTTCGTAACACACCGTGACGCGAGTTGAAGGGCGGTGCGCGGGTTGCCTCTTGTCAAAAAGGGGCGATTTCGGCATCGGTCAGGGTGGTGGGCACGTGCCCCGACCTTTCCCGGATTTTCCCCGTGTTCTGATGCGTTCTTGAGGTGATGGCATGTGCGGCATTGTAGCGTTTGTCCCGGCATCGTTGGCCGAAGGGACCCCGGCGGCTCCTCGGATTCTGGAGGGGCTGCAGCGCCTGGAGTACCGAGGCTACGACAGCGCCGGAATTGCGACTCTGGCCGGGGGGCGGCTTCACTGCCGCCGCGCGGAGGGCAAGCTTGCGGCGCTGGCCGCGTTGCTGGACACTCATCCGTTGCCGGGTGTCATCGGGATCGGCCACACCCGTTGGGCCACGCACGGCAAGCCGTGTGAGATGAACGCGCATCCCCACCTCGCGGGTTCGGTCGCGGTCGTGCACAACGGCATTATTGAAAATCACCACGACCTTCGCGCCCACCTGGAAACCGACGGAGTCGTCTTTGAATCCGACACGGACACCGAAGTGATCGCGCATCTTCTGTCCCGAGAGGTCGCGCGGGGTCTTTCCCCGGAAGACGCGACCACGGCGGTTCTGTCGCGGCTGGAAGGGGCGTTCTCGCTGGCCCTTCTGTTTGTGGGGCACGACGATCTGGTCATCGGCGCACGCCGGGGCAGTCCCCTTGTCGTGGGTCTGGGGGAGGACGGAGCGCGGTACCTGGGGTCGGATGCCCTCGCGCTTGCCCCGTGGACCGAGCGCGTGATGTACCTGGAGGAAGGGGATCGGGTTCTCCTCCGGCCTGGAAGCGTCACGGTGCACGATGGGGGGGGGCGCGAGGTCCAAAGGACCGTGCAGACGTTGGCGTTGTCGGCGGTCACGATCAGCAAGGAGCCTTACAAGCATTTTATGCTGAAGGAGATCCACGAGCAACCCGCTGTTGTAGCCCGGACGCTCGATTCGCTCGTGACGGCGGACGGCGCGATTCATCTGCCGCACCTGCCGTTTACGTGGGAGGACCTGACAAGCCTTTCGATCGTCGCGTGCGGGGGAGCATATCACGTAGCACGTGTCGCGGAATACTGGTTCGAGCAGCTCGCGCATTTGCCTGTCGAGGTGGACATTGGCTCGGAGTTCCGTTACCGCGAGCCACCGCTTCCGAAGGGGGGCGGGCTTTTGGTTATTTCCCAATCGGGGGAGACCGCTGACACATTGGCATCTTTGGCCGAGGGGCAACGGCGGGATCAGCGAACGCTGGCCGTTGTGAACGTGCCGCACAGTTCCATCGCTCGTCAGGCGGAGGCCGTGATTCCGACGTTGGCCGGTCCTGAAATCGGGGTGGCCTCCACCAAGGCGTTCATGACTCAGTTGGCGGTTTTGTTGGTTCTGGCCGTTGCAGCGGGGCGTGCGCGGGGGGTGCTGGATGACGACCGTGCCCGCGCGATTATGCGGACTCTGCGGGGTGTCCCTGCGTTGATCAGCGCGGCTTTGGACCAAAGTGCGGCTCTGGAAACGCTGGCTCAAAAAGAATTGCGGGACGTTCAACACGCCTTATTCCTGGGGCGTGGACGGCTTTACCCCATTGCGCTCGAAGGGGCTTTGAAGCTGAAAGAGATTTCGTACATTCACGCGGAAGGCTACGCGGCGGGTGAACTCAAGCACGGACCGATCGCGCTGATCGACCAACAAATGCCGGTGATTGTCCTCGCGCCTTCGGACGAGACGTTGGCCAAGACCGCCTCGAACGTCCAGGAAGTTGCGGCGCGCGGCGGGCGGTTGATCGTTTTGACGGACAGGGCGGGTTTGGCCCGCCTGGGGATGGAGCCTTCCACAAGTCTTGTCCTGCCGCCGTGTGATCCTCTGGTGGCGCCCTTGGTGTACACGGTGCCCGTGCAGCTTTTGGCCTACTTTGCGGCCATTGCTCGCGGGACCGATGTGGACCAGCCCCGCAACCTTGCGAAGAGCGTAACGGTGGAGTAACCCCCAAGGCGCGTCGTGGTGGATGGTTGCAGGGAGGTCGTCCGTGATGTCGTGGCAAGAGACCCTTGGTTTGGTCGGCGTGGCCCTGGTGTTATCGTCGTATGCGCGGTTGCAATGGCGGCGCGAGTACGCCAAGGAAATGAGTTATTCGCTCCTGAATCTGGTGGGCGGAGCCTTGATCGTCATTTCCCTGACGCACGATTGGAATCTGGCGTCGTTCATCGGCAACAGCACGTTTGCGCTGATCAGTGCGTACGGGGTTTTGCGATGCTGGCGGTACCGGCGGCGAGCAGCCAAGAGCCGCGAAGTGGGGAGCCCAGGATAGCGAGCACTTTACGCTTCACGGGACGTGAGGTGTTCGAGGCTGGCTCGCCAGTAATCATACCCCGTGACGACGGTCAAAAGTCCCGCTAACCAAAGACCTAGCGTGCCAAAGAGCGGAGCGAACGTCCAAAAGGGGGCGTGGTCGCCCACGATCAGAAACGATAGCGCGACCATTTGAATACCGGTTTTCCATTTGGCGAGACGGCTCACGGGCACGCTGATCCGGAGCTCGGCCAGAAATTCTCGCAACCCCGAGACGGCGACCTCGCGCATCAGGATAATGAGCGCCGGAAGAATGCCCCACCCCGCGATTCCGCCATTGTACACCAAGATCAGCACAACGGCGGCGACGAGCAACTTGTCGGCGATGGGGTCCAAGATGGTTCCTAGGCGGGAGACTTGTTCCTCGCGCCGTGCGAGGTAGCCATCGAGCCAATCGGTGAGCGCGGCCAGAATGAACAGCACCAACGCGCTCCACGCGGCCCACCCGTAGGGAACCAGCAGCAGGGCGACAATCAGGGGAATGACCAGAATGCGCGCGAGCGTGACTTTGGTAGCGAGCGACAGAACCATGGGTTTCCTTCTCTTCCTGGAAGCGGGAGGAACTCTAACGGTTTTAAGGCCCCACGTCCAATGGGGGGACACTCTCTTCATGGGCCTTGGCTTGGGACCCCGTGTTTCGGATAGACTAGCGCTTGCTCAGGGGGTCTAAGGCATTGAGGTCGGACCGCCAGGCCTCGTTCAAGGGACACGCGCCATGGCGTTTATGCTTCCCCAGTTTGCGAATAAGAAGGTGGACTTGGTGCGCGACGCCCGGCCCGCTTCTGTACGCGTCGAAGACTTTTGGGGCAAAAACGACATCCTCGGCATGACGGCCCTGGGGATCGCCGTGACGCTGTTGGTGTGGCCCCAAGCGGCCAGGTTCGCGGATTTTGCAGCGCTTGGGATCTATCTGTACCACGTGTGGGTCCATCATCGTGTGTTGGCGCTGCCTCTCAAAATGCCGAAATATTCCGGCCTACCCGATCCGCATGATCCCGTTCCAGGAGCCTCAAAAGCCGGTAAAGCGGCGGGCATTATGTACCTCGGTAACCTCGACAATCCCCTCATCAAGGCACACCCCATGTTTGGGCGCGAGATATGGGTGACCAACACGGATGCACGGACGCATTTTCTTTACCTCGGCACGACGGGCTCCGGAAAAACCGAAGGGCTCAAGTCCATGGTCACGAACACTCTGACGTGGGGGTCGGGATTCGTGTACGTGGACGGCAAGGCCGACACAGATTTATGGGCCTCGCTTTACGCGCTCGTTCGGCGGTTTGGGCGCGAGGATGATCTTTTGTTGCTCAACTACATGACGGCCAATTCAGATGCGGCCGCAAAGTCGAACACGATGAATCCGTTTGCAACGGGCTCAGCGTCCTACCTTGCCAACATGATCATCAGCCTTATGCCCGACGCGGGCGGTGATAACGCGATGTGGAAGGAGCGTGCCGTCGCCCTCATGTTCGCGCTTATGCCCGCGCTCACGTGGAAACGTGAAAATCAAGGGCTTCTGCTCGACGTGGGAGTCTTGCGCGAGTACATTGAAATGCCTGCCATTGTGCGGCTTGCACGCGACCCGCATTTGCCCGAGCGCGTCCTTCGCGGGCTTCAGGGCTACCTCAACACTCTGCCAGGTTATGTGGATTCCGCCTTTGATGACGAGGGGAACGAACGCCCGCCCTCGCCCGATCAACCGATGTACGATCTCCAAGTGGCACGGCAACAACACGGCTATTTGTCCATGCAATTCACGCGGTCCCTGCAATCGCTTGCGGATGAATACGGTTACATCTTCAAGGCACAATTGGCCGATGTGGACCTGATGGATGTCGTGCTCAATCGACGTATCCTCATCGCGCTCATTCCGGCGCTGGAGAAGTCCGGGGATGAAGCCGCGAACCTCGGGAAAATCATCGCCGCGAGTCTCAAAGGCATGATGGGCTCCACACTCGGCAACACGGTGGATGGATCGTGGGAAAACGCGATCAGCAGCAAGCAAACCTATTCCTCGTCGTCCTTCATGGCCGTGTTCGATGAAGTCGGGTACTACACGGCGCCAGGGATGGCTGTTATGGCCGCACAAGCGCGGTCGCTCGGGTTTTCGCTTGTTTTTGCGGCGCAGGACCTACCGTCCATGGAAAAGCGCGTCAAGCAAGAAGCAAAGTCCATCATCGGGAATTGCAACATCAAGATTTTTGGCAAAATTGAAGACCCGACTCAAACACAAGCCTTTTTCAAAGCGCACATTGGTCAAGAGTGGGTTGTGGAAATGGATTCGTACAAAGCCCCGACCGACACCATTTCAAGCATGTTTTTCAACAGACCTTTTTACGATCAACGCACGGCGTCCCTTTACAAAGAGGAGCGCCCCCGTGCGTCTTACGACGACTTGCGCAAACAGCGCGAAGGCCAAGCGATGATCTTTCTGAACGAGCACCTGATTTGGGCGAGGCTTTTCCATGCCGTCGCCGAAAAAACAGGAGCTCTACGGGCGCAAGTTTTCCTGCCCGTTCCCGCGAGCACAACCGCAACAGCGGGACGTGATAAGGCCATTCGTGATCTGGCCGCACGTCTCCGCGACCCGGCCTGGACCGCCGCAAGCGCCGCGCGAGATGCCACCCCCTCACCGGACATTGACGAGCTTGTCCGGGGAATCACCTCTGCTCGGCAAGCGTCGGCAGCCGACATCCCCCCTCAGGCCCAGTGTTTCCAAAGTGCAGCGGGATAGCCTTGGGTTGCCCTGGGGTCCCCCAGCGCCTGAAGGGACCCTTCAGAGACGTCGCACGTCTTCACAATGCAGACCCATCGCGTGCGCTCCCCCATAAGTTTGATGGTTCACCTCAGGTGGTTATCGCCTGCCATGGGATTCTCCTTGATGTTCTTGCGGTTCCCCAAGGATTCACCTACTACTTGACTCACGCATGTGTAGAATTTCTTTATTGGCTCCGTCCTAGGCGGAGGTTTCGTCGTTCCGATGAGTCGGTGCGACGTTTCCTGGGAATGTAGATTTTCGGATGACTTCGGAACAAACTCCCTCCTCTTGATTCGTTAGGTGAGGATTTCAGGATGTCCCCTCCGCCTCTCACGTCCGTCCTGCTGGTTGGTCCCTTTGAAGGGGCCGACATCACCCAAACGCTGGACTCGGTCCTCGCGCAGACCACGCCCGTGGAAGTGTTGGTGGTCGGCAACGGCTCGGCGCCCGAGGCCCTGACCGTCGCCACCACCCGCGCCACAACCGATCCGCGCATGCGGGTCCTCACGGACATCACGTCGCTCGGTTTTGCCAAAGCGCATAACGAGGCAGCCCGCGAAGCCAAAGGTCAGGCACTGCTGATTCTCACACCCGGAATCGTTGTGCCTTCTCCAGATGCGTTGTCCCAGCTTTTGCATTTTGCGGCAGGGATCAAGAAACGCCCCTGGGGAATCGGGGCCCGACTTGTGGACCATGAAGGGCGTGAAGCCCCCATTGCGCGACGCGCTTTCCTGACGCCTCTCACGGCCGTGATTGAATTGCTGCGACTCTTTAGCCTTCCCGGACTTCCTGAGCGCTGGAGAGCGTGGCTTCTGGCCCGGAGGTTCCGTCCCAGCCATCTGCCGTGGCGTGAAGGGCTCACCCCGGTTCAGGTCCTTTGCAGCGCGTTCCTTTTTATTCCCCTGAAAGACTTTACCCTCTTGCACGGGTTCAAGGAGGGGTATGACACGGAAGGAAGCCTGGAGGACCTCGACTTTGCCCTCCGCCTTGCCCGCGCCGAGGGCTGCCTTTACGCCACGTGGGAGATCACCGTGACATGGGTTCCTCGTCGGGCCATGGCCCCTTCGGGGTGGCGATCGAGGCTTCATACAACCCGTAGTCTTTCAAACTATTTTCATCGCCACTTCAGTTACACGTGGCCTCAACCGGCGCTTTGGCTCTTGGATGCCGGACTTTATGTCCGTTGGTTCGGCCAGAATTGTCGGGCGTGGATAGCTGAGGTCACAGCCCCTCTTCGCCAGCGCCTCACGTGGCTTCTTCACGCAACGGAATTCCTTCTCCCCCGAAGGAGGAGAAGGTGATCAAATCCCCCAAGCAACGACCGCCTGCACCGTAACTCCTTACGGAATCAGCGGCGACCACGCGGGATCTGAAGCGTCGGTGGGCGTCGGAACCATCCGCTCATTATAACCCGTCAGGTCGATGCTGTAGATGTGTGAGCTTCGTTGCCGCCCCCCCGCGCCAACGGGCAGGTCCTTAAAGTACATCAGAACGCGCCCGTTCGGAGCCCACGTCGGGCCTTCCACGTGGTAGGATTCCGTCAGCAACCTCTCTCCTGAACCGTCAGGCCGCATGACTCCGACATAGAACTGGCCCTGATCTTGCTTGGTAAAGGCGATGAGGTCGCCGCGTGGCGACCACACTGGCGTTGCGTACCGCCCCTTCCCAAAACTGATTCGGTGCGCATTGCTGCCGTCCGCATTCATCACGTAAATCTGCTGCGAACCGCTGCGATCCGATTCAAACGTGATCTGACGCTCGTCAGGCGCAAACGAAGGCGAGGTGTTGATCGAGGGATGGGCCGTGATCTGTTGCACGCGCCGCGTGCGAAGGTCCATCGTGTAGACGTTTGCGTTGCTGCCCGTTGATACACTGAAGACGACACTGCGTCCGTCCGGTGAGAATCTTGGGGCAAACGTCATGCCAGGAAAATCGCCCAAAACCTCTTGCCGCCCGGTGTCGATGTTAAACTGGTACACGCGTGGACGGTTGTTGTAATAGGCCATGTACGTGATTTCTTGCAGCGTGGGCGAGAACCGCGGCGTGAGGACAAGCGCCCGTCCATCGCTGAGCATGCGCGGGTTTGCGCCGTCCTGGTCCATGATCGCGAGACGCTTGACGCGTGCAGTCGCGGGCCCGCTTTCAGCCACATAGACGATGCGCGTGTCAAAATACCCGTCTTCACCCGTGATGCGCTTGTAGATCGCGTCCGCAGCAATGTGGGCCACGCGACGCCAGTTGGCGGGCGTCGTAAAGTAGGCAAGCCCTGTCATTTGCTGTTCACCCAGAACGTCCCATAAACGGAACTCCACCTTGAGGCGACCATCCGGTTGAGCGGACACGCGCCCCACCACCAGCGCCTGCGCGTTCAGAACGCGCCAATCGGCAAAACGCGGGGCGACGAGCAACGATTCGCGGTCCTGAATGAATGCCTTGGGATCGACGAGCGAAAATAGCCCCGAGCGCGCGAGGTCACTTCCAATCACACCCGCTATGTCCTGCCCGACGCGGCTTTCCTGGAAGCTGTCACCGTAAAAGGCTGGAAGCGCGACGGGAATCGGCTCCACAATGCCCCGCGTGATGTCCACATGCACGTCGGCGCGCGCAGGCTCTGCAACCGCTAAGGCGAGCCCAAGAGCCCCCACCAGAACAAACGCAAGCCCCCGAACGGCAAAGGTTTTCGAAACGTGCCGCGTGGCATGAACGAAGGCAAAGAGGCGGTTCATAGCATGTCCCTCGGGTCAAAGGTGAAATGGATCGTTTTCCATTGCTCGTACTTGTCCGGTGGCACATCCAACGGCGTGCACTTCGGATGCCGCAAGGCGCGGAGCGCAGCATCGCTCGCAGCCCTAAAATACGGATCACTCGCAGCGCGCGCCCGGTCCTCCACCACCGCTGAACGCACGGTACGATCAGGATTCACATCAATCAAGACGTTCACCACCAAATTTTCGGCGTCCCGCGCTCCAACGGGCATGTTCCAGCACTGACTAATTTGCCGCCGCAGGGCATCTTCTTCGCTGATCGTCAGGTGATCGCCCAAGGCAGGCCCCACGCCCGAGGGTGCAGCCTTATCGTCCGGACGGGGATCATCGGGCGAGGCCTCTGCGGGGGGTGGCGTGGCGGGCTTCAGTTTGGCGACATTGCGCAGCACGCTGGCCAGGGCACTGGACGTCTTGGGCGTTGGTGCGACCGGTTTCGGAGGGGGCGGGTCACGGGGTGTTTGTGGCTTGAGGGTCGGCAATGGCGTGGGCTCGGACTGCAAAGGCTGAGGTTCGGGCATGGCAGCCGAAGATGGCTGCGTGGGCATCTTAATGGGCTCGGGCTTCTGAGGCTCCGGCTTCGAGGGCTCGGGCCGCGCCGTGGGAGCCGTACGGGGAGGCTCCGGCGTATCCCGTACACGCGTGTTGGTAATGGCCCCGATTTCCACAATATCAATTGGGATGGGCTTCCAGGCGATGGGCAGCGGTTTGAAGACCGTCGGCAGGCCCAAATAGAGAACGAGCAAAAGAAGGACGTGCCCGCCGAACGAAACGACGAGGCTGGTTCGCAAGTTGGAATCGCCGCTCCTCATCGCTCGACGCGAATCCGGGACGTTGACGAGCGGCTCACGGCGGGGGACGACCCAACCGACGGGGGTTTGGGCAATTCGGCCACAAGCGCCACTTTGTTGAATCCCGCTGCGCTGATCGTGCCCATCACTTCCATGATCTTCCCGTACGAAAGTCCCTTGTCGCCACGCACGAAAAGCCGCGCTTCGGAGTTCGCCCCCGTGATGGCCTTGAGGCGCGGCACAAGCGCATTCAGCGGCGTCGGCGTTTCCTGCAAGAACACCTGGCCCGTTGCGTCAACGCTGATCACCAACGGCTCCTTGTCCTGATGCAGCGACTGCGCCTGAGTCTTCGGCAGGTCGAGCGGCACCGCGACCGTCAGCAAGGGGGCCGTCACCATGAAGACAATCAACAAAACGAGCATCACGTCCACGAGCGGCGTCACGTTGATCTCGGCCATGGGACGGTAGCTTCCGGCGCGTCCACGCCGAACGCCCACGCGACTGCTAAGAAGAAAGGAGGCCATGCCTAACGCTCCTCCATCGTGCGCGACAACGTCGCGATCAGGTCGTTCGCGAAGTTTTCAAGCCGGGCCGCGTAACGCCCGATTTCGGTTGAAAACTTGTTGTACGCGGCGGTTGCCGGAATAGCCGTCACAAGCCCTACGGCCGTCGCCAAGAGCGCCTCGGCAATACCAGGGGCCACGACGGCCAGGCTCGTGTTTTGGGCCTGCGCGATCCCGATGAAGCTCCGCATGATTCCCCAGACCGTCCCAAAGAGCCCGATGAACGGCGCAACCGAGCTGACCGAGGCCAGGAACGTCATCCAGGTTTCCAGCGCGGCCATCTCACGCCCGATGGTGACTTGCAGGATGCGATCAATGCGCCCCTGCACGCTCACCCGCCCGTGCGGAGTCGAAAGCTGGCCCTTGTCGCTGGCGGCTCGCCATTCGCGCACGGCGGCTACAAACACGGCTTGCATGGGATCCGCCGGACGCCGGATTTTGTCGTATAAAACTTCCAGGGAGGTAGCCGCCCAAAAGCGTTCTTCAAAAAACCGTGCCCGCGACCGCAGACGGGTGATCTTGGTCGCCTTGTCGAAAATCAGCGCCCAGGTAAAAACCGAGACGAGCAACAGCCCCACCATCACGACCTTGCCGACCATGTCCGCGCTGGCAAAAAGGCCAAACACGGACAGGTCGAACGAGGCGGACGAACCGCTGAGGGCCGAGGCATCAACGGGTGTCGCGGGCATCGCGAGAGGGGAAAGCGCCATGAAATGTTACTCCTTAAGGGAACACGATAAAGGGGAGGACACCAACGACGAATCAACGGACGGCGGTGGACACAAAACAGCCTCGCATGCGGCCCGCACATCGGCGGACAAGCGCATCGCTCGACCGTTCGGACCGACGGCCACCAGAGTAACCTCCAGGACGGTTAAGGCAACCTCGTCCCGGAAAACAGTTTGCTCCAGCTCCAAACGTGAACCGCCCAGGGCACAAAGGCGTGTCCGGACCTCGAGTGCATCGTCCAGTCGCGCTGGGCTCAGGTAGTCCACGCGCAGCGCCCGTACCACAAACAGGATGCCATCGGTTGTGGGGGCAAGCATCTTGCCCAACCCCAGCGAGCGCAGCCACTCCGTTCGGGCGCGCTCCGCGAACTTGAGGTAGTTCGCGTAATAGACGATTCCGCCCGCGTCGGTATCTTCATAGTAGACGCGAACCGGCCACCGATGAGGGCTCCCAGCGACAGAGACAACCACGAATCACAACCCCTGAAAAAACGCTCGAATTCTTACTTGAGGCGTACCATCCCTCGCAAGTAAGGTGCAATCTCCCTCCAGGGATTTTCACCGCTTCCCCATCCAGGGCCCCTGGTTCCTAGGTGTTTGGTCCCAATAAGTAGTGGTATAAGATGGGTCCCACTTGAACGGGAGAGACTATGGGACAGGTACTGCACAAACGCGCCACGACGACGCAGCGTATCCGAGCTGAAATACAGCAATCTCAAGAAAAAGTCACA
>CAIPYM010000002.1 GCA_903869345.1 uncultured Pseudomonadota bacterium
GTCGAACAGTTTCTGGTGCCCACCTTGCAGAAGGACGACGTCGTCATCATGGACAACCTGTCCAGCCACAAAGTGCCCGGCATCCGCGAAGCGATCGAAAACGTGGGAGCGACGTTGATGTATCTTCCTCCCTACAGCCCTGATTTGAACCCGATCGAGCAGGTCTTCTCCAAGTTCAAAGCCCTGCTCCGAAAGGCCGCCGCCCGCACCGTCGAGGCCCTTTGGAACGCCATCGCCTCGACTCTCGACGCCTTCACCCCCGACGAATGCACCGCCTACCTCAAACATTCAGGCTATTCTACCTCATCGGAAAATGCTCTAAAGGCCGCGTGGAACGTGCGAACCAAACGCTGCAAGATCGCTTGGTCAAAGAGATTCGCTTACGTGGAATCGCGACCCTGGAGGAAGCCAACGCGTTCGCGCCGACGTTCATTGAAAGCTGGAACGCTCGTTCGTGGATCCATCCGCCACGCGATGCGGGGAACGCGCACTGTCTGTGGATGCACGGCGCGGCGGCCCTCGAGGAATCTCTGGCGCGAATCGAGGAGCGCACGCTGTCCAAGAACCTGATGTTCCAACACCGAGGTACGCTGTACGCGGTGCAGACCGATGGTCCCGGCACGGCGTTGCGCGTGGCCAAGGTTACGCTGCTGCATCGCTTGGACGGCCCGATGGAGGTCCGTTACCGGGGACGAACGCTGACGGGCACGCCCTTCAAACAACGCTATGCGCCCTTGGACCCGTTGGAGGACGCTAAAACCCTCGATGCCCGCATGACGGCTGTGCTCGCGCGGGGGCCGGGCGTCTCGGGCGTGGATAACGCTCGCGTCGCTACGGCGCTAGGAGGGCGCGCTCCGCTCGCGTTACCCACCCCCGCCTCCTCAAAAAGAGGACATTTCTACTTTGCGTTGACAGGGAACACCGCCGGGCCTTCCGCAAGCGTTGTGTTCAAAAATCGATGACCCTTTTATAGGAGGTTGGCTAATCCCTCCGGACGTTGTCCGGGACCATCCAGCAGGCTCGGCAAAAGCGTCTCGATTGCTCTTGGCTTGAGGCCGAGATCGGCGAACGTCGGCAGGTCGCACCTGACGACGTTGTCGGTTTCCAAAAGCCTCACCACGTCGCGCGTCCACGGCGGGGTGGGGAACAGTTCAAAGATTCGCCCCAGCCCCAGGGCCACACGCCACGGCACGGGGACCAGGTAATGCCGCCGTCCCGTCCCCTGCACAATTCTTTCGGTCAGGTGACGCAGGCTGTACACCGAAGGCCCTCCGAGAGCGTAGGTTTTGCCCTCCATCGCCGGGGTTGTCAGGGTCAGGGTGAGGGCCGTTGCCACGTCATCAACATCCACAGGCTGCAGTAACGTCACGCCGCCCCCGATGAGCGGCAGCACGGGCGACCACCGCGCCATCGTGGTCCATTGTCCCACGAATCGGTCCCCATGCCCGAGCATCAGTCCGGGACGGAACACCGTGCAGGATGGCAAGAACGTCCGCACGGCTTCTTCGCCAGCGGCTTTCGTGCGGGCGTACCGCGAGGACGAATGGGCCCCAACCCCCAAGGCCGAGACGTGGACGAATCGCAAGGCCCCGGCTTCCCGTGCAAGACGCGCGAGGCGGGCCGCTGTCTGAACGTGAAGGGCTTCAAACGTGGACGCGCCGTGCTCGGTCAAGATTCCGATCAGGTTAAAAACGACGTCGGCCCGGACGAGGACTCGTGCAACAGCGGCCTCGTTGCGCAACGACAGGGGGATGGGCACAACCTGTCCCACGGGCCCCGCTGTCTTCAGCGGCAACGCTTTGGCCGGGTCGCGCGTGGGCACAACGATGCGGTATCCCAGCGCGGCAAGATGCGGAATCAGGGCGCGTCCCAGAAAGCCGGTACCGCCAAACACAACAACGCGAGCGGGTGTTCGCATTCAAGCCTCGTGCGCGTGCTTCGGAGAGCGCGAATCGCCTCTCCCTCGTGTGTCCTTTATACCAGGAACGCTGGGCCGCGAGGGTGTCCTTGCTCTTCACGGGGCTTTCTCTTCAGTTCGTTCAGGCGCGGATGAAGAGGAAGCGGCATCTTCAGCGTAACAGAAACGTACTCCCACTCTTTCAGAGATTTTTTCTTTACTCCCACCCTAGTTGGGCGATTTCACGCACGATTACCCCTGTTGGGGGTGGGGGGGTGTTGGGCGCGCACCTATCTGTGATTCTATCAAACGTTGCATCAAGACCAGCTGTTTGGAAGTGTTGCGATCTCCTGGTATTCTGTCCCCATGTTTCCATGGCGTCGGAGGCCCCTTGAACAAGGCGTTGTTGGGATGGTATGCGCGCTAGCAACTGCGTTAGCAGGGATGGATAGGGAGCTCGTTTTGCAAGTCCATCAAGCGCTACTACGACGGGGAATTGTTCCTCCATATGCCTCTCTCGCCCGGTTTTTGCCACGTGGGTACTTCTCGTCATGCTCTCCGCGGCCATTTGAATAGTCTTGCACACCCCGGCTTCCGCCTGGCGGACTCGGTCCATATCCTGAGTCACTTGAAGTGCCACTGCTACCCCTACCCCTACCCCTACCTGTTTGGTCCCAATAAGTAGTGGAGAGGGTTTGAGTGAAAAAGGTGTGGGTGATCTCGCCACTCTGAGAGGATTTTCTCATAGGGTGAGAGGAACTTCAAGGCCTTAAGCTCGCGCTGGAAGTTATAAGCCATCAAGAA
>CAIPYM010000003.1 GCA_903869345.1 uncultured Pseudomonadota bacterium
ATCGCCCCCGCAAACCCACTCTGCCCGTAATCTTTCTGCATCGCCCCCTCCCGAATCACTCCACATCCCTACAGAATCATAGACCCGGCACTTTTGCAAAGGGTTCAAGAGATAAAAGGCCTTGTATACGTGTAGATGGCAGGTCCAAGGGGTTCTTCGAGTGTTCCGTCTACCCAGGAATCCCGCAAACACTTCAAGGCCTACGCGAAAAGGATATCGCGTGTTGGATTGCCACGGTCCGGCGTCCGGATTCGACGCGTCTTATGGTGGATCACCTCGGTCTCTCGACCTGGCTCAAACAGATCACCAGCAACGCCCTCGTCGGCGGCGATCATCCTGATAAAGCGGCGTCCCTGGCCGCGCTTTTGAAGCAGGGGAACTTGGAGCCGCACGAGGCCGTGATGGTCGGCGACCGGGATTCGGACATCGCGGCGGGAAAGG
The DNA here is from genome assembly GCA_903869345.1 of uncultured Pseudomonadota bacterium. Taxonomy (GTDB): domain Bacteria; phylum Pseudomonadota; class Alphaproteobacteria; order UBA9219; family UBA9219; genus CAIPYM01. The sequence goes on from CAIPYM010000003.1 coordinate 442, forward strand.
CAAACCATCTTGCAACTTTGGGGGCTCTCTGGGGCTACGGTTCAGCCGACGAGCTTCGCCTCGCCGGAGCCGATGCCTTGTGTGCATCCCCCAAGGACATCGGCATTTGGCTTGATCACCAGGCTCCTTGAAGTTCGGCTTTCACCGAACGGAAGAGGGGACTTGGCTGATAAAAAGGCCAAGCGCCAAAAATTGTCAGAACTTTTCGGACATGTTCAATCCTTGCCTATCCGGTTCTTGGCCAATGGGGAAGATTCGGGGTCGTTTTCCGGCTTGAGAGCCTCACGCGATAATATCGGGCACCAAGTCGCCTTCAATCTGCGTGATCATGTCGCGCACCTGGAGCTTCCGTTTTTTCAGGCGTTGCACTTGCACGCGGTCGGGCGCGGACACGCCTTCAAGTTCCTGGATTGTCACATCCAAGGAGCGGTGCTCGTCTTTCAGCTTACCGAGAGCTTCGCGGAGCTCTTTGAAATCGGTCATAGGAGGCCTGCACGTTTCGCCATCAATGAGCCCTTCATAGCAGAAAATACGCCGAGATGCTCAACCTCTCGCACGGCCTTGATCCTGATCTCTTGCTGTCCCACAACTTCAGCGAATCAGGATTGCCGGATGAATCACAAATGCAACGACCGCAAGGGCCGCAAGAGCCGTAACAAGGCCAAGTGGCACGGAACGCAAGGGGTCCAACGTTGCGCCGGGGGCGGCTTCATCAAAATAGATCGCCCTCACGACGCGCAAATAGTACCTCGCTGAGACCAGGCTTGCGAGAACGCCCATCACCGCCAGGTAGGTCTGATGGGCTTCAACGGCGGCGGCGAACACCACGTATTTTGCAAAGAATCCCGCAAGCGGAGGGACGCCTGCCAGCGAGAACAAAAAGATGGCAAAAGCCGCCGCCCACAGGGGATGCGAACGCCCGAATCCGGCAAGATCGTCCAGGGTCTCGGCGGGCCTGCCCTGCCGCTTGAGGCCCGCCAGAATCCCAAACACCCCCAGGACCGTCACGGCGTAGATGATCACGTAAATCAGGACCACGTTCCCGAACGCCGGTCCCTGCTGCGGCAAGGAGGCCAAACCCACCAGCGCAACGCCCGCGTGAACAATCGCACTGTACCCCATCAGACGTTTGAGGTTCGTCTGCGTCATTCCCGCAAGTGCTCCCAGCGCCATGGACGCCACGGCCATGACTTGCACGGGCGGCCCCCACACGTCCGCAAGCGGCGCGAAGGGTCCCGTCAACAGGCGCACGAGGACCACGAACGCCGCCACCTTGGGCACGGCGGCCACAAACGCTGTCACGGGCGTCGGGGCGCCCTCGTACACGTCGGGAACCCACATGTGAAACGGCACGGCGGCCACCTTGAACGCTAGCCCCGCGACCAGGAACAACAGCCCAACGCGCAAGCCCAAGGGAAAGCCTTCGCCTGCGTCCCCCGCTGCGGCGGCCTTGGCGATGTCGGCAAACCCGAGTCCCCCCGCTGCGCCGTAAATCAACGACAGGCCATACAGCAAAATCCCCGACGTCACCGCGCCCATGACAAAATACTTCATCCCCGCCTCGCCGGAGGTCGGACGGTCACGCTCAAGGGTCACGAGGATGTAAAGACTGAGGCTTTGAAGTTCGAGCCCTACATAAAGCGCCAACAAATTCTGCGCCGAGACCATCACCATCATCCCAAGCGTGGCCAGAAGCACCAGCACGGGATATTCGGGCTTGCCGAGGTCCGTCCGCTTCAAAGACGGCCAGAAGACCAAAAGGGACCCCGCCGCACCGAGGAGAAGGACGAGTTTGGAAAAATTGGCAAAGGAATCGTTCACCAGCATCGAGCGCACAAAACCGGGTAGCATCTGCCCCTCGCAGTATGAATCATCGAACCACCCCGAAGGGACGGCAAAACAGCCTTCAGGAACAGGATGCATAAGAAGAAACGCGCTAACTCCAGCTCCCAGGAGAAGAACCGCGACAGCCAGCCCCGTGCCTAGAGCGGCCGAACGGTGGCCTATCACAGCCCCCAAGACCAAAAGGAAAAGAGCGACAACCGCCAAAACCGCTTCGGGGGCGAAGGCCATCAGGGTGTGAATCACAGCGCCCTCCATCATCCGATGCTCCCCGCGGCAAGAGTCTGTGACACGTTCAGCAAGCGATCCGTGGCCGGGGCGAACACGGCCAGAAAATGCGCCGGGAAAAGGCCCATCCAGACGGTCGGCACCGCAAGCGCCCCAAACACAACGCCTTCCCGCACCGTCAGGTCCCGCAGAGTCATCAAATCCTTTTTCTCAAGGGGACCGTAAAACATCCGGCGGTAAAGACCCAGCATGTACACGGCACCCAGGATCACGCCGAGCGACGCCAGCGCCGCGACCAACGGGTTGTACAAATAAGCCCCCTGCAGCGACAGAAACTCGCCCACGAATCCGCTGAGGCCTGGAAGACCGACGGCGGCCAACGTGAAGACCATAAACACGGCGGCATAGCGGGGAACGCGGGACGCCAAGCCTCCAAACCGCGCAATTTCGCGCGTGTGCACGCGGTCGTACACAACGCCCACACACGCGAACAACGCGGCTGACACAAGCCCGTGCGAGAGCATCACCATCATCGCGCCCTCAAGCCCTTGCGCGGTGCCCGAGAAAATCCCGAGCGTCACGTACCCCATGTGCGCGACAGACGAATACGCAACAAGCCTTTTGAGGTCCGTCTGCGCAAGCGCCACAAGCGAACCGTAGATAATCGCGATCACACTCAGGCCAATCACGAGCGGCGCAAAAACCTCGCTTGCGCTGGGCAGAATCTGAAGCGAGATTCGGATAAACCCGTACCCACCCATTTTCAGCAAAACGCCCGCGAGGATCATCGAGCCTGCGGTTGGGGCCTCCACGTGCGCGTAGGGTAGCCAGGTGTGGAACGGCCACAGCGGAGTCTTCACCGCGAACGAGGCGAAGAACGCGAGCCACAGCACCAAGGCCAAGTCGCCCGCGAACACGCCGCCCGTCATTTGCGTCATGTCCGCCGTGCCCGTGTGCGCGACCATGGCGATGATTGCGACCAGCATCAGGACCGAGCCCGCGAACGTGTAGAGGAAAAACTTGAACGCCGCCGCCCGCCGACCTTCCCCGCCCCAAATCCCAATCATGAGGAACATGGGGATCAGGCCGCCCTCGAAAAACACGTAAAACAGCGCAAGATCGAGCGTCGAAAACGTCCCGAGCATGAGCGTTTCAAGTACAAGAAGCGCGATCATAAACTCCTTCACGCGCGTCTTGACGCTGAACCCTGCAAGAACACTGAGGGGCGTGAGGAACGCCGTCAGCACGAGAAACGCGAGTCCAATTCCGTCCACGCCTCGGTGGTACGCAAGGCCCAACCTTGGGATCCACGGCACGTTTTCCACAAACTGAAATCCCGGCGCGGCGGGATCAAACCCAGGGAGCAGTGCCAACGACCCCGCAAGAGTTAAAAGCGTGGTCCCCAGCGTGAGCCCCCGCACGATCCCCACGCGCCGCGCACGCGCATCATCCCCGCGCACAAACGCGAACAGGCCCAACGCGCCCGCAAGCGGCAGAAACGTGATCAGACTGAGAAGAGGCAGGGACGACATGCGCGGGGCCTACTCGGAAGAACGGACAACGTAGGGCGTGGCGGGATAAAAAGCCGAATCAGACTTGGGCACATAGTGGCTGAGAATACGCTCAAGCGTCCCGTCATTTTGCAAATCCTGAAGGGCCGTGTTCAGAAAGTCGCGCAACTCGCTTTCACCCTTGGCCACACTGAAGGCCTCGCCAAAAACGCGAACACTGGGGACCCCCGCCACGCGTTTCAAAGGCTTGTCAGGATTCTTGGCGTTGTAGTCCAGAACAATCGGCTGCTCCGAAAGGTACACATCGGCCTTGCCCGTCACCAAGGCCAGAAGAACATCAGGAGCCCCCGTCTCGCCCGCGAGAAGATACTTTTTCGCCCGAGGAAACGCGCTTTCCGCCAAGTCTTTTTGGGGCGTGCCGTCCAGCGCCGCAATCGTCACCTGTTCATCGTTGATCGCGCCCAGAGCCCCATCAAACCGCGTATCCCCCGCACGGACAAACGCATAAATCGGCGAATAAACAACCGGCGTTGTCATCTCCACCCGCTGCGCCCGCATGATTCCCTTGTAGAGCGTCAGGCAAAAAGCATCTTCCTTCCCTGCTTTCAGCTGCTCGGGGAAAACGCCGTAGCCAACTTCCTCGTTCCATTCGATTTTTAGGTGGGCGATTTTCCCAATCGCCTCCATCACGTCGTAGCTGATTCCGGATTTTTGATTCGTCGCGGGGTCAATCACCAAGAAGGGCGGGCGCACTGCGTACGCACACCGAAGAGTCCGCGTCCGCATGACTCGCTCGAACGCGGTTTCCTTGGAGATACCAACGGTTCCCTCTCTGCCCGAAAACGGACGCCCGAACACGAGTCCGAGGGCAACAAGCGCGACCGCCAGGGCTAGCCACGCGATTTTGTTCGTGTGCATCGTGTCCTCCCTAACGGCTCAGAGTGCTCCAGACAAAAACAAGCGCCGCGACGAGGCCCGTCACGACGGCAAAAACGTAGTGGTAGATGTAGCCCGTCTGCCAGGTACGGACCCTCTGCCCCCAGCGCAACGCAACGCGGGCCAAGGCAGGGGGACCATAGCCATCGATCCAGCGGTCATCCCCTGTTTCGCGGCAAAACATCCCAAGCGCCCGCAAGGGCCGCACAAACATCGCATCGTAAAGGGCATCCACGCAGAACGCATTCGCCACGCCGACGTAGACCCGGCCCAAATGCGCCGCCACCCACCCCGGAAAACGCGGAAATAGGCCATACACAACAAAGGCCACCACGAGTCCGCCAACGCCCGCCGCGACGGGTAGAAGCGTCCAGATCGGCGCGAGGTGATGGGTCGCGCTGAGGGGGTCCCCGGCTCCCCCGGTCACAAGCGATCCGGCCCAAAACGCCGCGCGGCCCTCCCCCACAAACGAGGCCTCCCCCCAAAAGCCCGCGAAGACCGCCCCCAGCGCCAGAGGAACCAGCGGCACCAACATGACCCACGAGGCCTCATGCGCGTGTGCAAACACCGCCTCGTCCGTGCGCGGCTTGCCGTGGAACGTCAGGACAAAAAGCCGCCCGATGTAAAGCGCCGTAAGCCCCGCGACCAGAACGCCGACGCCGTACGCGAAAACCCCGACCCCCGAACCCTGCGCCAACGCAGCTTCCAGAATCACATCTTTCGAGTAAAAACCCGCGAACCCAAACACGCCCGGAACGCCAATGCCCGCAAGCGCCAAGGAGCCGATGGCCATCAGGACGTACGTCACGGGAGTCTTCCGCGCGAGCCCCCCCATGCGGCGCAAATCTTGCTCCCCCGCGAGCGCATGAATGACGGCCCCCGCGCCCAAGAACAAAAGCGCCTTAAAGAAAGCATGCGTCATCAGGTGGAAGATCGCTGCCGGGTACGCCGCAACGCCCGCCGCGAAAAACATGTACCCCAGTTGGCTCATCGTCGAGTACGCGATCACCCGCTTGATGTCGGTTTGCGCGAGCGCAACCACGCCCGCGAACAGCGCCGTCAGCGCCCCGACCACCGTCACAACCGCCAGCGCTCCGGGCGCGTGTTCAAAGAGCGGCGAGAGTCTTGCGACCATGAACACGCCCGCCGTCACCATCGTCGCCGCGTGGATCAACGCCGAGACGGGCGTGGGCCCCTCCATCGCGTCGGGGAGCCAAACGTGAAGCCCTAGCTGCGCGGATTTGCCCATCGCGCCGACGAACAGCAGCAAACACAGGACGGTCAGCACGGGCACATCCAAACCGCCAAGCGCATACGTCGCGGATTCCAGATCCGGCGCGGCGGAAAAAAGCGACCCGAACGCAACCGACCGGAAAAGGGCGAAACAGCCGAAGATCCCCAAAATGAATCCAAAGTCCCCGATGCGGTTTACGACAAACGCCTTGACCGCCGCCGCGCTCGCGCGGGGCTTTTCGTACCAAAACCCGATCAGGAGGTACGAACACACGCCAACCGCCTCCCACCCAAAGAAAAGCTGGATCAGGTCGTCCGCCGTCACCAGCATCAACATCCCAAACGTAAAGAGGCTTAGGTACGCCATAAAGCGCGGGATTCCTCGATCGTGGCGCATGTACCCCAGCGCGTACAGGTGGACCATGGCCGAAACGCCGGTCACCACCATCAGCATGACGGACGACAGCGCATCAAGCCGCAACGTCCAGAACGATTGCAACGCGCCGACTTGAATCCACGGGGCCAGGACATGCGTTCGCGCCGCGCCCCCTTCCACCGCGATATCCGCAAAAATCAGCGCCGAGGCGAGGGCCGAGGCGACCATCGCCAGACACGTCAACGTTTGCGCCGCGCGGTCGTTGCGCGGCAGGCCCCAAAGCCCCCCCGCCAACGTCGCGAGAGCCGCGCCGAGCAAAGGCAAGAACACGGCAGCCACGTCCACAAACGGGCTGAGCGGCCCCAGCAGCTCCGCCACAAACGTCGCGTTTCCCACGATCTCGTGCATATGACCTCCCCGAAGGCGCAGAGCGGAACCCGCGCCGGGTTTACCCTTTGAGCGTTCCCAAATCGTCCACGGCGATCGACCCTTGCGCACGGAACGTCACAACCAGAATCGCAAGCCCCACGGCGGTCTCCGCCGCCGCCACCGTCAGCGCCATCATTGAAAACACCTGGCCCGCGATTTGCCCCAGCGCCACCGAAAACGCGACGAAGTTCAGGTTGACGGCCAGCAGCATCAGCTCCACGGACATCAGAATCACGATGACGCTCTTGCGGTTGATGAAGACACCCACAACGCCCAACGTAAAGAGCGCTGCTGCCAAAATCAGAAAATGCGTCAACCCGACGCTGCCGATCGTCATGGCGCGATTCCTTGGCCCGAGGGAGGGGAACAGAGCTGCACGACGTCCTCGCGCCGTACCCTCACCTGATCCCGAGGGTCCTGCCGCCGCGCCGCCGTCTTGCCGCGTGCATGAAGCGTGAGGATCACCGCGCCGATCATGGCGACCAGCAAAATGAGGCCTCCCATTTGGAACGGCAGCGCGTAATCCGTGTAAAGCGTACGCCCCAGCGCCTGAAGGCCGCCGTCTTGGGCCAGACTCGCCGCCGTTTCAGCTCGGGCGTCCGAGGGACCTCCAGGCGAAACCGTTGGCCACAACCAAGCCACCGCGCCCATTTGTGCGAACAAAAGCCCCCCCATCGCCAGCGCGAATCCGACCGGTTTCAGGAATCCACGCCGCACGTCACGCTGCTCGTCCACCCCGAGCATCATGACAACGAACAAGAACAAAACCGCCACCGCGCCGACGTAGACAATCAGCAGCATGAACCCCAAAAACTCAGCCCCCATCAGGATGAGGAGCCCCGCGCCGTTCAGGAAACACACGATCAACGCCAAGACCGCGTACACGGGATTCCGCGCGGCAATCACCAACGTGCCCGCCCCCAAAAGCCCCAACGCGAGGGGGTAGAAAAAAAGGTCAGCGGGCATGTGTCACGGCTCCTTGGTCCTTACCTGTGACCGATTCCGACCCTTGAAAGCCGTCATCGCGAGCGAAGCGAAGCGATCCAGGGGCCTCTTCGCGTGACTCTGGATTGCTTCGTCGGCTCGGACCCTTGGGGCCCTCGCCTTCTCGCAATGACGGACCCTGAGCCATGTCCGCCGCAAGGTTCGCGGCAATCACCGCTTCCCACCGGTCGCCGTTCGCAAGCAGCCGTTCCTTGGTGTAGAGCAGCTCCTCGTGCGTTTCCGTCGTGTACTCAAAGTTGGGACCTTCCACAATCGCGTCCACCGGACACGCCTCCTGGCACAGGCCGCAGTAGATGCACTTGGTCATATCCAGGTCGTAGCGCGTTGTTCGGCGGCTTCCGTCCGCACGCTCTTTGGCCTCAATGGTAATCGCCTGCGCTGGACATACGGCCTCGCACAGCTTGCACGCGATGCAACGCTCCTCGCCATTGGGGTAACGCCGCAGCGCGTGCTCCCCCCGAAACCGAGGGCTCAGGGGCCCTTTCTCGTAGGGGTAATTCAACGTGACACGCTGCCGAAACACGTAAGAAAACGTCAAGGCAAACCCCTTGGCGATGTCCACCAACGTCCACGAACGCATGTGATGGAGAAGTCCCAACATCCTTCACCCTTTGGCGGTTCCCGCGCGACGCCGAGTCGCGCCCGCATCTTACATCCGATACCGCCCACCACAAACGCGAACGCACCCCATAAGCAGGAAATGTTCAGCGCCCCCTGCTTTCCCTCGGGTATGTGTCCGGTGGTAGGATGCGGCTCCGTTCAGCGAATCGCGGGGAGGGGGCTTGCGGCTATGCTCGATCTTGGAGGGACCGAAGGTCCGTGGTGGTTTTTTTGGCTGATTGTGGTGGCCCAAGGAGCCGGAGCGCTCGCCGTTTTGCTGGGCGCCGTTGCGTACCTGACGTACGCCGAGCGTCGCGTGATGGCCTCGATGCAGCTCCGGCGAGGACCCAATGTCGTGGGACCGTTCGGGCTTTTGCAGCCGATGGCCGACGGCGTCAAGCTGATCTTCAAACAAATTCTGATCCCGCAAGCTGTCAACGTGCCGTTGTTTTTGGGCGCGGCCGTGCTGACGTTTTTCCTCGCGCTCGCGGCCTGGGCCGTCGTGCCCGTGAACGCGGGGTGGGTGCTCGCGGACCTGAACCTCGGCGTGTTGTACCTGCTCGCGATCTCGTCGTTTGGCGTTTACGGAATCATCCTGGCGGGGTGGGCGTCGAACTCGAAATACCCGTTTCTCGGCGGGCTCAGGTCGGCGGCGCAAATGGTCTCGTATGAAGTCGCGACGGGGCTTGTGCTGGTAACAGTGCTGTTGCAAGCGGGCTCGCTGAACCTCAGCCACATTGTCGAGGCGCAGCGGGGAGGGGTGGGACATTGGTTCATCGCCTCGCTGCTGTTCCCGATGTTCATCGTCTTTTTCATCGCGGGTCTGGCCGAGACCAACCGCCACCCGTTTGATTTGCCCGAGGGCGAATCGGAGCTTGTCGGCGGATTCCACACGGAATATTCCTCCATGCCGTTCGCGCTGTTTTTCCTCGGCGAGTACGCCAACATGATTTTGGTGAGCGCGTTTGCGACCACGCTGTTTCTGGGCGGGTGGTTGCCACCCTTGCAAGCGTTGGCGTTCATCCCCGGCCCCTTGTGGTTTGCGGCCAAAGTGGGGGCTTGCCTGTTTGTGTTCCTCTGGGCGCGTGCGACGCTGCCCCGGTACCGCTATGACCAATTGATGCGAATCGGCTGGCAGAGGCTTTTGCCGTTCACGTTGGTCTGGGTTGTTCTTGTGGCCGCCGTCGGCCTCGCGCAGGGCACGTTACCGGGAGGGTAGCATGAAACGATTTTTCCTAGGGTGCTTGGTCGGACTTGTGGTGTTCGTGTCTCTGGCGGGAGGACGGGCGACGGCGCAGGCCGATGAGCCCGTGCGGATATGCCGCCCCAACAACATGGTCTCGACCCTTCTGCGTGTTGCCGAACAGAAAAACTATTTTCGCGACGCAGGGATCAACGTTGTCTTTCAAGAGACCACCAACGCGAAAATCTCCACGGACGCGCTGCTCGCGGGACATGCCGACGCGATGGGGACCGTTGAGGCCCCTCTCGTGTACGTCGGCCTTGGCAGCCTGGGTGCAGCGTCGCCCCCGTTGGTCCTCATTGCGGCGGGTGGGGGCAGCCCTGAAACGGCCCTTGTGGGGCGTAAGGACGCGGGCGTTGCGACTCTGGCGGACATTCGCGGCAAACGCGTTGGCTATTTGCCCGGAACCGTCTCTTACATGTTGCTGGCGCGTCTGTTGGACAAGACAGGCCTGACGATGCGTGACATCACGTTGGTTCCCCTCCAGCCCCCCGCCATGCCGCACGCTCTGAAAGGGGGTGCGGTGGATGCTTTTGTGATGTGGGAGCCATGGGCGGATCAGGCGGTTAAAGCCCTGGGCGAGGACAAGATTGTGCGGCTTCGCTACCCCGAGCTTTATACTTACAAAACACTCTTTGTCGTCACCAAGGACTTCGCGCACCAGCACCCTGAGAAAGTCACGGCCCTTCTGAAAGCTCTTCTGAGGGCCGAGGCGTTTGTGAAGGCACACCCCGAGGAGACGATGCGCCTGATGTCAGAGGCTATTAAACTCGACGAGGCGATTCTTCGTAAAAACTGGAAAGACTACGACTTTACGGTAGGGTTGGACGACAGCATTCTTACGATGATGCGCGAGGACGCACGGTACGTCATCCGCGATGATCCCAACTTTGCGGGTAAGGCGATTCCGGATTTCAGCCGCTACATTGAACCGAAGTTCCTCCGCGAGGTCGTGCCGGAAAGGGTCAGGTTGCCGTGAGAATTCCTTTCTCCCCCGTCATCGCGAGCGAAGCGAAGCGATCCATCTCGCGGACTCTCGGTCTAACGGAAAGGGCAGGGTATTTCGGGATTCCCATGAGAAAAGTCTTTGCCTCGTTGCTGGTGGTTTTTCTGCTGCTCCTCCTACCTTGCCGACTCCATGCCGACGAGCCCGTGCGGATGTGCCGCCCTAACACAATGGTTTCAGCCCTTTTACATGTTGCGGAACAACAGGGGTATTTGCGTCAAGAAAACCTTACCGTTCAATTTACGGAGACGACGAACGCGAAGATTTCAAACGATGCGCTGATTGCAGGCCACGCCGATGCTGCTCTTGCGGTTGAAGGACCGTTTGTCTACCTGAGTCTGAATGGCCAACACCCCCTGAGGATTGTTGCACAAGGCGGAGCAAGTCCGGAAATGGTCGTCATCGCGCGGAAAGACTCAGGTCTTGCAACCGAAAAGGATCTTCGCGGCAAGCGCGTGGGGTACCTGCCGGGGACCGTCTCCTATCTTTTTCTCGTGCGGCTTTTGGAAAGTCTGCACATGACGATGGACGATGTGAAGGGGATTCCGCTTCAGCCTCAAGCGATGCCGAAAGCTCTTCAGGGAAGGATGATTGATGCTTTTGTGATGGCGGAACCGTGGGCCGATCAAGGCATGAAAGCCCTGGGGGATCACGCCGTACGATTCCGTCACCCAGAAATCTACCGTTACCCAACACTACTCGTCGTCACCCATGGCTTTGCCCAACAGTTTCCCGATCGTTTGCAACGGCTCTTGCGCGCCCTTCTGAAGGCCGAAGAGTTTATCAAAGCACATCCGGAGGAAACCATCCGTCTGATGTCAGAGGCTATTAAACTCGACGAGGCGATTCTTCGCAAAAACTGGAAAGACTACGACTTTACGGTAGGACTGGACGACAGCATCCTTACGACGATGCGCGAGGACGCGCGGTACGTCATCCGCGACGATCCTAATTTTGCGGGCAAGGCGATTCCGGATTTCAGCCGCTACATCGAACCGAAGTTCCTCCGCGAGGTCGCGCCGGAAAGGGTCAGGTTGCCATGAGAAAGCTGTTTGTGTGTCTACTGCTTTGGGGGGGCTTGCTGTTCGCGCCCGTAGGGGCAAAGGCAGCTGAGCCTTTGAGATTGGGCCTTCCGCGTTCGATGGATGCGACGGTTGTCTATATGGCCGAACACGAAGGGTATTTTCGTGATGAAGGCGTTGATGTTCGGATTACCTTCAATGCGCACTCGCGAATATCAAACGACGCCGTGATTGCGGGGCATGCAGACGCCTCCGGCACAACGGACGGACCTTTGACGTACCTCAGTTTTAATGCCGACCATCCCCTGAGAGTTGTTGCTCAAACGGGGTCTGCTCCCGAGACCACGCTTGTTGCTCGCAAGGACGAGGGTATAACAACCGAGGCCGACATTCGTGGAAAGCGTATAGGCTATCTTCCCGGTACGGGTTCCTATCTTTTCCTCGAGCGCTTGCTGGAGAAACTTGGCCTGCAAATGGGCGATATTCAGCCCGTGGTGCTCCAACCTTCCGCCATGCCCTTGACCCTTCAGGGCAAGAGCATTGATGCCTTTGTGATGTGGGAGCCGTGGGCGGATCAAGCGGCAAAAGCGCTTGGCGACAACGCGGTGCAGTTCCGTTGTCCCGATGCTCATGTTTATAAAGTTCTCCTTGTTGTCGCAGATGGTTTCGCCAAAAAACATCCTGACAAAATCGCCGCCGTCTTGCGGGCGTTGTTGAAAGCCGAAGTGTGGGTCAAAGACCATCCCGATGAGACAATTCGGGTGATGTCGCAGCTGCTCAGCTTGGATGAGGCGGTTATCCGGAAGCACTGGAAAGACTACGACTTTACGGTAGGGTTGGACGACAGCATCCTTACGACGATGCGTGAGGACGCACGGTACGTCATCCGCGACGATCCCAACTTTGCGGGCAAGGCGATTCCGGATTTCAGCCGCTACATCGAACCGAAGTTCCTCCGCGAGGTTGCGCCGGAAAGGGTAACGTTGCCGTAAAAAAAAAGACACGTCTCTTTTCCGGTCCAGTGTCCCTCCGTTCGTGGGACGGTTTACGGGAGAACGTGGGCGGACTGAAGGTCAAGGGATTCCAAAAGGGCATTGGCCAGAGCGTCGGCGGCGTTCGCCGTGCCCCAAGCGCGGGCGGACGCGGCGGCGCGCGCTAATGTGGACGGCATGGTTAACAGGGCTTCCAGACGCACGGCCAGGGCTTCCGGGGTCAACGCCTCTTCCGGGATCAACCACGCGCCCCCCGCTTCGGCAAGCGCTTCGGCGTTCGCGGTCTGTTCACCGGCGTGACTGTGCGGGAGCGGAACCAGAACGGCGGGCCGCCCCAGGGCCGCAAGCTCGGCCACCGTGGAGCCCCCTGAGCGGCAGAGGATCAGGTGCGCGTCCGCCATACGCTCGGGCATATCGTGAAAGAACGGTAAAAGTTCAGCTTCAACCCCCCCGCCCGCAAACCCTGTCCGCGCAAGCTCCAGGTCGTCCGTGCGGCATTGCTGGGTCACGATGAGGCGCTGACGCAACGGCGTGGGAAGAAGAGCGACGGCGCGCGGAACAACGCGGCTGAAAACATGCGCCCCCTGGCTCCCGCCGACCACAAACAGACGCAACGGGCCTTCCTCGGCAGGAGGCGCATAGGGGCACGCCCGCAGCGTCGCAAACACGGGACGAACGGGGTTGCCCGTCACAACGCACCGGGCCGTTGTCGGCGGCACACGGGCGGTCTTCGGAAAGCCCATCGCCAACAGTCGGGCCTTACCTGCTAAAGCCGCGTTAGCCCGTCCCAAAACAGCGTTAGCCTCATGCAGGGCAATCGGGATTCCGAGACGGAGAGCGGCGTAGAGGGTCGGTACCGACGGATAACCGCCAAAGCCAACGACGGCAACCGGGCGCAGTTTGCGAAGAAGAAAATGCGCCTGCACAACGCCAACCCCCATCACAGCAACACTGCGAATCGTCTTGAACCACCCCCGCCCCAAAGCGGACGATGCCACGCGGTAAGTGGGCACGGACAGGTCTTCGCTAAATCGGCTTCCGCGCTTATCGGTCACAAGGATGACACGCAAACCCCGGCCCAACAGCTCGCGGGCAAGAGCCTCGGCGGGAAACACGTGCCCGCCTGTACCTCCGGCGGCCAGAGCAACCAGGGGCGGAAGAGCGGGTGAGCATGTCATGGAAGGCCTCAAAGAATTGAGACGAGGGCGGCTCTCAGAGGTCCATCAACCCGTACGTACGCCCGGCCGGTGTGCAAACACATCCACATTCGCCCACCCAGCAAGGTCGAGCTCCACGCGGGTGGGGAGAAAAGCCATCGTCGCTTGGGCCAAAGCCTGCCGTCCTTCCCGTTCCAGCAGGGTTTCCAGCTTGGCGCGAAGGGCGTGAAGGTACAGAACGTCAGCGGCCGCGTACGTCAGCTGCTCGGGCGTCAGGTTCGACGCCCCCCAGTCGGAGGTCTGCTGCTCTTTCAGTAACTCAATCCCCAGCAAGTCACGCGCTAAATCCTTAAGGCCATGACGATCCGTGAACGTGCGGGCCAACACCGAGGCCACTTTGGTGCAATACAGAGGTGCAGGCATCACCCCCAGGTGATGCTTGATCGTCGCCAGGTCCGCACGCGCAAAGTGAAAAAGCTTGGTGACGCGGGGATTCGTCAACAGCGCCTTCAGACGCGGCGCGGCGTAGGCTCCGGCGTTCAGCTGAACCAAGTGGGCGGTTCCGTCACCCACCGACAACTGCACGAGGCACAAACGGTCCCGTGTCCAATGGAGTCCCATGGATTCGGTGTCCACGGCGACGGCCGACCCAAAGTCCAAACCGTCGGGCAAATCGCCGTTGTGCAGGGTGATCGAAGGAGAGGCTGTCATCGGCTCCACAACGGGGCCCCTCTGGTTGAGGCCCTCGCCCAATAGATAGTGTGCGTGGATCTTTTGGCAGGAACGAGGTTGGTTTGCAAGGTTGTGAACGCTCTCATGGGATTCAGATCGGCCAGACTCCGGGCGAGCGTGCCGAGGTTCTGCTGTTCGTCGGCCAGCGAGGTAAGGCTTGACGCAAGATCACTCGTCACCGCCGCACCCCCTGAATCGATAGGGGCGTGCCCAGGGTTGCTGGAGCTGCACCCTCCTGAGGGGAGGAAGGGACCGAGGGCGTTACAAGAGCCGGGGGCGCCACGGGCGGCGTTCCTTCAGGAATAAGCGGCATCAGTGAAAGGGGTGGAGCGGCGGGATCAACAACGGGATCCGCTTGGGGAGGCGTTGCGGCTTCAGGGCTCAGCGGAGGAGCTGCTACGGCGGAGTGCGCTTCGGCATGCAGAGTCTCTACTTGAGTGAGAAGCTGCTTGTACTGCTTTTCCAGCGTGGTGAGCCGAGACTTCGTCAGGGCTGTTTGAATGTCGAACTCAAGGAGGCTCATTTGGTTTTGGTAGAACAGCCAAAAGATAGCGACGACACACGCGATGATTCCGAGCGCGAGGGTGACGATCCACGGACCGAGGTGCCGATGAGAAACGCCGGACTCTTGATCGGAAGAAAGGGAACCGTTCATGGAAACCTCCTTTTAAAGTTAAACTGAGAGCGCAGTTGCCACCTTGCTCAACAGCTAGATTCACGATGATCGCGCCGGACTTCATGCTGCGGACCATCGTGATCATCCTAGGAATCGCGCGTCCGAAGTCTTCGGTGTCACATGCTTGATCCGAGCACGTGGCTTGCGCGGTGTGGGCGAGGACTTCGTACCCCAAGGCGCGGTGCTTTTTAACCGTGTCAGACGTCGCGGCCACGTGGCTTTCGTAGGAACGACGTTCGTGAAGAATCGCAATCTGCATGACGGCAACAACCAACCCCGAGACAGAAGAACGAAAGACTCAGGCCCAAGGGACCAGACTGTGACTGATTGGCAGGAGCGTGTGAAGCCGATTTCTTCGTCCTCGCTTCTCAATGTGTACCTCTTTGGGCATGTGCCCCTCATGTCGAAAGGGCGGACGTCGCCGCTCAAAAGGCATGTTTTATTCCCACCCCTCCGTGCAGGGCCGTGCCGATATTTTGTCCCCCTGTGGTTCCGTTAAGATAGAGGTAGAGACTTGTGTTTTTGGCCACGCGTGTATCAACGCTTCCTCCAAACTCCGCCCACATATCGGCCTTATCCGTCGAATAAGTGCTGTGCCCGATCATGGTGGTCGCGCTCAGGCCGGAATGCACCAAAAAGGAACGTGCAAGAGAAGCGGCCAACGTGATCGTTATGGGAATGCTGCCAAAGGGCGTGAAGAATTTATCAATTTTGTGCGTCCACTCGCTGCCCATACGTACATAATTCATGTCCAACGTGCCGCCCTCTACGGAAGCGGGAAACGGGTTCGTCGTGCTTTCTTCTTCAGCGTAACCCTCAAAACTGAGGGTTTGCCGCCCCAGCTCTCCGTACCCGGTGAAGTGATCATGGGGGGTCACGGCCCACGTCAAACCACCACGTCCATACCCTGCAAAGTTCATTGTACGGGTGCTGCCAACACCCTGTGACAGGCCATAACTGTAAGGACGTGTCATCGTCATCGTTGCTCGTGGCGTGATCCAGCCTCCGAGTTCGACATAAGGAGAGCGGCGACTCTTGTAGCCGAAAGATTCACCGAACGTGTAACGAACGGCGGCGGCAAACGTGGGCGCACCCGCCTGCTTGATGTTCTCGGCATCTTGCGTGCCGTAAGCAATGCCGCCGAGAACTGTCAATCCGTTCTTGCTGTCTTGCGCTCCCGTATAACCCACAGCGCTGCCCAGCATACCTCCCGTATAGACGTAGCTTTCGGCATTAAACGGGCGAGTCATGCCAAGTAATTCATTCGCCGAGGCACGACCTCTGATCATCGCCGCCCGTTGATCGTCGGCGAGTTGTTTGACGGAACGATACGCGAGGCTTGGAGTTGTGACACTGCCAGTACCTCCTCCACCACCACCACCACCACCACCACCTCCTCCTCCACTTCCTCCTCCACTTCCTCCACCACCACTTCCGCTGCAACTGCTATTCCCGTCGCAGGGGATCGAAGGTGCACTGGGGCTTGAAGCGGCGTCGATGTAGGAAACGATGTAAGCTTCGTTGATCCCGCTAAAACGACCGGTACCGACGATATACCGCCCGTTCCCGGAGACGCTCTGAGCCTCCGTTAACAGAATATTCGTCATATCGACGCCCACGTTTCCTAAGAGCGTATTGAGATTTTTGATGCCGCCTGCTTGCGTCCAGCGGAACGCCACTTGGGTTGTATGATCCGCAAGAAGTGAATTACCCACCACCACGCTGCCGTTAAAGGAAACGGCGGTGGCCGAAGAGTGGGTGCCGCCCAACGTGCCGATATCGGCCATGCCGCTAGAGGTCCACCGAAACGCATGGTTTTCGGAATTGCCTGTAACGTCGGACCTCCCCACAATCACCGCGCCGTCGCCGGAAATGCCCAAGGCGGAAGCATTTGTCCCGCCCAGAGTCAGAAGATCGGTCATCGTGCCGGGGCCGCCCGAATTCACCCAGCGGAACGCGTGGGTAGAACCACCGGCCACGGTGGAGTCTCCCGCAATCACATTGCCGTCAGCAGAAACACCACTGGCGGAAGAAGATGACCCACCTAACGTCAGAAGATCCGTCATCGTGCCAGAGCCGCCCGTATCCACCCAACGGAACGCATGCGCTGAGCCACCGACCAATGTCGAATCTCCCACCACGACATGACCCAACGAGGAGACTCCTTTGGCGGAAGACGTTGCCCCGCCCAAGGTACCGATATCCACCATCCCGCCGGAGATCCACCGAAACGCATGCTGGGAGGTGTTCCCCGTCACATCGGACTGTCCCACAATCACGCCGCCATCGGAAGAAACGGCAGCGGCCGAGGAGTTGGTGCCGCCCAACGTGCCCAAGTCCACAAAAGTCCCAGGCCCTCCCGAATTCAGCCATCGAAACGCATGGGAATCTCCGCCGCCGACATCAAACGTCCCCACCACCGTACCGCCATCCAGGGAAATGCCCTGGGCAGAGGAGGGCGAGG
>CAIPYM010000004.1 GCA_903869345.1 uncultured Pseudomonadota bacterium
CCGTCATCGCGAGCGGAGCGAAGCGATCCAGCTCACGACTTCTCGGGCTAACGGAAAGAGCCGGAGAGGAATGGTCGCGCCCACTACGCGGGCTCGCAAGGGCGATTTTCCTTTTCCCCCGCTCAACAGAGTTGAAGACAATCCATATCTTGTCTTCTTCTCTCCACAACGTTCCTCCCTCACAACGCGCTCGCGGTCAAGAGTGTTTGCGTGCACGAGAAATTAACGATGTCTTCGTTTGAAATTAATTGATCGTATGTTACTATTCTTCAGTCATAGAGATGAAAAGCTCTTTGAATCGTCCCTGAAAGCCAAAGGAGGGGGTCATGAGCGTAACAACACGAGGGCCTGGCCGAAGCCTTGCAGTGTACTTGCTTACGGGAGTTCCCCCGACTGGCCTAATATGGGAAGCAGTGCAGCGGAGGGGACCAAGGATTGCCCAAGCCCTCCAACATCATGCCGCTTCAAAGCCTTTGTTGGGTCAGCTCGTTGGAGCTTTGGGCGTGGCTGCTACTCTGCGCGATCAAACGCGTTTCGGCGCTGCACTCACCTGTTTATCTCCATGGATAGCGCGTGATGTGGCATGTTGGGTTGTAGGAAAAAGGCGACCTGCCGCAGGGACTTCCCCGCCTGCTGCAGGGCCAACCGCACCGGGGGCCCCCAACGCTACCACCACGAGCCCGTCTGGACCTCCGCCTCCGCATCCGTAGCCTCCCAGACCCTTGCCCTCACAACGCGCTCGCGGTCAAGAGTGTTTGCGTGTAGGGATCACGCGGCGAGGTCAGCACCTGATCGGCAGGGCCGTGTTCGACCACGCGCCCCGCACGCAGGACCAGCACCGTGTGCGCGAGCGCCCGCACCACGCGCAGATCGTGACTGATGAAGATGTAGGCAAGGCCCCGCTTGATCTGAAGGTCGCGCAAAAGGTCCACCACCTGCGCCTGAACCGAACGATCCAACGCGGAGGTCGGCTCGTCCAAAATCACGCACGAGGGCTCCAGGATCAAGGCGCGCGCCAGCGCAATGCGTTGACGCTGGCCGCCGGAAAACTCGTGCGGGTAACGCCGCACCGTCTCGGGACCCAACCCCACCTCGACCAACGCCTGAACCACGCGCCGTTCACGCTCGGCCCGGCTCTTGACGATCTTATGCACATCGAGCCCCTCGGCCACGATGTCACCCACCGTCAGGCGCGGGCTGAGGCTTCCGTAAGGGTCCTGAAAGACCACCTGGAACGCGCACCTGTGGGCCCGGAGCTCGCGGAGCTTCAGGTCGGTCCACGCAGCGCCGTTCAGCGTCACGCGCCCTTGCGCGGAAATCAGGCGAAGCAGGGCGAGCCCCAACGTCGTCTTGCCCGAGCCCGACTCGCCCACCAGACCCAGAGTCTCCCCACGTCGCACGCAAAATGACACGTCGCGCACGGCCTCGTGCTGCCCCACGGTGCGGCGAAAAAAACCTCGCTTGATCGGAAACGCCACCGATATCCCCTCGGCCCGCACAACCTCCGGCGCGTCCGGCGGAACAGGGATCGGGTTGCCCTTGGGCTCGGCGGCTAGCAGCGCTTGCGTGTAGGGGTGCTGGGGGTGCGTGAAGAGCGTTTGGACGGGGGCCGTTTCCACCAGCTCCCCCCCACGCATGACGGCCACGCGAGAAGCCATCCGGCGCACAACACCCAGGTCATGGGTGATCAGCAAAAGCGCCATGCCCAAACGCTGGCGCAGGTCGTCCAAAAGGTCGAGAATCTGCGCCTGAATGGTGACATCCAGCGCCGTTGTGGGCTCATCGGCAATCAAGAGCGAGGGCTCGTTCGCGACCGCCATCGCGATCATCACCCGTTGCCGCTGCCCCCCCGAAAGCTCGTGCGGGTAGGATGCCAGCCGACGCTCGGCCTCCGGCAACGCCACAAGGTTCAAAAGCTCCCGCACGCGATCCCGTGCCGCGCGGCGGGACAGATTCTGGTGCGTCTGCAACGTCTCGGCGATTTGGCGTTCCACCGTGTGGAGCGGATTGAGCGAGGTCATCGGCTCTTGGAAAATCATGCCAATCCGCCCACCGCGTAGCGTGGTCAGCGGAATCGTGGATTCGCCCGGCCCGATGCGCTGCCCCTCAAACATGAGGGTCCCCGTGGTCGTCCACGCGTTCGGTGGCGTCAAAAGCTGCAACAGAGACAGCGCCGTCACGGACTTGCCCGAGCCCGACTCGCCGACAAGGGCCAACGTCTCACCGCGCTCCACCGTGAACGCGATATCGCGCACAATGGGCGTCGCCGACGCGCCGCGCCTAAACGCAACGGACAGATTCTGAACCGTCAGGAGGCTCACCGGGCGCCCTCCCCCGTCTTGCGCGGATCAAACGCATCGCGCGTCGCCTCGCCGATAAACACCAGCAGCGTCAGTAAAACGGCCAGCACCCCAAACGCGGTGATCCCGAGCCACGGGGCTTGAAGGTTGTTCTTGCCCTGGTTCAAAAGTTCGCCCAGCGAGGGCGACCCCGGCGGGAGCCCAAAGCCCAGGAAATCCAACGCCGTCAGCGTCGTAATCGCGCTGTTGAGAATAAAGGGCAGGAATGTCAACGTCGCGACCGTGGCGTTCGGCAGGATGTGCCGCACCATGATCGTCCGGTGTGTGGCCCCAAGCGCCCGCGCAGCGCGAACGTAATCGAGGTTACGCGCCCGCAGAAACTCGGCCCGCACGACCGGAACCAACGCCATCCACGAAAAGAGCAGCATGAGCCCGAGCAGCCACCCCACGTTCGGTTGCACAAGGCTCGCCATGATGATGAGGAGGTAGAGCATCGGCATCCCTCCCCACACTTCGATGAACCGCTGCAACGCCAGATCCGTGAGGCCCCCGAAATACCCCTGAATCGCCCCCGCCGCGATTCCTATCACCGACGACAGCGCCGTCAGCGCAAGCCCGAACAACACCGATAGACGGAACCCGTAGATGACTCGCGCGAGCACATCCCGCCCCTGATCATCGGTCCCCAGCCAATTGACGGACGAGGGCGAAGTCGGGGCCGGTGCGGGCAGTTCGTAGTTGATGGTGTCGTACGAAAAGGGAATCGGCGGCCAGAGCATCCACCCCTTCGCCGCAATCAGGTGACGCAAGAAGGGGTCGCGGTAACGTGCTTCGGTTTCAAAATCACCCCCGAACGCGGTCTCGGGGTAGGCCTGCAGCAAAGGAAGGTACCACCGCCCCTCAAAGCGCACGACCAACGGCTTGTCGTTGGCGATCACCTCGGCCCCCAGGGACAGCACGAAAAGCCCGAGGAAAATCCACAGCGCCCAAAACCCACGGCGGTTGGCCTTGAACGATGCCCAGCGCCGTTGTCCCAAGGGGGAGAGACGGCCCCCGACCCCCTTCACTTGTTGTCCCATTTTGTTATCAGAGCCCGCACTTCGCTGGGAGAGTGCCGGGTCGTGACCTCGTTGCCCCAAACGTCGATGACGGCTTTCTGGGCCTCCCTGATAAGCGCCATGCGTCTTTCGCACCGCAAACGCTCGATGACTTTCACCACCGAAGGCACCGTGTAGAGCAAGAAAATGCCGAACGTCCCACCCCCTACGATCATGAACCACGTCAAGGGATCCTGCAAAAGCTCACGACACACCTCAAACGTCTGCCCGTGCCGCCACAAATGCGCAACAAACGGGACCAGACCTGCGAAGTTGGAAAACCCCACCGTTATCGTGCTGAGCTTTTTGGAATCCCCCCGATCCATGACCAACGCCAGCCACGTCGGTGTCAACCCAACGGCCACCAGAAGAAGGGTTGGCAACCCAAAGGGAATGATCGGCCCCAGCAGCACCAATCCCAACAGGACATGACCGCGATCCTTCTGAGAACCGGCCTTCGACGCGCTCGTCGAAAGCTGAGGAGGGGAAGGAGGAAGGGGTTGGGGCATCAGGACCGCCTAAACAAACGCATGAACGAGCACGAAAAGTGTCATACCTACGGCAAAAAAACACGCAATAACCGCGGCCCAGAATTCTCCGGACGTTCGGAGGGTCTCCGAGGGGTAAGTCAGAAAGTCCCCCATGTTCGTCAATTCCATCTTCAAGCGATTGTAGAGTTGTTTTGCTTCCGTGAAATTTTGCGCATCCTGCGCAAGAATCACCGGGTTAGCAACGGTCATCAAAAGACCCTTCAAATCCCCTTGGGAGGCCGCGTGGGTGGCCTCCCGGCGGAGTTTCTCGCGCAAAGGTCGATTAATCACATGGAGGAGAGCCGGTTCCACCAGAGTCAGCATCCACGTGGCCAGTGCAGGAACGCACGTCGGACCATGCCGCTCTTGCAGATCGGCCAACAATTTAAGCAGCATGATCGAGCGCTCAACGGACCCCGTTGGCATGGACAGGACACGCGCCGAAGGCTCCTCTTTCCTGTCCCGCGAAAGAAGAAAGGCGACCAGGTGCCAGTCCAAAGGCTCGCCTGGGCGTTGGGCGGACGGCATTTCAGCAACATGCTCAAGGGCGGCTAAGACACGCCCCACGCTGACGACATACTGCCCCGCCACAATCGGACTGAGACACTCCAGAAAAGGGTTGAGATCGTACATCACGATCTCACGAATCTGGGAAAAAGATTTTCTTTCGAGCGCCTTTCGAGCCCGCTCAAAAGCTTGCCCCAAAAGGATAATCTCGGGCCGCAACCCCGTATCCGTCTGCAGGGACAACCAGAGCGTCGGCAGATTACCCGCCAAGATTTCCTCAAAAACGTGGACCGGCACATCTTGCTGCACCGCCATGGCCAACAATGCGGGAAGACCTGCGGGCATCATGGCGTAGCCACGGTACCGGATAGGCCCCAGCGGATCGAGAAGAAGACCGACACGGGCCACCAAAAGATCCCGTGTTTTCGGCGTATCCTCACCGCTGGCAAACACCGCCACAAACTCCTTGATTTGCTTCACGAGCCCATCATGGCCGATCGCGCGATTGATCCATGTCGTGAGGCTGTCGTTTTGAAGGACGCGCATCGCTTCGTCGGGGACCGCCGCAAAAGCCATGGCCAGGGGACGCAAGGTCCAGAACGATTGCCCTTTGAACACAAAATGACGTGTTGCCCGACGGCCCGCCTCCACCTTCCGCCCAAACTGCCGCCGTCCCGCGAGCCATGTTTCAACGTCTGCGCCCGTCCACCGTTCTTTCGGGTCATCCGCCAAAAGACCCCGCAACAGTTCAATGTGCGTCGTGGGCAGACGCGCAGGCCCCAAGATGGCCCCTAAACTGCCCTGCGTTATTTTCTGCTGCAAGACAGCCACGTCATCCAAACCCTGAAGAGGCGACGTTCCCAGCGCCATCAGCGCCAACAGAACGCCCATGGCATAACAATCGTCCGCATGGGAGCCCAGCCCGCGCCCGAGCGGAGGGCACAAGGCCCGTTCGATGGGCTCGAACAAAACGGGCTGCCCGACTCCCGGAGGCACCGAGAGGCATTCCCCCAGTTGGGGCCCCGTCGACGCCCCATCTTGCCAAAACACGTTGGTCGGCCGAATGCCGTGGTGAACGATGCTGGACCGCATCAGGGCCACCAGGATGCCCGAAAAAGGACGCAAAACATGCTGGAAAAAGGCGGTCTCCCCCATGGTGGGGAAAGGCCCGTCCAGGGATGTCCGGTAGCGCGGCAGGAAAGGTTTGTCGAACGCAACCGCAAACACATAGGTTTTTGTCGGAGGCCAGAAAATGATTCCGCTGTCACGAAACCGCAAGATCCCGGATACTTCAAGGCCTCGTAACGTGTTGACGATCTCAAGGCGCGGACTCATGCCCTTGTTCGTGCAAAGGATCACGATCAGATCGATCCGCTGCCCCAGCTTGAGCTGGCCCGCGTAAGCGGGTCCCCCGTCACTGTCGAATTCGGGCAGGCGCACATCGGGAAAGACATCCACGCGTGCGCTCAGGCTGAGAGGTGAACCGTGAAGCTCGGATTCAAAAGGCGGCTCGGCAGAGGTCATGAACGCACGGGGGGACCGACTCATGCGGAAGGAACGCAAGGCCACTTTACGCCTAACGCTAGGCCCAAGACAAACGGCGTGTCCCGTCAAAAAGACGGGACGAGTTCCTTACGCTTGCGCGGTGGGTAGACAATCAAGCGCGTCGATCTGTTCCATGGCGCGGTCGGTTTCCGTGAGCGCCACGATGATGCGTTGCCAATGCCGCATGTCATCCGTGGTCAGCGCACGCCCCTTGCGGTCTTTGAGCCATTTTTGCGCAGGCAGATAGCCGCCGATGGTCAACTCCCACGCCGTGCGCGGAACGTGGTCAAAGAACTGCGTGGGGTTGATCCACACGCGTCCAAGCCCTTTCCTGCTCGGCGCTTCTTCCCAGCGAATCTCTTTCACGTCATGCGTCCCGTCCACCGGGTACGACGTGATCAGCGTCTCCAGCACGGGACTTTCCATCAGGTGCAGCTCGCGGAGTTTTCCGCCCAGAACAGCGAGCGCCCGAAACGTCGCCGCGTCCTTGGGATAGGGGATGCGCGGAAAATCAGATTTCAAGAACGTGGCATAACGTGTGCGGTAGGCGCGGCTGTGCAAGACGGCATAGACGTAATCCAACAGACTCTCGGGCGTGATTCGCGGCACGATGGCCTGAATCGCCCGGTAGATTTTAGGATCAAGATTGGGGCGCTTGGAGGATGAGTCGCCGAGGTCCTCGTCATAGACCCACAGGGGCAACAAAAAGTTGACCTCCTTTAATGACATGGTGTGGTGCTGAATCACATTTTTTGACATAAAGACGTGGCTAAACCCTTCAATTTCAACTCTTTTCGAAACAATAAGCCCAACATTTTCCCCCACGAGAAAATGACGCATGACCTCACCGCGAGGCCTGCAGTGAAAGCCCTTTGATCTTCCGGTATAGTAAGTCCACTTTTGATCAAACGGCCGATAACAGATGGGCTTGATGTTTTTTACATTAAAATTTGTTCTTTTAAGGTCTTCTTGGGCAAGGTGGACCTTCCAGTCCAGCGCATCGGGCCCCAGACGGAACTCGTTGCGGGCGATTTCGGGTGGCAGTTGAGCAAACGCATGAATGGTTTTGACGAGTTGATCGCGCGAATCGTGGATCGTCAGATCATCCCGCGCCGTTACAATGCCGACTGAATGGGTGGGAAAGAGCTCGTTCAGGGCAAACCCGGCGTTGTATTCTGGCCTTAAGGTGTTGTCCTGAGGGATGAACAGATAATCGGGCTTGGCGAGAGGAAGGGGTTTGAACCCCATCTTTTTGAGTCCCGTCGTTGCGAGCACCCGGTACTTGGACTCACGTGTGCCCCACAGGTCGTGGTGGTAAACGCGGGCGAGCTTCTTGGGGCGTCCCGCTACGGTTGGGCCTTTGATGGCGATCATCATCGCAACGCCCTGTTGAATGTCGAAGATGTTGTGGTCCGCCAAGCCGTCCAGTGCGACCTCGCGCTTTTTGGCGTTGCCGTGCAGGTCCAGCACATAAATCTCATCAAACGTCGTCAGAAGATGCCACCGCATGCCTCGAAACGTGGGGTTGTCGAGGTACCCGTGGTTGGTCACATAGGCGAGAATCCCCTCCCCGTTTTTCTTGATATAATGCTCCCCGAGCCGAATAAACTTCACGTAATCATCGTTAAGCCATTTGCCGTTCTTTTCTTTCAGCTTTTCCTTCCCGCCCGGCTCCTTTTTGTACACCTCCAAAAGCCCTTCGATCCAGGTTCCCTTGTTGGCCGAATGCCCACTGTACGGCGGATTGCCAAGGGCGACCATGATGGGAACATCGCGCTTGATCCGGCTTGCGGCGTTGGCCTCCCGCGACAGCCACGAGGCGAAAAGCGTCCCGCTGTCGGGGTGATGCTCCTCCAAACTGTTGGTCAGGTAAACGCTGAGGCGCGGTGGCTTGGCGGGGTCCGAAGGCCGATAGCCTGTCTCGGTCAACAGCATATCCAGCTTCATGTGGCACATGGCGTAAGGGGCCATCAGAATCTCAAACCCATGCACACGCGGCAGAACGTGACGCTCGACGTAGCTGCTCCACACGCCCTCTTGCCCCTTGAATCGTCCGTGCAAGTTTCGGATCACTTCCGCGAGAAACGTCCCCGTCCCCGTGGCCACGTCCAACACCTGCACTTTGTGCACATCCTCACGCACCTGGGTGGTCTTCCCTCCCGCGTGGCCTTCAACCTCGATTTCAACCTTGCCCGTATGGGCAAGGCCGTCGGGCAAGCCAAAATGCGTTTTCAGAACGTCATCCACCGCACGAACGATGAACCGCACGGCGGGCTCGGGCGTGTACCAAACCCCGCGGGCCTTCCGCAGCCTGGGATCGTATTCGTCCAAGAAGGTCTCATAAAAATGCAGGACAGGATCGTGTTGTCCCGAACTGGCGCCAAAATCTTGGAGGACCGCCCCCAGGTCCGTGGCGCGGTACACCTCGCACAAAGCATCAATGATCCACACCACGCGGTCGTCCAGCTCCGGCCCCGCGACATAGTGAAACAACTGCCGCAAGAACGGGTTGGATTTAGGAATCAGCGTAAGCGCCTCGGCGCGTGAAAAATCGCGGGCGCTTTCATCGTGGAGCCGCGCCGTGAACAAGCCGTAAGCGATTGTCTGGGCGTACACGTCCGCAAACTGCGCTTCCGTCATGTCGTGCATCAGCACCGACTTAAAGGCCGCAAGCTGGTCTTTGAGGCTGCTGTCGGTGGTCGCGTCCGTAAGCGCTTTAAAAAACACCTCGCGCATCAGGGCCGCTTTGTGCGCCATCATCGCGGCCAGTTTTTTAGAGGAGGTGATGGTCGGCCCCTGAAAGGCCGCAAAATCCATCAGAAGGTTCTTGAGGTGTGCAAAGTTTTCGGGTTTAGCGACGATGCCCTTGGGGGTCACCTCGGCGATGCGGACCTTCTCGATCCTCCGACCGTCCACGAAAAACCGGAACTCGAGGTAATCCGTAAGAATCAGATTTTCGAGAGAATTCGTGTACCGCTTCCATTGATCGTCATCTTTGCTGCCGCGCTCCACGCGGTCCAGATCCACGCCAATGTCTTTGGCCTCGATGTAGCCGATATCAATCGCGCGACGGCTCAGAATGTAATCGGGCGCACCGCACTTTTGGCGCTTGGGTTCGTTCGTCACCTGAACGTGCGGCAAAAGCGCCGTCAGGCACGCTTGCAGCGCGGGGCGGTAGCTGTGCTCCGTCGCTTGGCCCGTACGGGACAAGGCATTGAGTTCATGGAGATACGCCGTGAACATGAAAGGGCCCCAGGATGAGGAATGAAAAACCGCCCCGTTTATAGGCGCTTTTCTGTCACGACAACATCATGGTCCCGGCCCTTCATAGCCCCAACCCCACGCGCTCCGGCGCAACGTCCCGCAAGGCCTCGGGAGCGAAAAACGTGCGGTAGTTGGGAAGGGAACGATTCGTGAACGAAGGATCTTCGCTCACAATCCACTGTGCATTCCGGTTCAAGAACCCCAGAAGGGCTAGATCAAGACGCACGGCATGATCCAGGGGGGGCCAATCCCGTTGGATCAGAGGAAGGTCAACGGAGACCTTCTTCGCCACCAAGGTCTGCACGTCCTCCACGTGGTTCTGCGCGTACGTTTCGGCACGGAGCAACGCGCGGAGAACCTGACGAGCACGCTCCGGGTGGGCTTTCAGCACCTCGTCCGACGTGATCACCAGAAAAGGATGCGCAGCGATCTCAGGGGGACGTAGGCGAAGACCGTTCGCCCCGAGCGCACGCATCGCCTGATCCCCGCGTGGCTCAATCAACACCGCCGCGTCCACCTGCCCGCCCACAAGGGCCGGAGGCAACGAGGGCAGTTGGAGCGTCACACGCGTCACATCCCGCGACGTGAGACCCTGCTGCTCCAGAACCTCGTCCAGAAAGAACTGCCCCGCCGTTCCCGGCGTGTAGCCGATCCTTTTGCCTTTCAAGTCGGACACCGTCGTGATTCCCCGATCGCGGCGAGCCACAAGCGCCACGCTGGAATCCCGACCCACTTCAGCCAGAACCCGAAGGGGGTGGTCTTGAAACCCGAGGTAGCCAAACGGTCCGTCAAAAACGAACGCAAAATCCGCACGTCCCGCAATCAGCACGTCTTGGCAAATCTTGCCGTGTGTGGCCTCGATGAAGGAAACCGCAAGCCCCTCCTCGGTAAAAAACTTCTGTTCTTCTGCGATGTACGCCAGTGCCGAGATGGTAAACGTCGGACGGCAGATCACAACCGGCTCGGCGGCAACGGCCCAAGGCCCCCCAAGCGCCAGAGCCCCGACCACGCCGAAGACTCCCAGAGTCATGCGAAGCAATCTCCTCACTCTCCCCTCCCCACCCGCTCCAGCGCCGAAGCCAAAAGCCACGCGCAAGCGTCCAGCGTCAGCATATCATCCACCGAAAACACCGAGGATTCCGACCCTGCCCCCGTGGGAGGGAACACGCCCAAAACGCCCAGCGGTTGGGGGGCCGTGCCCTGAAGAGGCAGGTAAAAACCCGAGGCTCCCGGCATCGTGGAGGTTCGGAAACCCGCAGGTTTGCCGTTGTAAAAGCACCACGTCAGAACGCTCGTCTCGCGGACCGTTTGGTCCGTCGGCAACGCGCCCACCACCGACCGGAGAAGCCCGCTCGCGTCCGCGAGCCACACGGTGAGCGATCGTGCCTGCACCATCTCGGGCACATGCCGGGCCGCCGCCTCGGAGCACGCGGTGCGTGTGGCCGCCGCGTTCAGGTCGCGCGCAAACATGTAAAGGGCGTGCGTCGTGCGGTGATGCCGCCGCGTGTGCAAAACCTGCCGCCGTAACGCCTGCGTTCCGCCAATCACGCCAAGCCCCGCAAAAAACCAAACACCCAACGTGACAACATCATGGAGATTTCGCACGACCAACGCCGACGTTGCCGAAGCATACGTCAGCCCCGCGAAAACAACCGTCGCCCCGATCAGGTAGGCCAACGACACCAACGTCGGCGACCGCACGGCCACAAACGCCAGGGTCGCACCGAGCACACAGACTTCGTCCACGGGAGCCAACGCACGATCAAACGCCACAAGGCCCAACGTCGTCAGGCCCAAAACCCCGAGCGCCTTCAGATAGGCTTGGGGGGACGAGGCCTCCGGGTCCGCGTTATAGAGTCGGGCCGATGAAGCGGCCTCCGGTTTGTGCGTGGAATCCGTGACAACGTGCACGTCGATCTCACCGCTGTCCCGAATGATGCGCTCGGCCAAAGGCGGGCGAAGCAACATGCGCCACCGCGCTTCCACGGGCTGGCCCACCAAAATGCGCGTGACGTTCTGGGCACGGGCATAGTTCAAAAGTGTTGTGGCGGGGTCGTCTTCACCCTGCAAGATCACCATGTTCCCACCGAGGCGTTGCACCAAGCGGCTGAGAAGTTGCAGGGATTTTTTGCCCTCCTCGCTCAGGTGATCGTAGCGCCCCGCCTGCACATACACCGCGCTCCAGGGTGCATGAAACGCAAGCGCCATGCGCTTGGCAATCCGCACGAGACGTGAGGACAGAGGATCGGCCCCGATGCAGACCATCAGCCGTTCGCGGAGCGCTCCGCCGCCCACGGTCGTCACGCCCTGGTCCAAGGCGTAGGCGTCGCGCTGAGCGTCCACGCGCTCCGCCGCGCGGCGCAAGGCGAGCTCACGAAGAGCAATCAGGTTGCTCTTGCTGAAAAAGTTCTCGGCGGCCCTGCGTCGCGCTTCGGGCGAAAGGTAGACCTTCCCCTCGCGCAAGCGGTTCAACAGCTCGTCGGGGTTGATGTCCACAAGAACGATGTCATCGGCCTCGTCGAACAGAACATCCGGCACGGTCTCCCGCACCCAGACGCCCGTGATGCTCGCCACAACATCGCTGAGGCTCTCAAGGTGTTGAACATTCAGAGTCGTGTAAACATCCAGGCCCGCGCGGAGAATCTCGTCCACGTCGTTCCAACGTTTGGGGTGGCGGCTCCCCGGCGCGTTGGTGTGCGCCAGTTCGTCCACCAGAATCAGCCCCGGTCTTCGCTGGAAAATGGCGTCAAGATCCAGCTCGCGCAGGCGAAGCCCCCGGTACATCAGACTTTTGGGAGGCAGACTCGGCAAACCCTCGAGCAGACGCGCTGTTTCGGGCCGCCCGTGCGTTTCGATGACGCCGACCACGACGTCCACGCCCTCGGCCTTGCGCTCCTGGGCCGTTTTGAGCATCGCGTACGTTTTGCCAACGCCCGCGTTGCTGCCGAAAAAAAGGGTTAGTTTGCCCCGGCCCGCCTTTTTATCCGCCGCCGCGATACGCTCAAGCAGCGCTTCAGGATCGGGACGCCCATCGTCCTCGGGCGCACCCTCGGAGGAGTCGCCTTGGGTCATGGCCGCACCGATCCCTCCGCAGCGACCCCGGCATCCTTCAGGCTCAGATTCAACCGGAGGACGTTCACACGCGGCACCCCGAACACGCCCGCCTCACGGGGTTCACGAGCGGCGTTCACCAGCGATTCCACGATCGCCGGATCCATCCCCCGCGCCCGCGCAACGGCAGGAACCTGGGCCAACGCCGCCGCCGGGGTGATGTGCGGATCCACGCCGCTCGCCGAGACCCCACGGCTTTGAAAGAACCCCTCCCCGCTCCACGGCTGGGCTATCAGCCACGAACCCGTGGGCCGCCCGTCCTGCACCACCAGGCTCCCTTGGGCTTGCCGGGGAAACAAAAGGCCCGCAAGACGCGTGACACCCCACGGGTAAACAACCCCCGTCACGAAGGCCAGGGTCATGCCGAGAATCAGAAAAGCGCGAAGCGAAGCGACCATGTTGATTCAGATACCAGAAAACAGACGCCCGGAACCAGAGGACCGAACACATCCACGTCCTTGGCTGTGAGGAGGAAAGGGTCCCGCCCCTCCCCCTCCCCTGCGTCAGGCCCCCTTCGTCAGGCATTGCCCCTCGCGCAAGGCTTGGCTACAAACGTTCCCATGTCTGAACCTCGGCCCTCCCCCACCCCCGCGTCTGTCCGTCTGACCCTCCCCGACGGGAGCGTGCGAACGTACGCCGCGCCCATCACGGGGGCCGACGTAGCGGCCGATCTCGGCGCGGGGCTCGCCAAGGCCGCACTCGCCGTCAAGCTGAACGGGGAGCTGCGTGACCTCGCTCGCCCCCTCGACCGCGACGGGGCGTTTGCCGTCATCACCAAGACCTCGCCCGAGGCCCTGGACCTGATCCGGCACGATGCGGCGCATGTGCTCGCGCAAGCGGTGCAGGATCTGTTTCCCGGCACGCAAGTGACAATCGGCCCGACGATTGAAAACGGCTTTTACTACGATTTCGCCCGCGCCGAGCCGTTCTCAACGGACGACTTTCCGAAAATCGAAGAGCGCATGCGCCAGATCATCGCCCAGGATGCGCCGCTCGTGCGCGAGGTGATGACGCGGGAGGCCGCGCTTGCGTTCTTCACGGCCAAGGGGGAGACCTACAAGGCTGAGCTCATCCGCGACCTTCCGGCGGATCAGACGATCACCATTTACCATCAGGGCGCATGGGCGGACCTGTGCCGGGGACCGCACCTGCCGTCCGTCGGCAAAGTAGGCACGGCGTTCAAGCTCTTGAAACTCGCGGGCGCATACTGGCGCGGCGATTCCAAGAACGCGATGCTCCAGCGCATCTACGGCACCGCGTGGCGCGACGACAAGGAGCTGAAAGCGCACCTGTTGATGCTGGAGGAGGCCGACAAGCGCGACCATCGGCGACTGGGGCGGGAGCTCGACCTCTTCCACATGCAGGACGAATCCCCTGGCAGCGTGTTCTGGCACCCCCGTGGCTGGACCCTGTACCGTGTGCTTGAAAACTACATCCGCCGTCGCCAGGAACGAGCGGGGTACGTAGAAGTCCACACGCCCCAGCTCTACGACAGCAGCCTGTTCAAGGCCTCCGGGCACTGGGACGTGTACGGGGATCACATGTTCAAACTGACCGTTCCCGCCGAGGAAGGTCAGGCGCCGCGCGCGTTCGGGCTCAAGCCCATGAACTGCCCTGGGCACGTTCAACTGTTCAAGCAGGGCCTTAAGAGCTACCGCGATCTCCCTCTGCGGCTTGCCGAATTTGGATCGTGTCACCGCAACGAAGCCCACGGCGCGATGCACGGTCTGATCCGTGTGCGCCAATTCGTGCAAGACGATGCCCATATTTTCTGCACCGAAGAGCAGATTCAAAGCGAGAGCGTGGCGTTTTGCGAACTTCTTCGCTCGGTGTACGCCGATCTCGGATTTGCCGTGGCGCGGGTGCGCCTTGCCGACCGTCCCGAAAAACGTATTGGGGCTGATGAATCGTGGGACAAGGCCGAAGCCGCGCTCCACGGGGCCTTGAAAGCCGCAGGTCTGGTCTATGACATGAACACGGGCGACGGCGCGTTTTACGGACCTAAGATGGAGTTTTACCTGCGCGACGCCGTTGGGCGCGAATGGCAGTGCGGCACGCTCCAGGTGGATTTCAGCATGCCCGAGCGGTTGGACGCTTCGTACATCGGCGAGGACGGGCAGAAACATCGCCCCGTCATGCTGCACCGAGCCATTCTGGGAGCGCTCCACCGGTTCATCGGGATTTTGATTGAACACACGGGCGGCAAGTTTCCGCTCTGGATGGCCCCCGTTCAAGCCGTCGTCGTGACCATCACGAGCGACGTGGCGCCCTACGCAGCGCGTGTAACCGAAGTCCTGAAAGCGGCGGGTCTGCGCGTGGAGCTCGACACGCGGCCCGAAAAAATCAACGCCAAGGTCCGCGACCACAGCTTGCAGAAAATTCCCGTTCTGGTCGTCCTGGGCCGTCACGAGGCCGAGGCCGAGACCGTAGCGCTCCGGCGTCTCGGGGGCGAAGCGCAAGAGATCCTCCCCCTCGCGGAAGCCGCCACGCGTCTGGCTTCAGAGGCCCAACCCCCGGCGTAGGGCACAAAACGCCGAAGGCCGTCTCCACTTTGCGGGGGAAGGGTTGGAAAGGGGGCCTCCAACACGCCGCCCCGACTCCTCCGTCCGCTTTCGACGGCCAGGACCGGCGATGGATGGCCCTCCACCGTCACAGACAATCCCGGTGAAAGCGCGGCATGGTCCCTTCCCTCCCCCTGGCCCCTGACGAGGTCACGGCCCTCCTCGCGCCGTTGGCGCTGGGCCCCGCGCGGACGTTGGCGCTGGCCGTCTCGGGCGGACCGGATAGTTCGGCCTTGGCCTGGAGCCTGGCCCAGCACGTCGGCCCCGAACGCGCCGATCTTCTGGCGCTTATCGTGGACCACGGCTTGCGCCCCGAATCGGCGGCCGAGGCGGACGTGACCCTCCAGCGCCTTCACGCGTTGGGGCTCCAGGGTGTTGTCCTTCGCTGGACTCCCCCGCCTCCCCCACGTCAACGCCTTCACGAACGCGCCCGCGCCGCGCGGTACGCCCTTCTTCTGGAGGCCTGCCGCGCGAACGGACGCACGAGCCTCCTCCTGGCGCATCACCGGGATGATCAGGCCGAGACGGTCCTCTTGCGTCTGGCCAAGGGCAGCGGACTTCACGGACTCGGGGGCATGGCCCCCGTCAGTACCCGCGCGGGCGTTCGCCTCCTTCGTCCTTTCCTTTCTGTTCCCAAAAGCCGCTTGATTGCGACGTGCCGCGCGGCAGGCCTGCCGTTCGCGGAAGACCCGAGCAACCTCAGCGAATCCTACGCACGCGGTCGTCTGCGGCGCGTCATGCCGCTCCTGGAGGTCGAGGGCCTTTCGCCCGAGCGCCTCACGGATCTCGCGGAACGCGCTCGGGAGGACAGCGAGGCGCTGGACGCGCTGATGCTCACGTTCCTCCGTGCAAACACCACCTTTGACCGCACAAGCGGCACCCTGCGCCTGGACGCCTTGGCCTGGGAATCCTGCCCCCGAGCGCTCCGCCTTCGCGCCTTGGCCGCGTGCCTTCGGGCCATCCACCCCGCACCCTTCGCGCCTCGCCGCGCCGGACTTTGCGCGTTGGAGGTGGCGCTCTGCTGCGCAACAGCCCCCGATGACCCTTGGCGCGGCGCGCGCGCTCTCTCGTCATCCCGTCGCAAGCCGGGATCCCTTTTTGTCGCAACACGAACCTTGGGAGGCTGTCTTGTGCGCCGTCTTGGGGAAACGATTCGCTTTCTTCGGGAGCCCGCCGCCGCGTTCAAGGCCCGCTGCGCCTTCCCACCCTCCCCCGCCCAAGAGCCCTGTGTGTGGGATGATCGGTGGATCCTGCTCCCCGGTCCCGAATCCCCAGCGCTTTCGCCGAACGATCCCGCGACCGTCCTTGAGGTCCGCGCCCTCGGTTTTCAGGGCCACACGACGCTGGACACTCTCGCCCCGGACCTTCGACGGCGCGTGCCCGAGGGCCACGCCCGCGCCACGTTGCCCGCCCTCTGGTCCGGCCAAGACCTGCTCGGCCTTGCCCCGTGCGTCCCCGTTCTGCCCGTCTGGGAGGAGTTCGCTCCCCATCCACTCTGCTGATAAGTCGTGGTATAAGATGGGTCCCCTTGTCGGCCCTCGTACGACAGGCTCTCGTACGGATCTTGCCGTTTTTGCAACGCGTGTTTACAGTCTTCGAAGTTGGTGAGGGAGCGTCATCCGGGGGTCTGCATGCGCGTGGTTTCTTGCGTTCTCGCGGGGTGTCTGGCCCTCGCCCTGGTGGACTCGGGGCCCGCCTCGGCAGAGTTTCTTTTTCCCCCCGATGGCGCGTCAGAGGGGCAAGCGTGTCCCCCCCACCACATGCTCACGTGGACCGGCAGCTCGGTCGCGTGTGCCGCCCCGTCTCCCCCTCGGTGCACCGTTCGCTCGGCGAGGCAGGCCACAAAAATGGACTGCGGGTTTAAATCAACCGTTATGTGCGAATCCGGAGAAATCGCCATGAGCGGCGGGATGCAGGGCGGAGTCAATGACTCCGTGCAAAACTCCTTCCCGGTTGCAGATGCGCATGGACAGCCGATCGGTTGGACCATCACGGTCTATGACGATGGTCTAACGACGTGCACGATTAACAAGTACGTGGGGGATGGCACCGTGTCGACGGGAAATCCCCCCCAATTCTCCATCGACGGGGGCTACATTACGGGACAGGCGGTGGCCGTGTGCTGTCGTCCCTAAAGAGGGCAACGTAGTCGGCGAACGAAGAACAGCGATTCGCTTTGTTATTGCCAGTGGCCGGGGACGAAGACCCAACCGTAGGTCAGACGATCCCATCGGTCGGCAGTCCACACCGCCGTGGACGACGGACGAGGAACGACGCGTCCCGGCCGCCACACAAAGCGGGCCCCTTGGAACTCCCACACGCCGGGAATCCAAATCTGATCGGGGGGCATGCCAATGGACGGAGCAATCTCTTCCACCTGGGGCACGGGCGGCGCGATCGGGGCCATCAGGGGATAGGGAAACGGCGGAGGCGGCAAGGGCTCCACCCGCGCGTCCTCGGCGCAGCCGCTCAGCACCATCATCGCTCCGAGCCCAAGCGCACACGCCCGGACCCTGCGGAAGAAAGCCTTAGACTCCATGGATGCGAAAATCCTCAATGATGGGGTTCACAAGAAGCTTTTCAGCCATGGACCGCGCCTCGGCTAGGGCGGCTTCGACGGTGGGGGCCGCGATGTCCAGCTCAATCAGCTTGCCGACGCGCACGTCCACGGCGTTGGCAAACCCCAGCATTTTCAACGCGTGCTCCACCGCCTTGCCCTGCGGGTCCAAGACGCTGGTTTTCAACATCACCTCGACGCGCACTTTCATGGGGTTTGTTCTCCCTTGGACGTCGTTTCAGAATTCTGCCCTGAGTCCAAATCCAGGATCAGCGCAGGAGCTGGAGCTAAAGGCAAGGCCGTGATCGCCGCCGCAGCGCGGACCGCCGCCCCGCCCCGTGCCACGTTCAACGTCGTCACGGTCGCGGGCGTCCCGCCTACCCCAAGCGTTGCGACGGGCGAGGATCCCCCGGCCCCCGTCAGCCCTTCGGTCAACAGCCCCAGACGGTGCGCGATTTCGCGGTACACGTCGGCCAGACGCTCGGGCGCGGGGCCGAGGCGTTCCCGGTCCAAGCGCTCGCCCGTGCGAAGATCCAACAGACGGAAACTCTCGGGGCTGAGTTCTTCGGCCAGGACGATCCGCATGTCCTCCTGGTCCCACAGGCGACCAAAGACGAGCCGCACGTCCAAAAGCTTGAGCCCGATTCCGAGGAACAACCCCGACAGGTAATCGTTCACCCGCAACGCGAGCGCCATCATGTCATCCACTTCGTGCGGCGCGGCCCAACCGAACGCCGTGATGTGCTCGTCCGACACAAAGGGCCGTTCCAGGTCTTCTTTGGTGTAAAAAAATTCGAGGACCGAGCGCGGAAGGTCCGCGCCTTCCGAAAGCCCCAAGCGCTCCGCGAACGAGCCCGCCGCGCTGTTGCGAATGATGAGCTCCAACGGAATGGGCTCCACCTGCCGGACCAATTGCTCCCGCATGTTCAGGCGGCGCACGAGGTTCGAGGGAATGCCAACGCCCGCGAGTTTCAGCATCAGGTATTCCGAAATGCGATTCGTCAGAACGCCCTTGCCCATGGCCGTCTCGGGCCGACGCGGGTTCCCGGACAGAACGTCGTCCTTGAAATACTGGACAAGCGTCCCCGGCTCGGGTCCTTCAAACAGGACCTTGTTTTTGCCTTCGTAAATGCGCCGACGCCGGATCATGCGCGGTCTTCCGCCTCCTCGTTGGGGATGGTGGAACCCTAGCAGACGTTCCCGCCGTTGACAAACGGTCCGAAGGATTCCCATAACCCGTCCATGACTCCTCGCGCCGTCACGACGATGCTTGAACGTTTTGCCGAGCAGGACCCGGACCCTCGGTGTGAGCTCACGTTTACGAACCCGTACACGTTGCTCGTGGCCGTCGTTTTGTCGGCTCAGGCGACGGACGTGGGCGTCAACAAAGCCACGGCTGCGTTGTTTGCGGAAATAGACACACCCGCCAAAATGCTGGCTTTGGGAGAGGCGCGTCTGAAAGATGCCGTGAAAAGCATCAACCTTTATCCGACCAAGGCGCGGAACATCCTGGCCCTGTCGCAACGTTTGGTGGACGACTGGAAGGGTGAGGTCCCGGCCGACCGTGACGCGCTGGAATCGCTTCCAGGCGTTGGGCGTAAAAGCGCGAACGTGGTCCTGAACGTCGCCTTCGGGCAGCCGACCTTGGCCGTGGACACGCACGTTTTCCGCGTGGCCCATCGGCTAGGATTGGCGGAAGGGTCAACGCCACGAGCCGTGGAAGATGTTCTCAACCGGGTCATCCCCGAGGATCAGCGCCGCAACGCTTCGCACTGGCTGGTGCTCCATGGCCGTTACATTTGCCGAGCCCGCGCCCCCGCCTGCCCCACATGCTTTTTGCGCGACCTGTGTGCGTTTTTTCAGGACGCTCCGGGAGGAGTGGATGCGACGTGACTCCTGTGCCACTTGATGGCCCGGCTTGAGGAGCGGGGCGGGTCAGGCGAGACAGCGCGACCCCCCAACGCTGCTGGCTGTGAGGGTTTAGGTCCTCTCACCCTAACCCGCAGTGGGGGGCTTGACCCTGTAGTGGGGGACGTCCCAAAGGCATCGTCGCTCGCAGGACCAACTCCAAAAGCCCTATGGCGGTTGCCTCTGCCTGCAAAGTGCTGACCTCCAATTCGTTTCTTAAACTTGAGATTGCTCGTCCCAAAGCGTGCAGCGCCGTAGCCCTTGAATCTCGTGTGCTGTGCCTACGCAATGCCTGAAGTTGTTCATCGCTCAGAGGAACCCTTTGCAAAAGTGCCGGGTCTATGATTCTGTAGGGATGTGGAGTGATTCGGGAGGGGGCGATGCAGAAAGATTACGGGCAGAGTGGGTTTGCGGGGGCGATGATCAAGACGAAAGGGCTTCGGGAAGA
>CAIPYM010000005.1 GCA_903869345.1 uncultured Pseudomonadota bacterium
TTGACTTTACCCCTTCAAACTTCGCATGACGACCTCCCGCGTGTTCGCCGAAAGGGGCTTGGCTGCGAGGCGTTTC
Organism: uncultured Pseudomonadota bacterium; assembly: GCA_903869345.1. GTDB lineage: Bacteria > Pseudomonadota > Alphaproteobacteria > UBA9219 > UBA9219 > CAIPYM01. Next base: position 77 of record CAIPYM010000005.1, read on the forward strand.
AGGGCCTTGCGCATGAGGGCCTGACGGGATGTGTCAAAATCGCGCCAACGCAAAAAGGGCTTGGCCAGACGCGCGGCGCTGTGCGGGTTGATCGGGTCCAGGCGCTCAATCTGCTCGGCCAGAAACGCATAGCCCAAGCCGTCCTCGGCGTGGAACCCAAACGGGTTGCCCGCGAACGTACCCAAAAGCGCCGAAACCCGGTTGGGGTTGTTCAGCGTAAAGGCCGGGTGTGTCAAAAGACCGCGAACCGTTGTTAACACGCCCTGCAAACGCGCCCCGGCTTGCACCGCGAGCCATTCGTCCATGATCGTCGGCGCGTCCTTGTAGCGTTTTTCAAACGCGGCGAGGGCGGGGGCGTACAGCGGCGAGGGGCTTTCGGACAGAATCGAAAGGCCCGCGATTTTGTCGGTCATGTTGGACGACCGGGCGACAAGCCGCGCCGCTTCATCCAGCGCCTCCGGCAACCCGAGGCGAGCGCGGAACGCAAGCGCGAGGTTCACGAGACTCCGCACCCCCCGCGCCTTGCCGTCGCTGGCCTTCGGATCGAGCTTCGCACCCAGCGTTTTCCTCAGGCGCTCCAGGTCCTCGCATAAGGGCTCGGCCAGTTCGCGGACGATGTCCTGCCGCACGAGGCTCACCTGCACCGGGTCAATCAGCTTTCCGGCGGCTTTCAGGGCAAGGCCCAGCTCGGCCTCGCTGGGGGACGTGAGCATCATCGCTCGAAGCGCAGCCTCGGCCTTGGAATCGGTCAGCGCGGCGCGGAACGATTCAACCAAACGGGCCGACAGTTTGCCCGCGCGCGGGCTTCCCACCCCAAGCCGCGCCAAGGCGCAGCGGCGGAGCAGCGTCTGCCCAGCATCCCACCGGTTCAGGGGGTCGATGTCGTGGGCGACCACATGCAACAGGTCGGACTCGGTAGAGGGATAATCCAGGCGCACGGGGGCCGAAAAATCGCGAAGCAGCGAAGGCACCGGCGGAACGTCCAGCCCCTTGGGCAGGCCCTCAATCACGAAAACCTCGCGCGCCTTGCGGACCTCCAGCACACGCGTGCCGATCAGGTCATGGCCCTCGGCGTCCAAAAGACCCACGGCAAGCGGCAAATGCAGAGGCTTCTTGGTCGGCTGTCCCGGCGTTGGCGGAGTCGTCTGCCGCACCGTCAGGCGGTAGGTGCCTTCGGTGGCATCGTACGCGCCCCGCACGTTCAGGACGGGCGTGCCCGCCTGACTGTACCAACGAAGGAATTGCGTGAAGTCGCGCCCGCTTGCGTCCGCGTGGGCTTGCACAAAGTCCTCGCACGTCGCGGCTTGGCCGTCGTGACGCTTGAGGTAAAGCCGGAGCCCCTTGCGGAACGTCGGCTTGCCGACAAACGTTTGGATCATGCGGACGACTTCCGCGCCCTTTTGATAGACCGTCGAGGTGTAAAAGTTATCAATCGCCTCGTAACTGTCCGGGCGAACGGGGTGCGCCATCGCGCCCGCGTCTTCGGTGAACTGGCCGCGCCGAAGCTGGCTGACAGTCATCATGCGTTCGAACGCGTGCCCGTGCTGGGCGGCGCAGAATTCTTGTTCGCGGAAGACGGTGAGGCCCTCCTTAAGGCTGAGCTGGAACCAGTCGCGGCACGTCACACGGTCGCCCGTCCAGTTGTGGAAATACTCGTGCCCGACAACACGCTCGATGAACGCGATATCGCCATCCGTCGCGGTTTCGGCACGGCCCAGGACGCACGCATCGTTGAAAATGTTGAGCCCCTTGTTCTCCATCGCGCCCATGTTGAAGAAACTCACGGCCACGATCATGAACAAATCCAGATCGTACGACAGGCCGTAGGTCGTTTCATCCCAGCGCATCGCGCGGTCCAGCGCCTGCAACGCGAACGCGGTTTCTTTCGTCCGGCCCTTTTCGACGTACATGGCCACGTCCACGGGGCGGCCCTGCTTGGTTTTGGTTGTACGGCGCACACTGTCGAGGTCCCCCGCGACGACGGCGAACAAGTAGCAGGGCTTGGGAAACGGATCCTCCCACCGGACCCAGTGCCGACCGTTCGGCTCCTCGCCTCGGGCGATACGGTTGCCGTTCGCCAGAAGCGCTGGGTACTGTGCTTTGTCGGCATGCAGCGTCACGGTGAACGGCGCAAGGACATCGGGCCGATCGAGGTAGTACGTGATGCGGCGGAACCCTTCGGGTTCACACTGCGTGCAAAGCAGAGGCCCCGCCACATAGAGCCCCGAAAGGGCGGTGTTCTTGGTGGGTGCATGCGTGCTCTCGATCCGTAGACGTACGCGATCGGGCAGGTTCGTCAGCGTGAGCGTTTGCTCGGTCAGCGTGTACGCGCTGGGCTTCAGCTTCACGTCGTCTTGCCACACGCCGATCAGCTTTTGCGTTTCGCCGTTCAAAATCAGCGAGGCCTTGGGGTTGGGAGCCTCCGGGTTCCGGTGCAGCGTGAGCGTTATGCGGACGCGCGTTTTCTTGGGATCAAGCTCAAGATCCATCTCGGTCGCGTCTATCAGAAACGCAGGCGGCGTGTAGTCCTCGCGGTGGACGACGGGGGACGAGGATGGGGAAGAAGCGCGCAGGGACATGGGTCCTCGGGGGCAAACGTCTAGGGGAAGAGGGGCAAAGATCAGATAGCAGAAAATAAACGGCCTGTGTCAGCGTTGAGCCTGAAAAAAAGAGTTTTTCTTAGCCCTGTCCCCCTCCACCGTCGTCCCGGCGGAGGAGACGGAGCCAAAAAAAGCCCCGTCAATCGCGAGGCCCCTGAAAGGGGCCGGGACGATTCATCCCCGGCTCTGTCCGTGAGGCCGAGAGGCCCTGAGTTGGATCGCTTCGCGAGACTCGCGATGACAGGTGGAAGGGGGGAATCTCAAAAACACCCACCCTTCCGACGATGAAGCGTTTTTGTCTTGCCTCAGAGTTTCTTGTAAGAGGGAGCGACGCTGTCGCGCCCGTGCTCGTTCGGGAAGAGCGAGGGTTGGAGGGTTTTAGCATGTCCGGTTCGTGTTGCTCGTGTTCTTGTTCGGCCGCGCTCCCGGAGGGGGAGATGCTCCTTTACCCCGTCGCGTTGGCCGAGGTGCGTCAGCGCGTAAAAGCGGCGCGGAGTTCATTTGGGATGGGGCTGATGTTCGCCCCTCGGGAGGGACGGGAAGCTGCCGCCGCTCTTTACGCCTTTTGCCGCGCCGTGGACGATGTGGTGGACGAGGGTGGGTCCCTGGCCGAACGGCACGAAGGGCTTGCTTTGTGGCGTGGGCGCATCGCGCGTCTGTTCGCTTCGGGTGTGCCCGAGGATCCCGTCACGTGTGTTCTTGCGCCCGCGATTGCGCGGTTTGCGCTGGAGGAGGCGGACTTTCAAGCCATTCTGGACGGCATGGCGATGGACGCGGAGGAGCGCCCTCTGCAGGCGCCCGATCATGCGACGTTGGACCTTTACTGTGACCGCGTGGCCAGCGCCGTGGGACGCATCGCGCTGCGTCTTTTTGGGGTGGGGGCGGGACCCGAACAACGTCTGCTCGCGCATCACCTCGGGCGTGCGTTTCAACTGACCAACATTCTTCGGGATTTGACGGAAGACGCGGCCCTCGGGCGACTTTATGTTCCCCGCGAGGCGTTGGTTCGCCATGGCGTTGTCGCGCAAACGCCGGATGCAATTCTGCAGGATCCGGGATTCACGGCGGCGTGCCGCGATGTGATGGCCGCGGCAACGGAGCATTTTGCTTGCGCGGACGCCCTGATTCGCAAGGGCCCCCGAGGGGCCCTTTTCCCGGTGCGCATCATGCGCGCTTTTTACGGGGCGGTGGCCGAGCGTCTGAACACGGCCGAACAGTTCCCAACCCCCCAACGCATCCGCTTGAGCATCGTTACAAAAATCAAGGCTCTGATCCAAGCCCTTTGATGTGCGAAGGCCGAGCCCCCGAGAGGCTGAAAGAGCATTGACGACTCCCTCGGGACCCCGGCTTTCGCCGGGGTGACGGTTTTTTTGCTCCGCCCTTTCCGCTCAGGACCTTTCGGTCGAACGGAAAGGGTCGGAGGTGGAAAAACGGCGTCTTCCCTCACACCCCATGACCACTTTGTCAACAGGCTCTCAGGCCACGCTTTCTACCACCTTTCGCGCCTCGTCCAGGGTGTGAATCACGCAAACGCCAGGGGGTGGGTTGGCTTCTTCGCCTTCAAGCATGGGGGTATCCGTTTCCGCCCTTAACCAGAGGGGCGTTCCGACGCCTGCAGCAAGGGCCGCCTGCATGTCCGTGAGCTTATCGCCAATCATGATGGACCGTGTGAGATCAAGCCGAAGGTCCTGCGCGGCTTCCCGAATCATGCCCGGCTTCGGTTTGCGCCAAAACCCCGTCGCGCGAATCGTCGGCGTCACGGTCCCAGGGTGCTCAAACGAGGAAAAGACCCCGTCCAGAACGACGCCCTCGCGAGCGAACATCCCGACCATAGCAACGGTCAGGATTTCAAAAGCTTCTTTCGTGTAAAGCTTCAGCGCGACGCCCCCTTGGTTGGTCACGACGACCACACGGTAGCCCAGGTCTCGGGCCGTTCGCACCAGGGGAAAAATCCCCGGCATCGTCTCGAACGTCGCCAGCGTTCCCACAAACCCATGCTCGGCGTTGATCACGCCATCCCGGTCCAAAAAAAGGGCTTTCTGCCGCATCAAAATAAGGACCTCATGAGGATTCTCCGCCGAGCACCCTACCGCTCGCTTGGCGCTCTTGTCACCTTGGGGGGCCGTAAGGTTCAGGGCGAACGGGTGAGTTTAAGGAATGGTCAACTGTTTTTTTCCGGCATGGGGTGTCCACAGAACATGGATCGGCTTCACCCCTCCTGGTAAATGCGCCGGATGACGTTCTCCAGCGGAACGTCGTTCACGGTGACGTCCACCACGGCCAGACGTTCGAGGGCACGGGCGATCAAGGCCGGAAGGGGGGCAAGCGCGGGGTCCACATCAAGGATCAGGCGGTGCGATTCGCGCGTGACCGTCACCCCGGACGGAAGGTCCTCCAGCGCGGGCGTTTCGTCCTCGGTCGTCAGAACAACCTGCCGCCGTTGAAGGTACCTCTGCCGCATCGCCTCTAAAGGCGCGTCCAGCAGTTTGACGCCCCCGTTCACCAGGATGACGCGCTCGCAGATTTTCTCGATGTCCGTTGTGTCGTGAGAGGTCAGAACCAACGTGGTTCCCTCCCGCGCACTCAGGTTGATCAAATGATCGCGCACGTCGGCCTTGGTCACGGCATCGAGGCCAATGGTGGGTTCGTCCAGAAAAAGAATTTTGGGCTGGTGAAGGAGGCTTGCGGCGATCTCACACCGCATGCGCTGGCCGAGCGACAGAGTCTTCACGGGCTTGTCCAGCAGCGGCCCAAGGTCAAACACCTCGGTCAGTCGAGCCAGCTGAGCGGCATACGCCTCGGGCGAACAGCCGTAGATTTTGCCCAAAAGGTCAAAACTCTGCTGCACGGGCACATGATGCCACAGCTGGGACCTCTGCCCAAACACCAGGCCAATGGCGTAGGCCAGACGCCGCCGATCCTTCCAGGGCACAAACCCCGCGACCTCGGCATGGCCCGAGGTGGGGCGCAACAGGCCACTGAGCATCTTGAGCGTCGTGGATTTGCCCGCGCCGTTGGGTCCGATGAACGCCACGCGCTCGCCGGGGCGAATGTCAAAACTGATGTCCCGCACGGCGGGGACGTCCACGGGCGTGGCGCGAAGTCCAAACCACCCTGGGCGCGATGGGCCTTTGACACGGAACGTCTTGCCAAGGTGATCGACGTGAATCATCGCGGTTCCTCGTAACAGAAACGACCCCTTTCCCCGTTGCACGGGGTTGTCTTCCCCGCGTGTCCTGTCAGAGAGCCATGCCTAGGTGTTTGGTCCCAATAAGTAGTGGAGAGGGTTTGAGTGAAAAAGGTGTGGGTGATCTCGCCACTCTGAGAGGATTTTCTCATAGGGTGAGAGGAACTTCAAGGCCTTAAGCTCGCGCTGGAAGTTATAAGCCATCAA
>CAIPYM010000006.1 GCA_903869345.1 uncultured Pseudomonadota bacterium
TCACCCACACCTTTTTCACTCAAACCCTCTCCACTACTTATTGGGACCAAACAATTAACCTTTCCCCTCACCCTAGGAGTTAGATCCCATGATGGCTCGTTCTCTTCTGCCTTTTCTGGTCCTCATCGTCCTGGCCAGCGCTCCGCTGCAAGCCCGCGCTGAATCCGTCGTCGAACCTCCCGTTGGGGCCGACGCAAGCCCGGAGCACAGCAAAATCAACACCCTGGATGCTTCCCCCGTTGATCCCGGGCACTATGAAATCGAAACAGCGTATGCTTACACGCGGGCGTACCGTGCGTGGGACAAGGACAGCTCTGCGCACCGGCGCGGCTTCACGTCGGAACAGGCCGTGGGTGTGACCGTCACGGCGGGTCTCGTCACGGACCTGGATGTTGCCCTGAGCTTCGGGCACGCGTGGATTCAGGACAAAGACCACGATGCGGACGATGACGGTGTGCCGGGGCCTAAGAGCGGCCAGGGGCTTGGGGACCTGGGAATCAGCGGACGCTACCGTTTCTTTCACAGCGAAGAACAGGCGTTGGATCTGGCCTACAGCGGGGGATTCACCCTTCCGAGCGGTACGCGGGGCGGAGACTTTGACATCGGCACCAGCCAAGCGTTCTGGAGTTTTGATCAAACTCTGGCCGCGAGCAAAGATTGGGGGGCTTGGACAGCCAACGCGGCCCTCGGCGCGTCTCTGCCTTTGGGGGGCGAGCGTGGCAACGCACGCGGAACCCTGACGGCCGATGTGGCCGGGGGCTACCAAATCTTGCCGTGGTTGCAACCCGAGGTGGAGCTCAATTACAGCCGTGAGGTGATCGCCTCGGGGGATGACGCAGACCTTCTGGCGGTGACGGCTGGGCTGGTGATGCCCGTTCATGACTCCTTGCGCCTGCTCCTTGGGGTCCAACAGGGCGTTTGGGGTCGCAACGCCGATCAGGCCACCACCCTCGCCATGACCGTCACCGCCGCGTTCTGAACCGACACCTTCCCGGAGACCCAAGAACGCGCTATTTTTGTGGGCCTCGTGTCAACAGGCCGTACACGTTCTTTTGCCGACAAGGTTCCCGCTGTGAACACGTCCTCTTCGGTCCCCTCAACCGTTCCAGAGACCCTGGCTCGTCTCGAAGATCGTCTGCACCACGCGGGCCAACGCCTCACGGACGTGCGGAGAGAGGTTTTGCAAGCGATGGTCACGCTCGGCACCCCTCGAACGGCTTATGCGCTGCTCGAGTCCTTGAACCAAACGCGGAAACCGCCTTTGTCGCCCATCAGTCTGTACCGCACGCTTTCGTTCCTGACCGAGGCCGGCGTGGTGGTGAAACTGGAAAGTCAGAACACGTTCAAGCTTTGCCTGGATGCGACCACCAACCATCAGCACGTGGTCATGATTTGCGACACCTGTGGCCAAACACGCGAGATTCACGACGAGGCGCTCGCTAAAACCCTCACGCAAGCCGCCCGACGACATGGCCACACCCTCCGCCATCCCGTCATCGAGCTGCACGGCGTTTGCCAAAAATGCTAAACAAGCCCCCGCGCCGACTTACCTCGCCCTCATGCGCCACAACCTCGTTTTGTTCACAGACGCTATGGCCCAAAACGGACCTTAGCCGAGATCATCCGATAAGCCGTTGCTGCCGCTGCCACGTCATCAGAGCTTCCCAAGAATGCAGGCGCAGGACGTGAAGATCCGGGCGGGCGGCCTCGGCCAACAGCCGCTCATAGCGAAGGCGGTTGTGGGGGTATTGCACGAGCAGATAGCGGATCAACGACAGGCTCACTTCACGCGAAGCGCCCTCCAGGTTTCCTGGGCGTACTTGAGGGGAACGCCTGAAACTGCGCTTCAGGTACCGGATCAAACAGCCCGTGACGGGCAGGTCCGTCCACAGAACCGCCGTCGCCCTTCGGAAACGCTGGGGCATGCACACGCTGTAATTGCCTTCCAGAATCCACGCCGGTTCTTGGATCAAAGCGTCGTGGTCCTTCACCCAAACGTCATCCGGACGGCGATTCCAATTCGTGCCCGGCTCATGCGCCCATTGATCCAAATGAACGACGGGTAGCCCAAGACGCTTGCCCAAGGCCACCGCCAACGTGGATTTTCCGCTTGAGGAAGGGCCAATCACGCACACGCGCGGGCCCAGGAAAGACAGATCCATCATGATCGGAAAGGTCCGGGGTCCTTAAACCTTCCGGAACACGAGGCTTGCGTTTGTTCCGCCGAATCCGAAGGAGTTGGACAGAACGATGTTCAGGGGCTTTTCACGCGCCACAAGCGGCACCAGGTCAAGGCCTGCGCAGTCCTCGGACACGTTCTCCAGGTTCAGCGTCGGGGGCACAACACCGGCTTCCATTGCCTTCAGGCAGTAGATGGCCTCGACCGCTCCAGCGGCACCGAGCAAATGCCCAATGGCCGATTTGGTGGACGACATGAGGACTTTTTTCTCAGCTGTCTCGCCCAAGAGTCGCCGCACGGCGCGAACTTCAATCGCATCGCCCGTCGGGGTCGAGGTCCCGTGCGCGTTGATGTAATCCACGTCCTCGGGTCCAATCCCCGCACGCTCCAACGCCATGCGCATCGCGCGGTACCCGCCCGAGCCGTTTTCCGCCGGAGCGGTCATGTGGTACGCGTCACCCGACAGGCCATACCCCACAAGTTCACCGTAAATCTTGGCTCCGCGCCGCCGCGCGTGCTCCAGGTCTTCCAAGACGACAATCCCCGCGCCCTCGCCCATGACAAACCCGTCGCGGTCTTTGTCGAAAGGACGCGAGGCACGCTCGGGCGTTGCATTGAAGGCCGTCGAAAGCGCACGCAGGGCACAGAATCCGGCAATACCAATCCGGCACACGGCGGCTTCGGCACCGCCCGCCAACATCACGTCGGCATCACCCGCCTGAATAAGACGCGCCGCATCGCCAAGTGCGTGTGATCCCGTCGCGCACGCCGTCACGATGGCATGGTTCGGGCCGCGCCAACCGTGGCGAATGGAGACCTGCCCACTCGCCAAGTTGATCAAACTGCGGGGGATAAAAAACGGCGAGACGCGCCGGGGGCCTTCCTCGTGAAGGATCACGGACGTTGTGTAAATCTCGTTCAGTCCGCCGATGCCCGACCCGATCAGAATCCCGGCGCGGTCGGCTTCGGATTCATTCGCGGGCACGTACCCGCTGTCCCGCACGGCCTCGTCCGCCGCCGCCAGAGCCAGATGGATAAAACGATCCATCTTTTTCTGCTCTTTCGGCGGAAGAATGTCGTCCAGAGCCAGCTCTCCGGGGCCCGTCCCTGCAGGAACCTGTCCGGCGACCTGGCACGCCAAGTCCGCCGTCTCAAACCCGGTGGTTGCACGAATCCCGCTCGCGCCTTCGATCAGGCGCGACCAGTTGATGCCGACCCCCGCCCCGAGAGGCGAGACCATCCCAAGCCCTGTGACAACAATGCGCCGCATGCGGTTCCTCCTTGCCGGACAACGCCCGGAAGGGCTTTCTTAGCTCGCCTTCTTTTGGGTGATGAAGTCGACGGCGTCTTTAACGGTCGCGATTTTCTCGGCGGCCTCGTCGGGAATTTCCACCCCGAACTCTTCTTCAAACGCCATGACCAACTCAACCGTGTCCAGGCTGTCGGCCCCGAGGTCATCGATGAAGCTGGCCCCTTCGACGACCTTGGCGGCATCAACGCCCAGGTGCTCAACAACAATCTTCTTCACGCGTTCAGCAACATCGCTCATGGTTCGTTCAACCTTCTTCTGTGGATCGGGCCGATCCCCCGTGGCCCTTGGAAAGAGCCCTGTCGGGAACCCCGGCCCCCCTGGGAAGGACCCCAAGGACGCGCGTCGCACACCCCGCCTCGTGGGAGGACAGGAGCGTGCTTCTGTCCAGAGGCTCACCCCCCAGGCTCAGAAACGCGGCTCAGGGATCAAGGTTTTTGACCGGAAAGTCAAGGGCCTCCGCCGCGATGCCCCCAACAATCCCTGAAAAGTTTCATGTCAGCGGCTGTTCGCGTCGCTTCGCTCGTCCCCGTCCGAAGCCCTTTGAAGAGATGAGCGTGTGTTTCCCACCATCGGCACCCGCCGCGAATCTACACGGTGCGTTGGATGCGAAACGCGTTGCCGAGTTTTTCAAACCCCAGTTTTGGGTAGTAGGTCATGGCTTCTGGGGCGGCCAGCAAAACGAGAGAAACCTGAGGGTTGAGCGCGGCGCGTACCGTCTCAATCAACCGTTTGCCAACGCCTTGCTTTTGATAGGCCTTGTCCACCGCCAGATCCGACAAATAGCAGCAGTACGCATCATCCGTAAGCGCACGCGCCACGCCGATCAGAGTCCCCTGGTCCCAGGCCGAGCAGATGAGATTCGCGTTGGAAAACATTTTTCCGATGCGGTCCACGTCCTCCGTTGGTCGCTTAATCCCGGAGGCTTTAAGTACGCGCACAATGTCATCAACCGCGAGTGTTCGGTTTTTTTCGTAAGTAATCACGCCGTCCTAAACCTTCTCCACCTGTGCGTATTCGAGGTCCACGGGCGTTGCGCGGCCGAAGATGGAAACCGCGACTTTGAGCCGAGCCTTGGATTCATCAATGCCTTCGACGGTCCCGGTGAACGACGCAAACGGCCCGTCCATGACGCGCACTTGCTCGCCCACCTCGAACATGACGGAGGGTTTGGGATGCTCGACGCCTTCTTGGACCTGGTGAAGAATCCGCTGGGCCTCGGCTTCCGTGATGGGCGTGGGCTTGCCGCCGCCCCCCAAAAAGCCCGTGACCTTGGCCGTGTTTTTCACGAGGTGCCAGCTTTCATCCGTCAGGTCCATCTTGATGAGGACGTAGCCGGGGAAAAACTTGCGCTCGGCGTTGACCTTGCTGCCACGCCGCACTTCCACGACTTCCTCGGTCGGGACCAGAATCTCGGAAAAGAACTCTTCCAAGCCTTTCTTGATCGCCGTCTCGCGGATCGTCTGAGCGACCTTCTTTTCAAAGCCCGAGTAAGCGTGAATCACGTACCAACGGTGCGCCATGATGACGTCAACTCCTCTGCACAAAAAACCGGGCTAACCGCCCATGCCCAACAAACGCCGCAGCGTGGCCCCAAGGACCGAATCCACGACAAAGAAAAACGCGCCGCCCACAACCGCCATCACCACCACGGCAACCGTCGTTGTGACCGTCTCGCGCTGCGAGGGCCATGTGACCTTCGATGTCTCGCGCTGCGTTTCGCGCAAAAACCCAACGACCTTGGATACCGTGATCATGTCCCCTCCTTCAAACGCGCCCTAGACCCGTGCCTGTCGTTGGCAGGAGTGGAGGGCCTCGAACCCCCAGCCCCCGGTTTTGGAGACCGGTGCTCTACCAATTGAGCTACACTCCTACGCTGCCCTCCGCCGCGCCGCTTAACCCCGCGTCGCAACGTCCTTTTTAGGCCACGCAACCACGTCGTCCTTCCGGAGGAGGGACGACGGAAAGTTCACTCCTAGACGATTTTTCCCCCCGAAGCTAGGGGTCTGATTCGTTCCTGGTCCGTGTTCTTGCTTCCCAGGCGAGCAAGAAGGGACTCACGACGCGCCAAAGGGTCCCGAATCCCTTCCGCGTCAGGGTGGGCTTATACCGGCTCAAAGACCATGAGAGCCTCCGTACAAGCCGTCCTTGCCTTGAGGAAGGCTGCCCGCCCTGAATGTGTTGGCCTTCCCCTTGCCCCGGTACCGTTGTCGCCCTCGACTGCCACCGTCTTTGATTCCACCTCAATCTCCCTGCATGGGGGCACTTTGTTTCGTCAATAGCCCTCCACCCCCCTCTTTTCAACAAAATCAAGGGGTTGTTCTTATCCATCACCCCCTTCCCGTGTTCGGCGGAATCCGGCACAAACGGCAGTATGACCCTCGACGTTTCTCCCCAGCTCCTCCCCGATCGCCTTCGGATGGCGCTGCCCAAGATCGCGACTCCCGCTTACGTGGTGGACGAGGTGCGGTTGCGCGAGAACCTGGAAACGGCGGCGCGGGTGCGGGCCGCGACGGGGTGCCGGATGCTGCTTGCGACCAAGGCGTTCGCGATGCCCGCCGCGTTTCCGCTTATGCGTCCTTTCTTGGATGGCACGACGGCCAGCGGCCTTTATGAAGCGCGGTTGGGGCGTGAGGAGTTTGGCAAAGAGGTTCACGTCTACGCGCCCGCGTACACCGAAGCCGAGGTCCAGGAACTCACGCACCTCGCCGATCACATCACGTTTAATTCCGTGGACCAGGTGCGGCGATTCGCGCCGCTCGTGCGGGCGGCGGGGCGCGGTATCCGGACGGGCGTTCGCATCAACCCCGGATATTCCTGCGCGACCGTGGGCGGGTCCAAATACGATCCGTGCTCGCCCCTATCCCGATTCGGCGTGCCCCTTCGAGAGCTTGATGCGTTACCGTGGGAGCTTGTGGACTTTCTGCACGTTCATGCGCTCTGCGAGGCAGACCATCGGGCTTCAGCATTGTTGATGGACCGTGTTGTCGACGTTTTGGGGCCGTACCTTGCTCGCGTGAAAGCGATCAACCTGGGTGGCGGGCATTTCCTCAACAAGCGGGGGTTTTATAACCCCGACGCGCTGATGGCGAGGCTTCGGGCTTTTCGGGACGCGTTTCCCCACCTGGACGTGATTTTGGAGCCCGGCAGCGGGCTTGTGGTGGATGCCGGGTACCTGGTGACGAGCGTTTTAGACCTTGTGGATAACGGGGCCCACGTTGTTGCGGTTCTGGATTCCTCGTTCACGTGCCATATGCCGGACGTCCTGACGGCCCCCTACACACCCTCCGTCCTGGGTGCGACGACGGAGACCGATGCGGCGAATCCCTTCGGGTACCTCCTGGGGGGCAAGACGTGCATGACCGGGGACCTCGCGGGCCCCTTTTTTTTCGCGCAGGCGTTAAAACCTGGCGACAAAATCGTTTTGGGCGATATGCTCCAGTACACCTTTGTTCAAGCGACGACGTTCAACGGAACGCCGCTGCCGGACCTCGGGTGGCTCGATGCGGCGGGCGCGTACCGCGTGGAGCGCGCGTTTGGGTACGCGGATTTTCGCACGCGCCTTGGATGAAGGGAGAGTAACGTATGCTGCCCTGTAAGCCCCCCGAAGAAAGTTTGTTTGCGTTAACCGCCGACGAGGCGTCGTCGTTTGATGAGGCCCGTGCGGTTCTGATTCCCTTCGGGCTTGAGAAAAGCGTGAGCTACGAGGAGGGCACGGCACAGGCTCCGCGTGCGATCCTTGAGGCGTCTTCGGAACTGGAGCCCTTCGACGAAGAGTATTGGTGCGAGGCCTGGCGACGTTATGGGTTTGTGACTCTGCACGAGCCCCCCATCGCGGATTCGTTGCCCGCAGCCTTGAATCAGTTGGACGGAATCGTGGAAGCGGTTTTGGCGGCGGGCAAGTTTCCGCTGACGCTTGGCGGGGAGCACACGCTGACGGCGGGCGCGATTCGGCCCTTTGCGCGGCGGTACCCACGCCTCGGCGTTTTGCATTTTGACGCCCACGCCGATTTGCGCGACAGCTTTCGCGGCGAGCGGCACAGCCATGCGTGCGCGTTACGACGTGTGCTCGACAACCCCGAGGTTACACAACTCGTCTCTGTCGGCATTCGCAACATCTCGGCGGACGAGATTCCGTTTTTCGATTCCGAATCACGCAGCGAGCGTCTGCACATTTTCTTCACGAAAGACCGGGCACGGTGGTCGTTGGAGGACATTCTGCGTCCGCTGGAAGGTCTACCGGTTTACCTGACGTTTGACGTGGATGGATTCGACAGCAGCCTGATGCCCGCAACGGGAACGCCCGAGCCCGGTGGTTTGTTGTGGGATGAGACCATCGCGATCATCCGTGCAGCGGGTGAACGCTTGAATCTGGTCGGTGCGGACATCGTGGAATTGGCCCCGCGTCCGGGACTGCACGCCTGCGATTTCTTGGCGGCTAAGCTAGCGTACAAGATCCTGAGTGCCGCTTTTCTGGCCCGCGCGAGCCGTTCCGTTTAGAAGTGTTGCGCGTTCTTCATCTTTCTTAACAACGGGAGGGGCACGTGTTAAACACGAAGGGGGCTGATTCGTTGTCCCTGGTTTGAGAGCTGTCCGAACGAGGTTTCCCATGCGCGTGTTGCTCGTTGAAGACGATCCCTCGGTTGCCAAGAGCATCGAACTGATGCTCCAGGCCGAAGGGTTTATTGTGGACGCCACGGACCTGGGTGAAGACGGGCTTGAGATCGGCAAGATCTACGACTACGACATCATCATCCTGGATCTGATGCTCCCCGACATTGATGGGTACGATGTGCTTCGTCGCCTGCGTGCCGCGCGGGTGGAAACGCCGATTCTTATTCTCTCAGGCTTGGCCGAGCTGGACAACAAGTTGAAGGGCCTTGGGTTTGGGGCGGATGACTACCTTACCAAACCCTTTGACCGCCGCGAGTTGGTGGCCCGCGTGCACGCGATTATCCGTCGCAGCAAAGGGCACGCTAACAATGTGATCCGCACAGGCAAGCTGACCATCAATCTCGATACGCGCATGGTGGAGGCGAACGGTGCGCCCGTGCGCTTGACCAGCAAGGAATACGGCATTCTGGAAATGCTGAGTCTGCGCAAAGGGACGGCGCTCACCAAGGAGATGTTTCTGAATCATCTCTACGGCGGCGTGGATGAGCCCGACGTCAAGATCATTGATGTGTTTGTGTGCAAGCTGCGCAAGAAGCTGGCCGAGGCGTTGGGCGGGGATGACGGCTACATTGAAACCGTGTGGGGCCGTGGGTACTTGTTGCGCGATCCGCCGACTTCGACGGGGGCTGCTTCGGTGCCTCCTCCTCCGAAGGTCGTCAAGACTGCCCCGGCCAAGCGCATCAAAGCCAGTCGGAGTGAGGGGTAGGGGCTTCCTGCTCTCTCCCATCGGTCCGGCGAAATCCGAGACTCCGAGACATGAAGCGGGACGCCGAAGATTCTCTCGGGGCTGAGGCATGAGGACTCGTGAAGGAAGACGGAACGGCCTTCTGAAATCCCCCGTGGTGCCTCGAGGTCGGACGGGATCAGGGTCTTTCTCCCGTGGGAGGAACTTGTGGGATGACCGATGTGCATTTTTACCACCTGACGCGATCCTCGTTGGAGCAAGCCTTGCCCGAGGTGCTCGAGAAAGTTCTTGCGCGGGGCTGGCGGGCGGTTGTTGTGGCGGGCTCTGCCGAGCGCGTGGAATCTTTAACGCAACACCTGTGGACCTACCGTCCCGACAGTTTTTTGCCCCATGGGGACGCCCGCGACGGGTTGCCTGAGCATCAACCGATCTGGATCACACCGGACGATGTGCGCTCCAACAACGCCGAGGTGCTGATTCTGACGGACGGCGCGGCATCGACGCACCTGGACGATTACGCGCGTGTCTGTGAGATGTTCGCGGGAGCCAACGACGAGGCCTTGGCGGAGGCGCGTCGCCGCTGGCGAACGTACAAAGAACAGGACCACGGCCTGACCTATTGGCGCCAGGAACCCAAGGGATGGGTCCAACAGACGTGAAACGGCTTTTTTCGTGCTTTTTTCCCCTGAATCACCCTCTTGCGCGACGGGAGTCCTTCAGGTAGAAGGACGGGCCTGTTCCCGGAAGGGGCAGGTGTGATCCTGTCGAAGACCGTCGGTCCCCTTAAGGGGTTAAAGGTGCCGACGCAGATGGGGAGCGAGGGTGTGCGACGTCCGATGTAAGGGCCTTGATCGTCAAGGACCGCTTACACGATGCGCCAACCCCTCGGATCCTTATCCCTTGTCTTCGATGATCAGCGAACGGAAGACGCCGTCCAAGCGGACGGTCAAGGGGAGGAACGCATGAGCGCCAATCGGTCAGCCAAACACACACGCATGGACAGCCTGAAGGCGGAAGTTGAGGCCAGCAGCCTCGTCGTCGTCTTGCACGTCACGGGTCTTAACGCCGCACAGACGCTGGACTTGCGCCGCGCGATGCGGGCGGGCGGGGCGCGTTTCAAGATCGGCAAGAACACCCTGGCGCGTCTGGCCGTTAAGGGCACAAAGGCCGAAGGGGTTGCCACGTTCCTTAAGGGACCTACGGCCCTCGCCATGTCGGACGATCCCGTGGTGGCCGCCAAAGTCGCCGCTGAGTTTTCGAAAAAAGTCGGAGCCGAGGCGTGTGCTCTGGTCGGGGGCGTGTTGAATGGTCAGACGCTGGACGCGAAGGGGATTGCGGCGCTGGCCACACTCCCCTCGCTGGAGGCTCTGCGTGGGAAACTCGTTGGACTGCTCGTGGCCCCCGCGACGAAGATCGCTTGCGTCCTTCAGGCTCCCGGTGGCCAGGTGGCCCGCGTTCTTGCGGCTCGGGCCCGTCAGGAAGCTGCTTAACACCGAGATGGGGCCCGTTGAGGGGGATGCGCGCCAACGCTCCAACGGGTCTCGAATGTTTCAAGGGTGCGCTGGAAGTTTTGTTCTAACCGGAAGGAGTGTTCACGATGTCGAAGTTGGATAAACTCGTTGAGGAGCTCTCGGGGCTCAGTGTTTTGGAAGCCGCCGAGCTGTCCAAGCTCTTGGAAGAAAAGTGGGGCGTCAGCGCAGCGGCTCCGGTCGCTGTTGCGGCCGTCGCAGGCGGTGCTGCCGCGGCTCCGGCCGAGGAAAAGACCGAGTTCACGCTCGTCTTGGCTAAGGCTGGCGACAAGAAGATTGAAGTCATTAAGGAAGTCCGTGCCATCACGGGCCTTGGTCTCAAGGAAGCCAAGGACCTGGTGGAGGGTGCCCCCAAGACGCTCAAGGAAGGTCTGTCCAAGGCCGATTCCGAGAAGTTCAAGAAGCAGCTTGAAGCGGCCGGTGCGGCGGTGGAAGTCAAGTAATGTGTCGTTGGGAAGCGGCGGGGGTAAACCCCTCGCCGCTTTCTGCGGAAGGTTGTGCGGGGAGCCCTCGGGGTCGCCATGAAAGAGCGGATTGGCCTTTACCCAGGCACGTTTGACCCCGTTACGCGGGGGCATGCGGATCTGATTTTCCGGGCGCTCAAGGTGGTGGACAGGCTTGTGATCGGCGTTGCAAAAAATGCCGGAAAGGAGCCTCTCTTTGATGCGGAATCCCGAGCGAAGATGATGGAGCGGGAGGTCGCTCCGTTGGTGCGTCGGGGGGCCAAAATTGAGGTCCGCACGTTTGATACGCTGCTCGTGGAGGTTGCAGCGCAGGTTCATGCAGGAGTCATCATTCGGGGCCTCAGGGCCGTTTCGGATTTCGAGTACGAAATTCAAATGGCCAGCATGAATCAGCGTTTGACGCACGAGATTGAGACGGTGTTTTTGATGGCCTCGGATTGCCACCAGTTCATCGCCTCGCGTTTCGTGAAGGAAATTGCCGAGTTGGGCGGGGATGTTCGGTCGTTTGTGAGCCCCTTCGTCGCCCAAGAATTGGCGCGGCGGTTTGCGGGCGCGGCGAACGGGCCGTCGGGACAAGGGAGGGAGCGCGTGTCCAAAAACGGACAGGTGCATGCAAGACAAGGCTTGACATCAAGGAAACGGCCCCTATAGTGCCATCCTTGGCCGAGGGTGACGACAGCCGTTCCCTTGCGCGTGCCTTGTAGGGCGGGGTTGATCGGGAATCGAGGCGCGGGCCACAGGCTCAGGCTTGGTTTTTCCGAAACGCGGGTCGTCGGACGGACGGTCTGCGGGGATGTCGAGGGTATCAACGGAAGGGGTTCCACGTGGCTCGTATAGCAGGCGTTAACATTCCAGCGGCCAAGCCTCTGAAGGCCGCTTTGCGTTACATTTACGGAATCGGGGCCACACACGCGGCAGCGATTTGTGCGCGCACCGGCCTGGATCCCGCCAAGCGGGTGAACCAGTTGACCGAGGCCGAAGTCCTTCGCGTTCGCGAGGACATTGACGCCCACTACAAGGTGGAGGGCGACTTGCGCCGCGAGGTTGCGATGAACATCAAGCGCCTGATGGATCTGGGGTGCTACCGGGGCCTTCGCCACCGCAAGGGACTTCCTGTGCGGGGGCAGCGGACTCACACCAACGCACGGACTCGTAAGGGCCCCGCGAAGGCGATTGCCGGTAAAAAGATTGCGACGCGTAAGTAGGCGCGGCGAGGCCGAACCCCTCGAAAGGCGCATGCGCTGATCGGGAAGTTCGGTTGAATGATGATCAGCCTTTCAAACCATAGGACACATAATGGCCGCCGAAACGCAAACCACCGAAAAAAAGAAACCCTCCTCGGCAGGCCGTCCGCGCCGCCGCGAGCGCAAAAACATCGTGAGCGGGGTTGCGCACGTGGACGCCAGTTTTAACAACACCGTCGTCACCATCACCGATGCGCAAGGGAACGTGATCGCGTGGTCCTCCTCGGGGCTTGTTGGCTTCAAGGGATCGCGCAAGTCCACCCCCTACGCCGCGCAGATGGCGGCCGAAGACGCAGGCCGCAAGGCGATGGAGCACGGTATGCGGGCTCTGGAAATTGACGTCAAAGGTCCGGGTTCGGGCCGCGAGTCGGCGCTTCGGGCGCTGCAAGCCGTCGGGTTGACGGTCACGACCATTCGCGATGTGACGCCGATTCCGCACAACGGCGTCCGGCCTCGCAAGCGGCGGCGTGTGTAAAGGATTGAGGGCTGCGCGAACGTCGGGGGGCGACGGTCGTGCGCGTTGTGGAAACCGTGTTGAAAGGGCATTCCATGTTGGATAAAAATTGGAAAACGCTGATCCAAGCGAACAAGATTCTTCAATCGTCCGACCATCCCAAGCGCCTTGCAACGTTGGTTGTCGAGCCTCTGGAACGTGGCTTTGGCACGACGTTGGGTAACGCGCTGAGGCGCATTCTTCTGTCCTCTCTGCAGGGCGCGGCGGTCACCGCCGTTCAGATTGAAGGCGTCTTGCACGAATTTTCCTCGGTGCCCGGCGTTCGCGAAGATGTCACGGACATCATCCTGAATGTGAAGGCCTTGGCGCTGCGCATGCACGCCGAAGGCCCCAAGAAAATCCGCGTTCGCGCCGAAGGACCGGGGGAGGTCTACGCCCGTCAGATCGAAACGGGCAGCGAGGTGGAGGTATTGAACCCCGATCTCGTTCTCTGCACGCTGGATCGCGGCGCAAGTTTCACGATGGACATGACGGTGGAAAACGGCAAGGGGTACGTCCCGGCCTCTGCTTTCCGCAAGGAAGACACACCCATCGGACTGATCCCCGTGGATGCTCTGTTCAGTCCCGTTCGCAAGGTCGCGTACAAGATTGAGAACAGCCGCGTCGGGCAGGTGACGGACTACGACAAACTGTCCTTGACGGTGGAGACCGATGGCGCGGTGACGCCCGAGGATGCGATCGCTATTGCGGCCCGTATCCTTCAAGACCAGCTTAGCCTGTTCATCACGTTCGAAGAGCCCAAGGAAGACGCGGCCCGCGATGCTCTCAGCAGCCTGCCGTTCAACAAAAACCTGCTGCGGAAGGTGGACGAGCTGGAGCTCACCGTGCGTTCGGCGAACTGCCTCAAGAACGACAACATCATTTACATCGGCGACCTCGTTCAAAAGTCGGAAGCCGAGATGCTGCGCACGCCGAATTTTGGGCGTAAGAGCCTCAACGAAATCAAAGATGTTTTGACGCAAATGGGCCTGAGCCTCGGCATGGACGTGCCCAACTGGCCGCCGGAAAACATCGAAGATCTCATCCGCAAACTCGACGAACCGTTTTGAGACGGTCCGTTAAGGTGAACGGCTGACGACGCCGCCTTTCTGGGGCCCTTGGGGGATCTAGCAGGAGGCAGCGGTTTTTAACCATCGGTTCCTGAAAGGGCGTCCCAACGCGGGGCGATCACCACGGGGGCCCAACTTCGGGAGGAGCCATTATGCGCCACGGTATGGCAGGACGGAAACTGAACCGCACCAAGAGCCATCGCAAAGCGATGTTTTCCGCGATGATGGTCGCGCTTTTGACGCACGAGCAAATTCGCACGACTCTCCCGAAGGCCAAAGAAATTCGTCCTCTGACCGAGCACATGATCACGCTGGGCAAAAAGGGCGGGCTTGCCAACCGCCGTCGGGCTTTGTCGGACCTGCGCGATGAAGGCGTTGTGGCCAAGCTCTTCGGTCCCCTGGCCGAGCGGTACAAGGCTCGCGCGGGCGGCTACACACGCATCCTCAAGGCGGGAATCCGCTACGGCGATGCGGCTCCCATGGCGATCATTGAACTCGTGGACCGCGACCCCGAGGCCAAGGGCGCACCCGACCGGGCACGCCTGGCCGCCGCTGCGAAAGCCACCGAAGGCGACAAGCCTGCCGAGGGGTAGAGGATCAGCCCCCCCCAAAAAAATACAAAAACATTCGTGAAGGCGGCATGAGCAACCTACCGGATGAAATCATCAAGCTGATCGCCCTTATAGTCAATCCAAACAAGAACTCGACATGTCTTGCAGGGGCGAGGAGGAACCGTCTGTCCAAAGATGAAGGACGTCCTTTCCTCCTTGCACGGCGGGATTCCCTCTCCCCTCGAGGGAGAGGGTCAGGGTGAGGGGGCTTTAAACTCTCCAACAACAAGCTTTTTTTGTTCGCACTCGGCTCCGCCTCGCGGACCCCCCCCTCCCAACCTTCCCACTCAAGGGGGGAAGGAGTCCCACTGCGTTCGCTTCACCGTCGCCTCTCACAATCAACGTTTCAGGATGGAGGGATCTTACCTGGATTGACTCTACCTCGACCTCCCAATGCGCCGCATCAATTGCAAAACGTGCGGCGTCAAAAACGAGAAGCTTGCGTTCCTCGCGGACAACACATGGCATGCCGTCAAAGACCTCGGCAAAATTGACATGCGCGAGCCGTTGCGCGTCGCGGGACCGCCGAAACCTCGCGTGATTGACGTGGATGAAAAAGATGAAGGAAAAATATTGCGGGGCAGCAAGGCGCCGTGTAGCGTAAAGCCAGGTGGATGCGCAGCGCGGAAAGAACCTTAAGCGCGGGACCTGGAAAGGCACACGATGATGGCGGTTCTGACATCCCTCGGCGCGGCAGGGCTTGAAGTCATCGGCTTGGCCCTCGACCTTGTTCTGTGGGCCTTGATCCTGGGGGCCCTGCTCAGCTGGCTTGCGGCGCTCGGCGTTCTGAACGCCAACAACCGCGTGGTGGCGACTTTGGGCCAAGCCCTCTTTCGCCTGACCGAGCCCCTTTTGCGACCCGTGCGGCGGAGGTTGCCCACGATGGGGCCTGTGGACCTCGCGCCGCTTGTGGTGATTTTTGCGATTCTGTTTCTGCAGGCGTTTTTGCGCCACTTGGGAGCTTCCCTATGACGGCACGCATTCTGGATGGCACGGGGATCGCGCGGCGGCTTCGTGAGACACTGAAGAACGAGGGGGCAGCCTTGAAGGTCCAGCGTGGAATCACGCCGGGGCTGGCGGTTGTCCTGGTCGGCAACAACCCCGCAAGCGAGGTTTACGTCCGCGCCAAGGGGGTTGCCTACGCCGAGGCAGGGTTTTTGTCGTGGACGCACCGTCTGCCGTCCGAGGCTTCGCAAGGTCAGGTGTTGGACCTCATCGCTGCGTTGAATGCCGACCCGGAAGTCCATGGGATTCTTGTGCAAATGCCTCTGCCGTCCGGACTCGATTCCGAGGCAATCCTGGAGGCCGTCGCGCCCACCAAGGACGTGGACGGGTTTCATCCCTTCAACATCGGTCGGCTGGTGACAGGAAGGCCGGGGCCCGTGCCCTGCACGCCTCAAGGGTGTTTGCATCTTATCAAAGAGGCCTTGCCGGAGCCGAACGCTCTGCGGGGCCTGCAGGCCGTGGTGGTGGGGCGGTCCACGATCGTCGGTAAACCCGTTGCGCATCTTTTGCTCCGCGAGGATTGCACCGTGACCCTCGCGCATTCGCGGACGCGGGACCTGCCGGAGGTTTGTGCGCGGGCCGATGTTCTGATTGCGGCGGTGGGGCGACCCGGCCTGATTCGTGGCACCTGGATCAAGCCCGGAGCCGTCGTGATGGACGTCGGCATCACCCGCACAACGGACGCCGAGGGGACTTCGGTTCTGAAGGGCGATGTGGCGTTTGACGAGGCCGTGGAAAGGGCAGGGGCCTTGACCCCGGTTCCCGGCGGCGTCGGGCCGATGACCATCGCGTATTTGCTGAAGAACACCCTGGAAGCAGCTCGGAACCAAGGAGAAACGCGATGATGATCGGCGGCCTTTCCATGCACGAGAAAGACGTTTGTCTCAGCGCTCTTGTCGTCGCGCGCAACGAAGTGGAACGCCTCGGCCCTTGCCTGCAAGCCTTGGCCTGGGCTGATGAGATGGTGGTGGTGTTGGACCGAACGACCGACGCCTCGGCGAGCGTCGCGCAGGCCTATGGAGCGCGTGTGATTGCGGGGGCCTGGCCGCTCGAAAGCGAACGCCGGCAAGCAGGGCAAGACGCGTGCCGAGGGCGGTGGATTCTGGAGGTGGATGCGGACGAATACGTCTCGCCCGAACTGGCCGCCGAAATCAGGCGTACGCTTTCGGCCCGCGAATCCAAGGGCTCGGGCCCCGATTGGTGGCGCATTCCCTTCGACAATTACGTGGGAACACGCCTGATCCGCTACGGGTGGGGGGCTCAATTCGGTGTGGGGGCGAAGGCCATTTTGTACCGCCGGGGCGCGAAGGCGTGGGAAGCGCAGTACGTGCATTCGCGGGTGACGATGCAGGGAACCTGCGGCGGCGCGTTGACGCAGACCATCCGTCACGCGGTGGACCGCAACCTGAGTGATATGCTCCGCCGCCTGGACAGCTACACAACGGCCCACGCCGCCGATTTGCGCGAAAAGCGCGCCCCGCGCGAGGGCACGGTGGGCAAGAACATCGCGCGTTTCTTGGGGCGTTTTTACAAATGCTATGTTTTGCGCAAAGGGTACCGCGAGGGAGGGTATGGGTTTGTCATCGCCATCCTGACGGGGCTTTACCCGCTGGTGTCATTTCTGAAAGCCCACGAGGATGATCCGCATGGGGGAGGGTAATTCGGCCATTGCCGAACGAATCCGCGTCCAAATCGCGACGAACGATGTTGTTCTGTACATGCGAGGAACGCCCGTTTTTCCGCAGTGCGGTCCGTCGGCCCAGGCCGCCCAGATCCTCGGGTTTCTAGGCGTTCCGTTCACGAGTCTGGATGTTCTGGAGGACCCCGGCCTGAAGGAGGGCCTGAAGACCTTCAGCGACTGGCCGACGATTCCCCAGCTTTACGTGAAGGGGCAGTTTGTCGGGGGCGTTGATATCCTTCAGGCCCTCGGCGCGTCGGGCGAGCTGGAAGCCCTGTTTCGTGACCAGGGGCTTTTGCCACCGGCGGCGTAGCGCTGTTCGGTCCGGCTCCGGTCCAAAACTCGGCGCGGGGCAGTCCTGCCCAGTTCCCTTTTTTTCTAAAAATTTCTCTTGCTTTTTGAGGAGAAAAGGGCTATTGACAAATCCATGGCGACCTGTACCCGCGTTTCGGCCGAATCGCGGGTTTTTTTGTGGCCGGTGGGGTGCCCCTCCCACCCGACACACCGGACGAAAGTTGATGAGAGAAAGAACAGGTGTTGCACCCCTCTTGATCGTCGTCCCGGCGAAAGCCGGGATCCATGCTGTCCAACAAAGGGTTGAGGGCGGCCCATCCGAAAGAAACGGCACCATGAAGAGGGACGGAAACGCATCAACAAGCAAAAGAAAAGGGATTCCGGCGTTCGCCGGAATGACGCCGGTTGTTAATGTCTTCTAGGCTTTAGACGTTTTTGCTTCTGACCTCAGGGACACGGGCCCCATGTTTCTGAACCACTTTGGCCTTCAGGCGTACCCGTTTAGCCTTGCGCCCGACCCGGCCTTTTTCTACCCCGCTGAGCGTGCGCGGGCCGTGTTGGACGGCGTCGCGTTTGCGCTGGCGCGAGGCGATGGCGTGGTGAAGGTGGTGGGCGAGGTCGGGAGCGGCAAAACGCTGCTCTGCCGATGTCTGTTGGAGCGCCTGAAGACCGAGCCCATCAACATCGCTTACGTGCCCGTGCCGTTGGGAATCTCCCCCGCGAATCTCGCACTGACGGTCGCGTCGGCCTTTGGGTGCCGCGTTCCCAAGGGCGGGGATGCGTTGGCAATTCTTGAAAAACGTCTGCGTGCGCAACACACGAAAAAACGCCGCAACGTGCTTGTGGTGGACGAGGCGCAGGCGCTGGGAGCCGCAGGACTGGAGGCCATCCGGCTGCTCTCGAACCTGGAAACCTCGCGCGACAAATTGCTGCAACTGGTGCTTTTTGGGCAGCAGGAGCTGGACCTGTTGCTCGCAACCCACGGGCTTCGGCAAATGGCCCAACGGATCACGTTTGGTTTGGCGACGGAGCCTCTGCCGGACGACGCCGTGAAGGACTACGTGCGGTTTCGCCTGGCGCGGTGCGCCAAGCCGGGGACCTGGACCGGGGGGCTGTTTACGGAATCCGCCCTTGGCGCTCTTACCCGCGCCAGCCGGGGGTTGCCGCGCCTGGTCCATACCCTCGCGGACAAGGCGCTGATTGCAGCCTATGCCGATAAAAGCCCTCAGGTGTTGCCGCGTCACGTTCGCGCGGCGGCGCGTGAGGTTCGTGGTGTGCCTCGGGGGGTGGGGCTGTTGGGTCGCCTGGTGCGCTTGATCGTACGAGTGGGTCGGCGCTAGGTTGCCCTCGCCTACGGGAAGGGAATCGCTCATGTGCTTCGGAAAGAACCTGATGGCCTTACTCCGACGCAGGAGGAGCCCCGAACCCACGCGGGAGTTTTGCTACGGCAAGATTCACCGCTGCGTCGTGACCGAGGCCAACCTGGACTACGAAGGTTCCATCACGCTGGATCCTGCGTTGATGCGGGCGGCGGGCATCGCGCTTTACACGAAAGTGGAGGTTGTGAACGTGTCCCGCCGCGAGGCAGCGCGGATCATGACGTACGCGATTGCGGGCGAAGAAGGCTCGGGCGTCGTGTGTCTGAACGGCGCAGCGGCCCACCACTTTGCGCGGGGCGATATCGCTATCATCATGGCGTACGAGCAGGTTCCCGTCCGTTGCCTGCCCACGCGCACCCACACCGTCGTTCACACAGCGGGAGCCGCAGGGCCCGACGCGAAGCCCCCGAATAAGATGATCAACGTTGTGGTCCACGATTCCGGCGCTCTCTTTTCAGCGTTGCGAGGCGGGCGAGGACCGTAGGCCCGCGCCCAACGAAACCATCCATACGTGAGACAGGCGGAGCCGACAGGAAGACTTCATGGCCTGACTCCAACGTGGATTGCTTCGTCGGCGTTGGCCCTGACGACTCCTTTGGGAGACTCTGTCCCCCCCAGCGTCGTCCCGGCGAAGGCCGGGACCTCGAGAGGCTGAGAGAGCGCCAATGACTCTCTCGGGATTCCGGCTTGCGCCGGAATGACGGGGAAGGGGACGGGGCCTAAAAAAGACTCGCCCTTACGAACCCCTGAAGGGGAGATCACTCCCTCGTAGGGGCGTAGAGGACCGTGTGTACGTCGACGAGCGGGGCCAGCAGGCCCTCGGCCCCAAAAATGTCGGCCAGTTTTTGGTAGGTCCCGATAGCTTCTGGCGTATCGGCGGACAGATACAGCTGAGGGGGCACGTGCTCCAGCTGGGAAGAATCAAGGTTCAGGTCACGCGCCAAAAGGGGTTTGTACATCGGAAAATCGGCCTGCACCTTGATCATCGTTTTCTGCAGCACGTGAGCGAAAAGGGCGGCCTCGTGGGGATGATCGTTGATCAGCGCTTGGCTCACAAGAAACGCGCCGCCGGGAAAGGGATCCACGACATAACGTGAACTGATGTTGGCCTCTTTCCGAATAACGCGGCCCGTCGCTTCGCCCACCGCGCCAACGGGTTCCAACGAAAACGTCGCGTCCACCTCGCCCCTCAAAAGCGCGGGGATGTGTTGATTAAGAGGCCGTTCCTCCACCTGCACGTCATGATCGGGGGCGAGTCCGTTTTTCTTGAGAATGTAACGCGTCAGCGCTTGCCACTGGATTCCCGGCGTGATCCCCAGTTTGTGACCCCGTAAATCGGCGAGGGTGTGCAGGGGCGATTCGCGCAACGTCAAGAAGGCGTCTTGGATGAAAGATTCGGCACGAGTCGAACTTCCCGCCGCAAGTCCGAGAATTTTAAAAGATTCCGGAACCTGTTGAAGCGTAACAAGCGACATCAGGGCGGGACCGGAACCCGCCTGGGCCTTGCCGCTGACCAGTGCATCAAGGACATTCGAGGGGTCTGGCAGCGGGAGGAGATGGATGGTCAGGCCCTCGCGCGCGAACAGCCCCTTCTCGCACGCGACACAGAGCGGCAGGATTTGCGTGACGGGGACGTAAGCAACGGTGATGGGCGCGGAGGATGAGGCGGGGGTGTTCATGATCACGTCTCCTCCCTGTGTTGTTATTCCCTCACGTACCTCCCGAGGTTTTGGGCAGGGGCCCCAAGGCCCTCACGTTGATCAAACGGGCTTCAAACGTTACTGACACTGTACTCCAGAAAAGCTGCACACAAAAGACCGTCGCAACGTTCCGCAGGACCGTTCGTTTTCCGTCTTGAAGGACCCAGCACGTTCTTTGTCCCACGCCCTCGTCGGTGTATAGAAGAAAAGGGGAAATGGTTTTAAGAGGGAGCGAGGGCTTATGAACGACGCAATGGGTGCGTCCCCGGCGAACGACCTGCAGGCCCGCGTGATCGCGGCCCTCAAGACCGTGCGCGACCCCGAGATTCCTTTGAACATTTATGATCTGGGGCTGGTCTACAACCTAACGTTCACGCCGCGCCCCGCGCCCGACGTGCTCCCGTCCGCCCCTGCGATCCCGGACGAAACCGACGCTTCGACCCTTTACGACGTGGCGGTTGTCATGACCCTCACAACCCCCGCGTGCCCGATGGCGGACATTCTTTTGCTGCAGGTGCGTCAAGCGGTGGAAAACGTTTCCGGCGTGGGCGCCGTGGACGTGGATCTTGTCTGGGACCCTCCGTGGGACAATTCGCGGTTGTCCGAGGAGGCTCGGCTTCAGATGAATATGTTGTGGTAAAATTCGCTTTGTAACCTCTTTTCTCAAGGCTGAAAGCGCTCCGCATGGCCGAGGATACCGACCAGGACCAAAAAACCGAAGAACCCACCGAAAAGCGGCTTTCGCAAGCACGGGAGGAAGAAGGTCGACTTCCGATCAGCCGCGAAATCACCACGTGGGCGCTGTTTGTGGGATTCTTGATGGGGCTTGCGTGGCTGGTGCCTTCGGCGGTCCGCGACATCGCCCTTCCACTGCGCGCGTTCCTTGAAAAACCCGAGCAAATGAGTCTGGACGATAACGGTCTTCAGAACGTCTTGGGCGGAATCAGTGTGTCGATTGGCTGGCCCGCTGGACTGTTGTTTGCGCTTTTGATGGGGGCCGTGCTGGTGGCGGGCGTGGCCCAAACAGGCTTTTTTCTGAACAGTGCGCGGCTCAAACCGGACTGGAGTCAGGTCCTGCCGTGGAGCGGGTTCAAACGCCTTTTTTCCACCAACGCGATCGCCGAATTCGTGAAAAGCCTGGTGAAACTGGTCATCATCGGCGGGGTTGTCCTGATGGTCTTTCTGCCCCTGATCAACCTGATGCCCTCGTACGTGGGACGCGACATGGGACATTCCCTGGCGTTTTTGCACCACGAGTCGGTCCGCCTTTTGGCGCTGATGGTGTTGATCATCACCGTCATGGCGGTGGGGGATTTGCTCTATCAACGGTATCAATACTTCAAAAGTCTGCGCATGACCAAGCAAGAGGTCAAGGAAGAATACCGGCAGGCCGAAGGCGACCCGATCATCAAAAGCCGTTTGCGCCAGATCCGCATGGACAAGGCCCGCAAGCGCATGATGGCTCAAGTCCCCAAGGCCGATGTCATCATCACCAACCCGACCCACTATGCCATTGCCTTGAAGTACGATGGGGTGACGATGAACGCCCCCGTTGTGGTGGCCAAGGGAACGGACGCTCTGGCCCTGCGCATCCGCACGGTGGCCGAGGAACACAACGTGCCGCTGATCAGCAACCCGCCCCTCGCCCGGACGCTCTACGAAACCGTGGACGTGGATTCGCCCATCAAGCCCGAGCAGTACCGCGTGGTTGCGGAAATTATCGCGTATGTCTACAAGCTCAAGAAACGCCTGAAACCTGGGTAGACGGCGATTCAGGGAACCTGCAACGAACGAATCCCCCGTTGACACGCCCCCCCGGAAAAGGGTAAACGCTCGGGGAACGGGGACGGGAGCTTCTCGGTAAGCTACCGCGTCTTTTTTGTTGTTTTTTCGATTTTGATGAGGAGCAGGCCCCATGGCCGCCAAGATTCGCCTTTCCGGGCGCGGGACTCAGACCACGGGCTTTGCCCTGAAGCCTGCCGATGTCACCAAACGATGGGTTGTCCTTGATGCCGAGGGCGTTGTCCTTGGTCGCTTGGCCGCGTTCATCGCGCACCTTCTGCGTGGCAAACACTTGCCGACGTACACGCCTTCGGTGGACGGCGGGGACCATGTCATCGTCATCAACGCCGAGAAGGTGAAGCTGACGGGGCACAAAATGACCGACAAGGTGTTCTTTTACCACACCGGGTACCCCGGCGGGATCAAGGAACGCACGCCTGCGGCCATCTTGTCCGGTCGCTTCCCGGAGCGCGTTCTGCAAAAAGCCGTGGAGCGCATGCTGCCCGGCGGTCCTTTGGGACGGCGGCAATTGGGACACCTGAAAGTGTACAAGGGCCCGCAGCACCCCCACGAAGCCCAGAGCCCGACGGTGGTCGATTTCGCCTCCGCTAACCCCAAGAACAAGCGAGCCAGCTAGGATGCCGTCCGAGACTTCTTCCGCCCCTTCCTCCACGCCCTCCAAAGCGCCGCGCGTTAAAAAGGCCGCGCTCACGGGGCTGAAGACTCTGGTGAAGGCGGCGAGCACGCCCGTTGCCGCTGAATCGGCCCCCGCAGGCGGCATGCCCGTTCTGCAGACCGCTGAGGCCGGTCCCCGTGTGTACGTTCGCCAGGTGGACGCTCAGGGGCGATCCTACGCCACGGGCAAGCGCAAGAACGCCATTGCCCGCGTGTGGATCAAGCCGGGAAACGGCAAGGTGACCGTGAACGGGCGTGAACTCGCCGTGTACTTCGCACGGCCTGTTCTGCAGATGATCGTCGCGCAGCCCTTCGAGATCGCCAACCGCGTGGCGCAGTTCGACGCGGTGTGCACGGTCGTGGGCGGCGGGCTTTCGGGCCAAGCCGGAGCCGTGCGGCATGGCATTTCCAAGGCCCTGACGTTGTTTGAGACCGAACTTCGTGCGCCCCTCAAGGCCGCGCTCTTGCTACGCCGCGATTCGCGGATCGTCGAGCGTAAAAAGTACGGTCGCCCGAAAGCACGTCGTCGCTTCCAGTTCAGCAAGCGCTAGACGCAGAGTCTATCTCCGCGTTGATTTCGGAAGCTACGCTGGGGGCCATCCAACGTTATCCTGCGGCACGGCGTGGATTTTCCTTTTTGTCCTGTCCTCTCCGTCGTCATCGCGAGCGGAGCGAAGCGATCCAGCTCGGGGCCTTTCGGACGAACGGAAAGGGCGGGAGATGAATCGTCCCGGCCCCTTCGGGGCCTCGCGGATGACGATGGGGGGCGTGGCTGAGAAAAAGGCCCTTTTGTGCCGTGTTGCAGGATACTCCCCGGCCGTGCCCTGGGACGGACGACGTACAAGACTGAAGGGCTTTGGCTCCGCAAGGACCTTTTCCGGCGCATGGGGGCTTCGGCACCGGGGCCCTGAAACGCTCGCTTTTTGGCACAATGCGGGACGTGGGATTCGGATTCGGCGAGGCCGACGCCATCGGGCCTCTTTGTCCCGGTCCTATCGTCTCGTCACGGTCCAACCCTGTTACAAAACAAGGATTGGAGGGAGGAGTGGTCGGGTGAGGCATGCCTTTGGGGGAAGAATTTCGATTTGGAAGTGGTCACCTTGATCCAGTCTTTTGGCAACTTCACGTCCGGTTGTAAGGCGGTTTGCTGGTGCGAAACTTGCGCCAGGTTCTTGCAGGGCCAACACCCAAACCTTCTGACGAGTTTCAAGAGCAACAGCCTCCATCCAAGAAAAAGAAGGATTATTCCGCACAATCGGCCTTTTTTGTACAGAGACGACGTTTGCACGCACAAGGGGACGCATAACGGTTATTGCAAGAGTTGGACACCAAGGGGTCAGGTTGCTCTGAATGGCGTAGAGTTGTGGGAGGGGGATCTCTTTTCCCGGTGGTGCAAGAAGGGCCCGTACCATTTCCCGCTGAGTTTCTTGCACGGCCGCGTGGAATGCATCATCTCCCATGTCACATCGGGCCAGTTCCCAAGCACCCCGAAGAGTAAGTCTTAGTGTTGGTGCCTGGACGTGGGAAAGTCCGCTGCTTACAGTTTGGAAACCTCTTGCAACAAGACCTTTCTTTTCAAGCCATCGGCATAACGTGTCTCTTTGTTCCGATTGGATTTGACCCGGTAAAACATCATCCACGCGCAAAGGTTCGAATCGTTGGTCGGCTTCCACAGATGCTTGTAGGATGGCGGTCAATGCTCTTTGTGTAGCTTCTAAAAGATGAGGGAATAGAGGTGTCATGCTCACCGATCTCAATCCGTTTTTTCACCAGAGTATCCTGTAATGATGAAAGTAGGGTTAATCATGGGGCCTCGCTTGGATCGCTCTCGACCCTCGGCGAAGCACGCGAGGACGGGCTGCCGGGGTTGCGCTTTTATCTTGCTCCGAGGGGTGATTGGGGCTACCTCTTGCCCCGGTGTAGGTCCTGGGCGAGTTGCGTTGAAGCGACTCGGTGCGAAGGGTTTCTGGGGCCTTCCCGTCGTGTTTGAAAATCTCTTGTGGGGTGGACCAGGATGGTGGGGGTACCCGCGCTTGTTGCGCTCACCCTTCTTTTGGCGGGGCTTGGTGGCGTTGGGCTTGTCGCGATTGCGCTTGGGCGATTTCCCGGCGTGGCACGGTGCGCCGTCTATGGCCTGAGCGCGGCCCTGTGTGCGGCGATGGCGGGAATCGCGGGGGTGTTCTTGCTGGATCCCGCCTCGGACACCCAGACTCTTGAGCTTCCCTTTGGAATTCCGACCGTCGGGGCGCACCTGCGTTTGGACCCCCTTTCGGCGTTTTTCCTGATGCTGATCGGGGGGATTGGCGCGCTGTGCAGCATCTACGGCGAATCTTACGGGCGGCATGATTCCGAGCCTCTGCGGATTTTGCCCTTCTACCCCGTGTTTCTGGCGGGCATGGGGCTTGTGACGTTGGCGGACGATGTTTTTGTGTTCCTGCTGGCGTGGGAGCTGATGTCGCTCGCCTCGTGGTTGATGGTGCTGGGGGGCAAGCGGGATGGAATCACGTTGCAGGCTGCCTACCTTTATTTGCTGATGGCCATGGGTGGGACGTTAGCGCTCGTGGGGGCGTTTGCCCTGATGTCGAGCGAGTCCGAAAGCTATGTGTTCAGCACCTTTCGCGCCCAGACGTTTCCGTCCCTGACGGCCAGTGCGGTTATTGTGCTGACCGTGATCGGGGCGGGGGCCAAGGCGGGATTCGTCCCTTTGCACGTGTGGTTGCCGCGTGCGCATCCCGTTGCGCCGAGTCACGTCTCGGCTTTGATGAGCGGCGTGATGACCAAAATCGCGCTTTACGGTCTGATCCGCGTGGGGTTTGACCTTGTGGGCCTGCCCGAGGGGTGGTGGGGGGGGCTGTTGCTGGTGGTGGGAGGGGTCACGGCGGTTGCGGGCCTTTTGTACGCGATGGTGCAGACGGACCTGAAAGAAACGTTGGCGTACAGCACGATCAAGAACGTGGGGATTATTGCCATTGGCCTTGGGCTTGCGCTTGCGTTTCGGGCGTACGGTTTGCATGTTTTAGCCGGAGTCGCGCTGATCGCGGCTTTGTTCCACATCCTGAATCACGCGCTGTTTAAGAGCCTTTTGTTCCTCGGCGCGGGGGCTGTCGTTCAGGCGACGGGCACGCGGAACATCGAGCAAATGGGCGGTCTGGGGCGCCGCATGCCCGCGACGGCGGCGTTCTTTTTCATCGGCTCGGTCGCTATTTCCGCGTTGCCGCCGTTCAACGGGTTTGTGTCCGAATGGCTGACGTTCCAAGCGCTTTTGGGTGGTGTAGCCTTGCCCGTCTGGACTCTGCGGCTTGCGACCCCCGTTGTCGCGGCGCTTGTGGCGTTGTCCGCTGCGTTGGCGGCTATGGCGTTTGTGCGACTCTACGGGGTTGTGTTCTTGGGGCGGCCCCGCGATCCCGCTGCAGCTCGGGCGCGGGATGTGGGGATCGGGATGTTGGGGCCCATGGCGATTTTGGCGGGCGCGTGCCTCGTTTTGGGAATCGTGCCTCTGGGGGGGCTTGTCGTTCTTCGGCCTGTGATGATCGAGCTTTTGCCGCGTTCGGGGGCGGCGCTCGCGGCTTCGGACGTGCTGACGTTGGTGCCCTTGGCCGCCAGCGGGAGCGCGTACAGTGGGGTTCTGTTGGTGGGGGTTTTGCTGGTTTTGGGACTGGGGGCCCTGGGGGTCGTTCGGGTGCTTGCGGGGCGAGCCTGCGTTCGGCGGGGCCCGGCGTGGGATTGCGGATTCCCGAGCGACGATCCGTCTGCACAGTACTCGGCGGCCAGTTTCGCCCAACCCGTGCGGCGCGTTCTGGGGGGCTTGGTTTTTGGGATTCGGGATGTTGTGACGATGCCGCCGCCGGGGTCGATGCGGGCGGCGGTCCACAAGGTGACGCTGGACGATCGGCTGTGGAAGGGCCTTTACGCGCGGCTGGGGTGGGGTGTGCATCGCTTGGCGGTTGAGGCGGATCGGGCGCGGCAGATGACCATTCGCCATTACCTGATGATCATGTTCGGGTTGACGCTTGCGCTTCTCTTTCTGGTGGCGGTGACGGCATGACCTTGTT
The DNA here is from genome assembly GCA_903869345.1 of uncultured Pseudomonadota bacterium. Lineage (GTDB taxonomy): Bacteria > Pseudomonadota > Alphaproteobacteria > UBA9219 > UBA9219 > CAIPYM01. Next base: position 26,824 of record CAIPYM010000006.1, read on the forward strand.
TTCGCTGGCCCTGGATGTCGCGCACGTGGGGCTCACGGTCGCCGTTGCGCCGTTGCTGACGGGATGGGTGCGGTGGGTGAAGGCGCGGCTGACGTTGCGCCGGGGGCCTTCGCCCTTTCAGCCCTACCGGGATTTGCGCCGCCTTTTGCGCAAGGACATTGTGCTTGCCGACAGCGTGTCGTGGGTGTTCATCGCAACGCCGTTTGTTCTCTTCGCGATCATGGCGCTTGCGGCGTGTCTGGTGCCGACGTTCACCCCCTCCTTGGCGTTGGCCCCTACGTCGGATTTGATCACGCTGGTGGCTCTGTTAGGCCTTGCGCGGTTCATGCTGGCCTTGGCGGGAATGGACGCGGGGACGAGTTTTGGCGGTCTGGGATCAAGCCGTGAAATGCTGATCGCCACGTTGGCGGAACCTGCGATGCTGATGGTTGTTTTTTCTGTCGCGCTGATGGCGCATACCACGGCTTTACCTAACGTTGCGCTGTTTGTGCTGGCGCATCCGCCTGTTTTTCACATCTCGCTGGTGCTGGCGTTGAGCGCGTTGGTGCTGGTGGCCCTGGCGGAAAACGCCCGCATTCCGATTGACAACCCAACGACGCACCTTGAGCTGACGATGGTCCACGAGGCGATGATTTTGGAATACACGGGGCCTCACCTCGCGCTGATTGAAGCGGCGGCGATGATCAAGTTGACCCTTTACGTGGCGCTGATCGCTTGCTTGTTCGCGCCCTGGGGCATGGCGACGGATCTGTCCGACGCTCGGGTCGTGGCGCTGGGAATCGGGACGTACCTTGGCAAGCTGGCTGTGGCGGGAACGGCGCTGGCCGTGTTTGAGACGGGAATCGCCAAGATGCGAGTCTTTCGCTACCCCGAGTTTCTGGGGACCGCGCTCTTGATGGGGCTTTTGGCCATTGTGTTCCTTTACGTGAATCAGGTGGTGTCGTGATTTTTGCGTTACCCCTCGAGCCCGCAACCCTTGCCGACATCGCTCAGGCCTTAAGCGTGGGGGTGATGCTGTGCGGGTTTTGGATGTTGTTGCAGCGTCGGCTCGTCAACGTTGTACGCACGTACGCGGCGCAGGCGTTCTTGTTGGCGCTCGCGGCGGCGTGGCAGGCCTACGTGCAGGACGAACGCCAATTGTTGACAACCGCTGTGATCATTCTGGTGGCCAAAGCCCTGATTGTGCCAGCGGTCCTTAACCGCATTATCGTGAAACTGGATCTTCGACGAAGCGTCGCCACGAGCGTGGGGTTTGGCAGGGGGCTCGTGGGGGCCATGGGGCTTGTTGGTTTTTCCATGCTTTTGGTATTTCCTGTGACGACGACCTCGGGGGCGTTGACGCGGGAGACGTTGGCGATGGCGCTTTCGGTCGTGTTTCTGGGGTTTTGGATGATCATCACGCGCAACCGGGCGATTAGCCAAGTGATTGCTCTGATGGCGCTTGAAAACGGGGTGTTGCTGGCCGTTGTTGGGGTGAAGGGGATGCCGCTCGTGGTGGAGATGATCACGGCGGTTCTTGTGCTGTTGACGTTCATGGTTTTCGGCATCTTTTTCTTCCACATCCGCACACGGTTTGATTCTTTGGACGTTCGGAATCTGGAGCGCGTGCACATCATTCCTTGGCTTCGGTCCTCATGACGCTGATTCTGCTTCCGATCCTTTTGGGGATCCCCGCCCTCGGCGCGCTGATTCTTGGGTTCCTGCCCGCAAGGACGGGGGCCGCGTGGATGAATGTGGCGTTTAGCGCGGCGACGCTGGCGGTTGCGGGGGTGTTTGTGAGCGGGCCACTTCCTCCGCCGACGCTCTTTGTCCTGGTGGACGACCTGAATCGTCTGATGATCGCGTTGATCGCTTTCGTGGGATTCACGACCAGCCTTTTCAGCGTGGGCTACCTGCAGCGCGAGATCGACAGCGGGCACCTGAAGGGCTTTCCGGCGCGGCTTTACCATCCCCTTTTTCAGATTTTCGTGGGGATGATGCTTCTCGCGGTTGTGAGCAACAACCTCGGCGTTCTCTGGGTGGCGATGGAAGGCGGCACGCTGGCAACCGTGTTCCTTGTTGCCTCGGCGCAGACCGACCAAGCGATTCGCGCGGCGTGGAAATACCTGATGCTGTGCAGCGTTGGAATCGCGCTGGCCCTGCTGGGGACAACGTTGATTTATTTTGCGGCGCAGCCCGTTTTGGGCGAGGGGCTGAACGCAATGGCCTGGTCGGGGCTTCAAGAGGTGGCGGCGGACCTGAATCCCGCCTTGATGGGGATGGCGTTTGTTTTTCTGCTTGTGGGGTACGGGACCAAGATTGGGCTTGTTCCCCTGCATGCGTGGTTGCCCGATGCGCACGGTGAGGGCCCGGCCCCTGTGTCGGCGATGCTGTCGGGGCTGTTTTTGGGCGTGGGGCTTGTGGCCCTCTTGCGCATCAAGACGCTTATGGGGCCGTTGGTGAGCCCGCTCATCCCTGGGCCTGCGATGATGGCGCTGGGACTCGTGTCGTTGGCTTTTTCCGGGTTCATGCTGTACCGCCGTCGCTACTACAAGTTTGGGCTGGCCTATTCGTCCATTGAGCACATGGGCATCGCGACGTTCGCGTTGGGGCTGGGGGGGCCTTTGGCCGCGTTCGCGGGGCTCTTGCACCTGCTGGCGCACGGGTTGATCAAGGCCTCCCTGTTCTCGATCGGGGGCGTTGTGGTGCAGATCAAAGGTGTGCAGGACATGAAGGCCCTTCGGGATCTGACCACCACGCATCCGATGGTGGGATGGGCCCTGGTCGCGGGGTTTTTGGCGTTGATGGGATTGCCGCCGTTCGGTCTTTTCCTCAGTGAGCTGCTTTTGTTGGTGGCGGTTGTGACAGTTCAACCTTGGTTGGCGGTGGTGCTCGCGTTGGGGATTCTTGTCGCGACGGGGGCTTTGTTGCTTTTCCTGCAACGCATGGCCTTTGGGAAGGAGCCGGGGTTGCCCGGTCTGGACGCTGGGGCCGCGATCGAGTTGCCTGCGGTGGGCAAGCCCGTGGAATGGAGCAAGGCCAGTCTTTGTGTGTTCCTGATGATTCCCGTGGGGTTGAATCTGGCGGCGGCGGTCGCGTTGGGGTTAGGGCTTTTGGGGCCCGTGGGGGATTGGTTGGTCCGCGCGGCCAAGGTCGTGGGGTCGTAGAGCCATGGAATCTTCCTCACCTCTGATGGTTTTTTTGGCGGAAAAGGCCCCGGTGTTTCTGCAAGCTCCCTGGGCGTTCGTCCGCCTGACGCGTCCGGGATGGTGTGAGTTGATCGCTCGTCTGGACACGACCCCCGCGTGGGCTCTTTTGGCGTTATGGGCCGAGCCCAAGGATGTTCACGCGGCCCTGTACGATGAAGAATCCGGGGCGTTCGCGCTGGTCGCGTTAGCGTGTCCCGAGGGCTCGTTTCCGTCCTTCAGCGGTGCTCGTCCGGGGGCCGTTCGGTTTGAACGCGCCATTCAGGACCTGGTGGGGCTTCGGGCCGAAGGGCTGGAGGATCAGCGTCCTTGGTTGGATCACGGCCAATTTCCCGTGCGTCATCCTTTGGCGGCATCCCCGGAAGACCAACCGCCTGTGCCGCGTGCAGCAACGGACTATGCGTTCTTGCCCACTCAAAGCAACGTGGTCCTGCATCAGATTCCCGTGGGGCCTGTGCATGCCGGGATCATCGAGCCCGGCCATTTCCGTTTTCACGCGAACGGTGAAACGGTTGTTCGGCTGGAAGCGCGTTTGGGGTACGTCCACAAAGGCGTTGAGAAACTGTTCGAGGGGAAGACCCCTGCCGAAGGGGCGCGGCTCGCGTGCCGTATCTCCGGCGACAGCGCCGTTGCCCACGCCGTCGCGTTTGCGCGGTCCGTGGAGTCGGCGGTTGGCGTGGAGGCTCCTCCCCGCGCCCATGCGCTTCGGGGAATCATGGCTGAGGTGGAGCGCATCGCCAATCACCTCGGGGATGTGGGGGCCATTGGGAACGACGCGGCGTTTGCGTTTCTGTTGGCGGTCTGTGGCGTGGAGCGTGAGCGCACGCTGGAGGTTGCGGGGGCGTGTTTTGGGCATCGGCTGATGATGGACACGGTCGTGCCCGGAGGTGTCACGGTGGACCTTGCGCCCGAGAGCATCGAGCGCTTGCGGGCCTGGGCAGCGCGCTTGAGCCATGAAGCCCCGCGTCTTGAATCGCTTTACGATTCCACTTCGTCGCTTTTAGAGCGCACGATGACGACGGGCGTCGTGTCGGCGGCGCTGGTGCATCGCTTCGCGGCGGGCGGGTATGTCGGACGCGCTTCGGCACGCGGGTTTGATGCGCGGACGGCGGCGCCTTACCCGCCTTACACGGATCTTGATGTGACCGTGCCCGTGTTCAGCGAGGGCGATGTGGACGCGCGGATGCGTGTGCGGTTGCGCGAAATCCCCGCGAGTTTGAACCTGATAACGGCTCTTCTTGATTCATTACCTGAAGGGCCGACCGGGGTGCCTTTGCCGACGCGGGCGGGGGAGGGCGTGGCGCTGGTCGAAGGATTCCGGGGCGAGATTCTGACCTGGACGCGCCTGGGGGCCGATGGACGGATCAAACGCTGTCACCCACGGGATCCGTCGGGACTGCAGTGGCCTTTGCTCGAAGCCGCGATTGAGGGCAACATCGTCGCCGACTTTCCCCTCTGCAACAAATCGTTCAACGGCTCGTATTCCGGGCACGACCTTTAACGGGGAGGCGTTTGGCATGTTGTTCCCTCTCCTTCGCGCGTTGGGTCGGCGGCCCGTCACCCAGCCTGCGCTTGCGCCGAACCCCGACGATCTGGTGCAGCTGGCGCAAAGCCTTCAGGAACGTGCCCGCGCACGGCTGGGGCGGAGCCTTGCGATCCGGCAGGTGGACGCGGGATCGTGCAACGGGTGCGAACTTGAAATTCACGCGCTGAACAATGCCGTCTATGCGCTCGAGCGTTTCGGGATCAGGTTCGTGGCCTCGCCGCGTCATGCGGACGTTTTGTTGGTGACGGGGCCCGTGACCGTCAACATGCGCGAGGCGCTTTTACGGACCTACGAGGCAACCCCGTCCCCGAAGTGGGTTGTGGCGGTCGGGGCCTGCGCCCTGGACGGCGGCGTGTTCGCGGGGAGCTACGCCGTGGTGGGCGGCGTGGGCCAGGTGATCCCGGTGGACCTTGTTATCCCTGGATGCCCCCCGACTCCGCGTCGGTTGCTTGAAGGCTTGTTGGCGCTTCTGGAGACGGCGAAGTGAGGAGGGCACCATGAGAAAGCGGAGCACCCTCAATCACCCACGCGATATTCCTCCCGTCCATCCGGGGCGGCTTGTGGCGGAAGAGGTCTCAGAAACACCCTCGCTTACGAGGGAGATGTTGGGGGCAATCAGGGGGACGTAAGGCGGAGCCGCGTGGACCTTATGACGTGGCCCCTGTGTTTCGCCGAAAGGGGTGCGCTGGATAGACGCCAAGCACGGTGACTTCGTGCGCGAAAAAGCGAAGCTCTTCGAGGGCGCGATTCACGGGCTCCTCGTCCACATGGCCTTCAAGGTCCAGGTGGAATTGCGCGGCGGTAAAGCGCTCGTCCACCAGGTAACTTTCGATTTTCGTGATGTTGACCCCGTTGGTTGCAAAGCCGCCAAGCGCCTTGTAAAGCGCCGCTGGGACCGAGCGTACGCGGAACACCAGGCTGGTGATGCAGGGAACAGAACCCACAGGGGGCCAAACGGATTCGCGGGCCAAAAGCAAAAAACGCGTCGTGTTGGGGCGCACGTCCGCAATATCCGAGGCGAGACTGATCAATCCGTAGAGCTCGCCCGCCCTTTGGGAGGCGATGGCGGCCACGGTGGGATCACCGCGCTGTGCGACTTCGGCGGCGGCAGCGGCGGTGTCGCTGTAAGCAACGGGATGGATATGATGTTCACGAAGCCAAAGGCGACATTGGGCCAACCCCTGATCAAGGCTGAGGGCTTGGGTGATCGTACCAAGCTGTGCTCCCGGAACGGCCAGCAAATGATGGACAACAGGTTGATAGTGCTCCCCGACAATGGACAATCCTGCTTCAGGGAGAACGCAATGAACAGCCGCCACGCGCCCGGCAGTGGAGTTTTCGACGGGCAACAAAGCACGCTCGGCAAGACCTTCTTGCACAGCGGCAAAAGCGTCCTCAAATGTTGGGCACGGCAACGGTGTGTAAGACGGTGCCATGGCCCGGCACGCAAGGTCTGAATAAGCCCCTGGAACGCCCTGGAACGCGATAGCGGCTGTCATGTCGTGGGGCCCTCTGTGAAGGAAATGGAGGGGCATCCTACACCCAGAGCCCCTTGTCCTAAAAGGCTTTGGGGAACAGGTCCAGGGGTGATTCATAGGAAGTTAACGAGGGGAGGAGGAGAGGAAGCCCTTGTTGACGCAAGCTTTAACGTGCGATCGAGCCCCTCCACGGTAACACCGACGGCGCGGTCCTGTTTGCGGGGTGGGTTGAGGCGGTGGGGTCAGTTAAGTTAAGGTAAGCTCTCTGGTACGGAGCAAAACCCTGTGAGGTTGCGATGTTGTGGGATGGGATATGTCGCCTAAGCTTTTGGGGGTTGATCGCCCTGATGCTCGCGCCAGATTGCTGTCAGGCCAGGAATATTCAGTCGTTCACCCTTTCAGATGATGGCCAACATTTAACCATCGTGTTGTCCGATAAAACGTCGTTTTCTGCGCCTCGTGATGGATCGAATAACTTTGTGCCGGTTGAACAACAGGAGGGGTTTAGGGATGTCTTTGTATCTCCCAACCGTCAATTGATTGGGTGGACCGCCACTTTTCCAAATCTTAGCATGTCGTATCCGGTTTCTCTTTCCCTGGTGATTCACGATGGTGTGCGGGTTGTTCGTACGCTTTCCAACGAGTGGGGAATCATTTCCAGTTGGCATTTTTCTCCTGATAGTCGATCGGTTGTGTATCGCACGGAGTTTCCACACGGCCTTTCTCCTGTAGAGTTCCGAAGGGTGCGCATCGCGGATGGCAAGACGTCGGCGATTTTTTCATGCTATCCGCCTGATCCCAAGCAACAGGTGTTGAAATGGAGTCACCCACCAAAGTGGACGAGGGCTTCCGATCTCCCGTGCGCTTGGGATGCGTCTACCCGGTGAAGAGCGAAAAACGGTTCTTTAAACAGGCGCGTCTTCGCGGATATGGGCTCCCCGGCTTTCGCGGCGGGCGAGGGCGGCGGTGGCGATGAGGAGCCCAACCTGGGCTCGGGGGTCCTGAATCGCGAGCGGTTGCAGGAGCCGGATGGCCTCGCGCAGGCCCGATTCGGAGCGGACCAAGCCGACATGCCGCGTCATGATGGCCTGAAGGGGCGCGGGGTCCGGGAGGGATGTCGGGTCATCCGGGACGGTGGACTCGGGGGCAGGGGCTTCGGTCGCAGAATCTTCCACGGGCCACGGGGCGCTCGGGGCGTTGCCGCTTTCGGAAAGCGCATCGGCCGCCAGAAGTCCCATGGCCACGGCTTCCAACAGGGAATTGCTGGCGAGGCGATTAGCGCCGTGAAGCCCCGTGCACGCGACTTCACCGCAAGCCCAAAGCCCCGGAACGGACGTGCGTCCCGCGCCGTCAACCTCGATCCCGCCCATGTGGTAGTGTGCGGTGGGTTCAACCGGAAGAAGATCCCGCGCGGGATCCAACCCTTCTTCGGCGCAAAGCCGCGCGACGGTTGGAAAGCGTTGCGCAAAGTCGGTAAGGCCTCGTGCGTCCAGAGCGACTCGCCGTCCGCTGTGAATCTGCCGATGAATCGCCGAGGCGACAACGTCGCGCGGGGCGAGATCGCGTCCGGGGACATCGGCCATGAACGCTTCACCGAGGTTGTTGACCAGAAACGCCCCCTCGCCGCGGAGCGCTTCGCTGATCAAAGGACGCTCGGCGCGGCGCGGTACGGCCAGGGCCGTCGGGTGGAATTGCATGAACTCCAGGTTGCGCAACACCGCGCCCACCCCTGCCGCGAGCGCCAGTCCCGCGCCCCAAGATCCGGCGGGGTTGGTCGTGGATTCCCAAAGCGCCCCTGCGCCACCCGTGGCCAAAATAACGGTGTCCGTTCCAAGACGTTGGCGGCGACCTTCATGCAGAACATCAAGGCCCGTGACGTGCTCGCCCTCGGTGCGAATCGCAACGGCCCGAGCGCCTGTGAGAAACCGCACGGACGGCGTGGCCGCCGCGCGGTGAACCAGGGCCTCGGTCAGCGCCGCGCCGGTGCTGTCGCCCCGGACGTGTGCGACGCGCCGAACGCTATGCGCCCCTTCAAGACTGAGGACGTGCTGGCCATAGGAATCGCGGTCGAACCGAGCGCCCCACGATTCGAGCGTTTGAACAACGCGCGGCCCCAGGCGTGTGAACCGCGCGACGGCTTCGGGATCACACAGGCCCGCGCCTGCACGGAGCGTGTCGTTGGCATGCTGCGCGGGGCTATCGTCGGTCCCCAAGGCGGCTGCGAGCCCCCCTTGCGCAAGGACGCTGCTTGTCGTCTGTCCCGGCCCTTGCGTGGTCACGACAAGGACGGGCCGGGGGGCCAAGGCCAGGGCGAGGGAAAGGCCCGCGAGACCGGATCCAACAATGACAGGGACCATGACGTGTCCTCGGATTTTAAGCCACGGCCAACATGCGTTCGATCGCGTGGCGTGCACGGGCCGCAATCGCGTCCGGCACGGTGACGGGATGCGTCAAAGTCTCTAGCGCTTTGCGAATCCCCTTCAGCGTGATGCGCTTCATGTGCGGGCAGAGGGCGCAAGGTCGCACAAACGCGACGTCCGGGTAATCGGCGGCGAGGTTGGCGCTCATGGAGCATTCGGTCAAAAGCAACGTCCGAGCTGGACGGTGGGCGGCAATCCAGGCGCTCATTTGGGCCGTTGAGCCCGCGTAGTCAGCAAGGGCCACAACTTCCGGCGGGCATTCGGGGTGCGCGAGGACGGAAAGGCCGGGGTACGATTCGCGCCATGTTGCCACGTCGTCGGGCGTGAAGCGCTCGTGCACTTCGCACGCGCCTTCCCAGGGAATCACCGTGACCGAGGTTTGCGCCGCGACGTTGCGAGCGAGGTATTTGTCCGGGACCATGATCACGGACGGAACACCGAGGGACTCCACGATTTTTTGGGCGTTGCCAGAGGTGCAGCAGATGTCCACCTCGGCTTTCACCTCGGCGGAGGTGTTGACGTAGGCCACAATGGGCACGCCGGGGTGCTGGGCCCGAAGCGTTCGGACGTCCTCGGCCGTGATGGAATCGGCCAGCGAACACCCGGCCCGAAGGTCGGGCATCAGGACCGTGCGCGTAGGGTTCAAAATCTTGGCGGTCTCGGCCATGAAGCGCACGCCCGCCATGACAATCACGTCGGCTTGGGCGCGCTCGGCTTCCCGCGCGAGGGCGAGCGAATCGCCCGTGATGTCCGCAACGCCATGGAAAATCTCGGGCGTTTGGTAGTTGTGCGCCAGAATCAGGGCCTTGCGTTCTTTTTTCAGGCGCTGAATGGCCACGATGTCGTCGGCGAACAGGGTCCACTCGGCCGGGGGGATGACATCCTTCACCTTGGCGTACAAGGAGGCCGTGGCTTCCAGGGCGGTCTGCGTGCCGGATGTCGCGGGCGCCATGGCCTGTCTCCCTTCGGGTTCGGCGGGTTCTGGATGTCGGGGATCACGATGCTCGACTTGAGTATAAAGAGGCTTTGCCGAAAAGAAACCCCCCCTGGGAGCGGGCAAGACTGTCCCCTGCTGAGATGCGGACCCCCGCCTTGTATCGGGTGTTGGCTCTACGCCAAAAGGCTCATCTCCAAACCCTCTCTCAGCCGCTCTGCCAACCTCTCCGCAACTTCGGTTTTCGTTAAACGGGGCCAAGTTTCAACCGTCGGGGGAAGGCCGGGGGCCGCGCGACGAACGAGCGTAATCTCGTTGGTGTCCTGCCCAAACACCGCGCCTGCGCTCACGTCGTTCGCGACCAGCCAATCGCAGCCTTTGGCGGCCAGTTTCGCCTCGGCCTTCGCGCGGAGGTTGCCCGTTTCCGCCGCAAAGCCGACGACGAGCCGAGGTCTTGGTCCCGCACGCCCCGAAGCCAGCGCAGCCAGGATGTCCGGCGTTGGGACCAGCGTCAGCGCGGGCGGGGTCGCGCTTGCATCTTTTTTCATCTTGAGCGAGGCGGGTGCCTCGGGACGCCAATCGGCCACGGCAGCGGCGCACACGGCCACGTCCACGGGCAAAGCCTGACAGCAAGCTGCCAACATCTCGTCCGCCGTCTGAACGCGCACGACCGCGACGCCGATGGGATCGGGAAGCGCCGTGGGGCCCGTGACCAGAATCACCTCGGTCCCTTGCTGAGCCAGCGCAGCGGCAATCGCATGTCCCTGCTTGCCCGATGAACGATTCCCGAGGAACCGCACGGGGTCCAGCGGTTCATGCGTCGGGCCACTTGTCACAAGCGCCCTCACGCCTTTCAGCCGCTGGACTCCCTCACCGTTGTTCGGAAGGGTCGCGAGGGCAGCCACAATCGCGGCGGGGTCCATCATCCGTCCGGGGCCTTCCTCGTGGCAGGCCATTGCGCCCGTGTCCGGGCCCAGGAACGTCACGCCGCGCTCCCGCAACAGGGCGACGTTCGCCCGCGTCGCAGGATGATTCCACATGACCGGATTCATGGCGGGCGCGACCACCACGGGAATCTCGGCGGCGAGCAACAGCGAACCCGCCAGGTCCTCGGCCAGCCCGTGCGCCATTTTCGCCAAAAAATGGGCCGTGGCGGGAGCGATGAGGATCACGTCCGATTCCCGCGCCAGGTCAATGTGCAGAGGCTTGCGCCCAGGATGAGAGTCCCAGAGGTTCGTGAACACGGCTCCCCCGGTGAGCGTTTCCAGTGCAAGCGGCGTGATAAACTGCGCCCCGCCCTCGGTCAGAACACACCGAACCTCGGCCCCCGCCTCCCGCGCACGACGCGCGATCTCAGGGCTCTTGATCGCCGCGATCCCGCCCGTGACGATCAGCAAAAGTCGTTTGCCGTGAAGAAACGCGTCCATGGGGTTCTCTCCGTGGATCCCTTAGTTAGGCATCCTGCACAAAAGGCTCAAGCTCGGCCCGGACACGCGTGTAATAGGCATGCTCTGGCTCGCACGAGGGGAGATTAGCCGTTTTCGCGGCCCAAAGGGTAACGGCCTTGATTTGATGCCGCGCAAAGTCCTGGAGGTTCGCAGGCGAACCCATGCGCAGGAACGGAAAAAACGTCACGACCACGCGTTGCTGAATGGGGCTTTGCGCCGCGTGAGTCACGCGCTGCGCCAAGCTCGCATCCCGCTGAAGGAGTTTCGCAGTCCAGGTGCGCACCTCTCCGGCCTGGTCCAACAAGGCTTGCCGCTCGTTTTCAAAATCTGTCCGCTCCACCACGCGCCGATCACGGTAAACAACCGGAGCTTCGGCCCCTGTCACACAGCTCCAGCCTTTGCGGGGCACCAGAAGGTCCGCTTGGCGATCCTCGGCGCGGCGAGGGTCGAACGGCATCGTCCGGCAACGAAGCGGCTTGTTCGGATGAAGCGCACACCGATTGTCAGGCGACAAAGCCGGGCAGCGCAGCGAGGGCGGAATGTACGCGGTCGGCGAGGCGACAAGGGCAACGTGTTGGCGCTTGGTGATCGGGATCGGAAGGCCGATGCGTTCGGCCAGAGGAAACGTCTTGTCGGAAGACTTCACGGGCGTCAGCACCATCGCGAGGGGAAAACGTTCGGCCTCGGTCAGAGCCTCGCACAGCGTCAACGGCAACCACCCCTGGCAGCAGAGACCACACCGCGTGCAAAGAAAACGATTTTCATTCATGACGGGACTCATTCCCCCCCTGAGGCGTACACCCCTATCAAAACCCAACAGGGGCTAACTTTGTGATGATAACCCTTGCAGGGGCGACTTAAAAAAACCTACGGGAAACGGTAGGTGCAGAGGCGAAGCGGTGCCCCAGCCGCTCCAGGTACAGGTACACGACCGGCGTGATGAAGAGCGTCAGGGCTTGGGAGACCACAAGTCCGCCGAGGACGGCCACGCCCAACGGCTGACGCACCTCCGCCCCCTCGCCAAGCCCGACCGCAACGGGGATCGCCCCAAACAGAGCCGCCGCTGTCGTCATCATGATGGGACGAAACCGTAGGGCACAGGCTTGGCGAATGGCCTCTTCCGCCGCAAGGCCCTGGCGACGCAGATTCAGGGCGACATCCACCATCATAATCGCGTTCTTCTTGACGATTCCGATCAGAAGTACGATCCCGATAATGGCGATGACGTCGAGGTCAAACCCCGTCAGCACCAACATGATAATTGCGCCGAGTCCCGCCGACGGCAGGCCCGAAAGAATCGTCAGCGGGTGGATGAAGCTTTCGTACAGCATCCCCAGAATGATGTAGATCACCAGAACCGTCAGAAGAATCAGGAATCCCTGCCCCGCGACGGAGGCCTGAAACGCCTGTGCCAACCCCTGAAAATCGGTCACGATGCTGGTTGGCAGCGCGAGGGACGATTCCAGTGCGTGCAGCCGGTCCACGGCCTGGCCGAGGGCGACCCCCGGCGCAAGGTTGAACGAAATGGTTACGGAGGGCAGCTGCCCCTGGTGCGCGATGGACAACGGCCCCGTTCCCTTGGACAGTGCCGCGACCGACGCGAGCGGCACCAGCGCCCCCGTCGCGCTGCGCACATAAATGTTCTGAATGTCCTGTGGATCGCGTTGGTCCGCGCGGGGCACTTCCAAAATCACCTGGTAACTGTTGGACGGCGTGTAGAGCGTGGCCACCTGAGCGTTGCCAAACGCGGCGTAAAGTGTGCTGCGCAAAACTTCATCGTTCACGCCCAGACGTGCCGATTCGTCGGCGTTGGGGGAAACCCGCGCCTCCAAACTTTTCAGGTAAACGTCCGTCGTCACGTCCCGAAACGCGGGCTCATGGGCCAGGACGCCCTCGATTTTCGCAGCCCAGGCGTAAAGTTCCGCAAGATCGCTTCCACGCAGCGTGTACTGGTAGAGGCTCTTGGCCGGACGTCCCCCAATTTGCAGATTTTGCACCGGCTGCAGGAAGACGCTCAGGCCCGGTACCGCGCTGGCTTCCTCACGCAAACGGCGAAGAACAACACCCACCGGCGGGCGTTGGTTGTGCGGCTTCAGGCCAATGAACATCCGGCCCGCGTTGGTCTGGCTGCGCCCGCCGCCCATGGCCACGAACACATGATCCACGGCAGGATCTGCCGCGAAGATCCGCGCGACCTCTTTGTGCTTGGCTTTCAGGGCATCAAAGCCGATGTCCTGGGCCGCCTCGGTTGCGACAAACGCGAAGCCCGTATCCTCCAGGGGAATAAACCCCTTAGGGGCGTAAATGTAAGCCGCGATCGCGACCACCAACGTGAACAGCGTGACCCCGAGCATCATGCGTTGGTGATGCAGCGTCGCATCCAGGGCCCGCGCGTACCCCCGTTGCAGGGCCGAAAATCCGGCGGCGAGTCTTCGCCCGACCGCGCCTTCGTGTTCTTCCGTTCGGTGCGGGCGCAACCACCGGCTGCACAGCATCGGCGTGAGCGTCAGGGCCAAAAGGCCGGAGATCAGCACAGCCAGGCTGAGCGTGATCGCAAACTCCCGGAACAGACGGCCAACAACGCCCCCCATAAAGATGACGGGAATGAACACGGCCACCAGCGACAACGTCATGGACAGGACCGTGAACCCGATTTCTTGCGAGCCCTTCAGCGCTGCCTCCCAAACCGATAGGCCTTTTTCGATGTGGCGCGTGATGTTCTCAAGCACCACAATCGCGTCATCCACCACGAGCCCGACGCACAGTGTGAGCCCCAAAAGCGAAATGTTGTTGATGCTGAACCCCAACGCCGCCATGCCCGCGCACGTTGCGATCAACGAGAGCGGCACGACAACAGCGGGAATAAACGTCGCTGCCGCGCTCCGCAAAAAGAGGAAAATGACCCCTACGACAAGCACAATCGTGATGCCCAGCGTCACCTGCACCTCGTTCACCGCGTTGCGAATTGCGACGGACCGATCAAAGAGCGGTGTCAACGTAACCGAGGCCGGAACCTGCGACCGGAAATTCGGCAACAGCTTGCGCACGCTGTCCACCACGTCCACGGTGTTCGCGTCCGGCTGACGCTGAACGGCAAGAACCACCGCCTTGCGTCCATCAATCGCGCCGTACGTGTAGAGGTCTTCGACTGAATCGCTAACCGTGGCCACATCGTTCAGACGCACGGGCGCACCTGACCTCCACGCAATCACGCGCGAGCGAAAACCGTCCGCATCTTTGGGCTGGCCAACAACCTTGAGCGTGAACAGCTGCGGCCCACCGTTCAGCACCCCGGTCGGTTTAATGGAGGCCGCCGCGCCGAGGGCTTGGCTCAGGTCCTGAAAACTCAGATCATGCGCGGCCAGGGCCTGCGGGTTCGCCTGCACGCGCACGGCGTACTTTTGCGCCCCAAAGACCTGCACTTGCGCCACGCCGGGCAACGTCGAAATGCGTTGCGAGAGCAGCGTTTCAGCGATTTCGTCCACGTCGGCGACGGGCAGCGTGTCAGACGACACGGCGATGAACAGAATCGGCTGGTCGGCAGGATTCACTTTCTGGAACGAGGGGGCGGAGGTCATCTCGGCGGGTAATCGCCTTTGCACCGTCGCGATGGCCGCCTGAACATCCAGCGCCGCTCCGTCAATGTCGCGGTCGAGGTTGAATTGCAAAATGATGTTTGTGGACCCGAGCGCACTCGTGGAGGTCATCGAGTCGAGACCCGCGATCGTTGAGAACTGACGCTCCAGGGGCGTTGCGACCGACGAGGCCATGGTCTCCGGGCTCGCCCCCGGCAGGGAGGCCGACACCGAGATGGTCGGAAAATCCACGCGCGGCAATGCGCTCACGGGCAGCGCCCTGTACCCCGCCAGCCCCGCCACCACGAGCGCCAGGGTCAGCAGCGTCGTGAAAACCGGGCGACGAATGCAGAAGGTCGAAAGAATCATGACGCACCTTTCGACGGCGATTCTTCAGGGGAGGGCGGCACGCTCACATCCGAACGTGGCGCAACCCGCGCGCCGTCCGTCAGGCGCAAGAGGCCGTCTGTCACAACAATTTCGCCTTCCTCAAGGCCGTCTGACACCACGGCCTCGGTGCCCAAAACCCGCGCGATGTGAACGGGACGTTTGTGGGCGGTGGTCGTTGTGGGATCGACCACGAACACAAACAGCGCGTCCTCAGGGCCCTGCACGGCCTTGGCCGGAAGGACGAGGGCGTTTTTCAGCGTCCCAAGATCCAAGGTTAAGGTGACAAACATCCCTGGCCAGAGGCTTTCATCGGGGTTGGCAAACCGTACGCGGATCGGGAGCGTGCCCGTCGCGGAATCCAGCGCATTGTCCCAAGAATCGAGCGTCCCCGGCCATGTCCGGTCACTGCCCTCGCGCCTCGCCGTGACGGGCACAGATCCCTCGTGGGCGATGCGGATCAGGGATTCGTAAAACCGCTGGGGCAACGCCGCCTGAACCACCAGAGGGTCCACTTGGTTGATCGTGACAAGCGGCTGCGTGTCGTTGGCCTTGACCGTGTTGCCGACCGTCACGCGCACAGGTCCTGCGCGGCCCGTGAGGGGTGAGCGAACAACGGTGTACCCGAGCGACACAACCGTTGATCGCAGCAGGGCCTCTTGCGCCCGAAACGCGGCCAAATTTTGGTCCAACGTCTCGTTCGTCGCGTAGCCCCGCTCCGCCAGTTTTCGGGTACGTTCGTACTGAGCTTTGAGCGCGACAAGTTGGGCGGCCAGACGAGTCTTGTCGGCTTGCAGGGCCTTATCGTCCAGACGGAAAAGCACATCGCCCTTCCGCACAAACGCGCCGTCTTTCAAGGCAACCTCAATCAACTGTGAATCCAGTCGCGTCTTGATGGCAACGGTTTGCAAGGGCTGCACCGTCCCGACAACCTCCACCGTCTCGGGCGCATCGCGCCGAGTCACAGCCTCGGTCACGACGACCACGGGCGCAGCGGGGGGGGCTGTTGTCGCCTTTTTCGCAAAAGGTCCGACGTGAAATCCCCAAGCCAGCGCCAGAGCGACCAGCACAACGCCACCCAGTCCCACAATTCGCTTCTGACGCATCCCCAATCCTCCGGTCATGAGGGGCGAAGCAACGCACCGCCCAACCCGTAGCTTACACCTCCGAGGGACTGTGCAGGAAATCAGGGTCTGTTCACGAGAACGAGCCCTGAAGAAAACGAAACCGAGGACGGTTGATCTTCACGAGGTTTTCTGCGGCGTGCTGTACGCGCTTTTTGTTACCCTTCCTCTGGGGGAGTCCGGATACCGCAAGGCCCGAACCCCCTGGAACTATCCCCGTCTATGTCCCCCCTGTTTTCCTCAAGGGCGGGCCTCGTGACGCGGGATTAGGTCGTGGGATAAAAAAAGACGAAAAACCCAACTCCCTGAAAAACAACAATAAAAAGGCAAAATATGGCGGAGAGGGGGGCCGTCTAAGTGAGGCTGTAAGCCATTGCTTTTCATTGTTATTTACAACCGAGAGGAATTATCTCCCCCAATTTCTCCCCCTAAATAAATGCCGTTGAACACCGA
>CAIPYM010000007.1 GCA_903869345.1 uncultured Pseudomonadota bacterium
CGAGATCTGAGCCAGTGACTGGAGTTCAGACGTGTGCTCTTCCGATCTCCAGTCCCCTGTATTGCTTCGCTTCGCTCGCAATGACGACGGAGAGGGCGGAGAATCAAAAGGAGCCGTCACCCCGGCGAAAGCCGGGGTCCCGAGGGGTTTTAAAAGAACGTCGTCCCGGCGAAGGCCGGGACCTCGATAGGCTGGGGAGAGTCGTGACACGACTCCCTCGGGATTCCGGCCTTCGCCGGAATGACGGACTCTTGAGCATCGAGATCCCGGCGTTCGCCGGGATGACGCGTGAAGGGAGGGAGTTCAAAAAGACTCGTCCTTACGAGCCCGCGTAGCGGGCTCGATCCTCCCTCTCCGGCTCTTTCCGTGCCTTTTTTGAGAAGGTTCCTTTAGCCCTCGGATCCCTGATCCCTGCCTTCTGCCTTCTGTTCCTCCACCCTCGGGAAGAGGCCTTGGGGCGGGGGGAGAGGCGTACCCGGCGGCAAGGACTCGCTGGCAGAAAGGGCAAGGGCCGCAAACGTCCGGGCCTCGCCCACAGGCACGCCCAGCTGATCCAAGAGCCGCCCCATCGTCTGCGGCATAAACGGCTGCAGCACAATGCCGACGCGCCGCAGAACGTCGATCAACGCGACGAGCACCGTCCCAAGCCGCGCGGGGTCGGTCTTGCGAAGCGTCCACGGGGCTTGCGTGTCCACGTAGCGGTTGGCGTCGGCAATCACGCTCCAAACGGCCTCCAGCGCCTTGTGGAAGGCCTGCGCATCCAGCGCCTCGCGCACGGTCGCCAGCAACGCCTCGGCGGGGTCCAAAAGCGCTCGATCGGCCTCGGTGAGCGGCCCCGGCGTCGGCACGCGCCCCTCGACAAAACGCTGAACCAAGACCAGCGCGCGCTGCGCCAGATTGCCAAGGTCGTTCGCCAGATCGCTGTTGAGCCGCCGGACCATCGCAGCGTGGGAGAAATCGCCATCCTGCCCGAACGGGACCTCGCGCATCAGGAAATACCGCACGGGATCGAGGCCGTACGTGCTGATCAGCTCCAGCGGGTCGATGACGTTGCCGAGCGATTTGGAAATCTTCCGGCCCTCGTTCGTCCACCACCCGTGCGCGAAAATACGCTGAGGCACGGGGAGCCCCGCCGCCATCAAAAACGCGGGCCAGTAAACGGCATGGAACCTTAGAATATCCTTCCCCATAAGGTGCAAATCCGCAGGCCAGAACGTGCGGAATCTGTCAGCGTTTTCATCGGGATAGCCAAGCGCTGTCAGGTAATTGGTGAGCGCGTCGAGCCACACGTACATGACATGCTCCGGCGCGTCGGGCACGGGCACGCCCCACGTCAGCGCCGTGCGCGAGATCGAAAGGTCCTCCAGCCCCGACTTCACGAAGCTGACCACCTCGTTGCGGCGCGTGGACGGCAGAATGAAATCCGGGTGCGCGTCGTAAAACGCGAGCAACCTCTCCCCCCACACCGAAAGGCGGAAGAAATAACTCGGCTCCTCCATCCATTCGCACACCGACCCCGAGGGCGCGATTTTCTTGCCCGCCGCGTTCGTCGTCAGCTCGCTTTCTTGGTAAAAGGCCTCGTCGCTCGTCGCGTACCATCCGGCGTAGCGGCCCAGGTACACCTCGCCGCGTTCCACAAGACGATTCCACAGCGCTTGGCACGCGCGTTTGTGGCGCGGCTCGGTCGTGCGGATAAAGTCCGTGTTGGTAAGCCCGAGGGCCGTGCCCATGTCGCGGAAGTGCTGCGAAACCTTGTCCGTGAACGCCTGAGGATCCACACCCGCCGCCGCCGCTGATTTCGCGACTTTTTGGCCGTGCTCGTCGGTGCCGGTCAGAAACGCAACCTCAAACCCGTCCAGCCGCTTAAACCGCGCGAGAACGTCGCACGCAAGCGACGTGTACGCGTGCCCAATGTGCGGCGTGTCGTTCACGTAAAAAATCGGGGTTGTGATGTAATAGGGCTTGCTCATGAGGGCTCCTTCCGAAACGTAGGTTCTCTTGTCCCCTAGGGCCCCGCAAGCGTCAAGAAGGGCGGAACCGACGCAACAAGTCCGAGCCACGCGTCACGTCCTCTCCTTCCCGCGTTATCAACTCTGTTGAAAGCGAAGTGAAAGCCGAAATTAGGGTTCCCTCCCGTCGTCCCGGCGAAGGCCGGGACCCCGAGAGGCTGAGAGAGCGTGAAGGATGCCCTTAGGATTCCGGCTTTCGCCGGAATGACAATTTTTTCGGCTCCGTCCTCTCCCCGTCATCCATCGAGGCCCCGGAGAGGGGCTGGAACGAGAAAATCGTGCCGAACGCCACACCCTACCCCCCAGCCACAACCCCCGCGCACCGGGCACAGAGGGTGGGATGATCGGCGGCGGTCCCGACGCTTTCCAAAACCTGCCAGCAGCGGGCGCACTTGTGTCCCTGGGCCTCGGTGATGACAACGGCGCATCCGGGCACATCGGGCAACGTGAACGCGCCTTCCAGTGCTTCGGTCCAGGGGGCGACACGGGCCCCCGAGCAGATGAAAAGCTCCGGCAACGCCGCGCTTTCGGGCAGAGCGCGAAGCTCTTCGGTCACGTAAAGGGTCACGTGGGCTTCCAGACTTGATCCGATCTTTTTGCCGTTGCGGGCCATTTCCATCGCGCCCGTGACAACGCGCCGAAGAGCGCGGAGCGATTCCCACCGTTCGGCCAATGCCGCGTCGCGCCACGCGGGGGGCGTAACCGGGAACGCTTCCAGGTGAACGCTGACGCCCGCCCCGTCCCCGTGCCGCGTGAGCCAAGCCTCCTCCGCCGTGAAGCACAGAACCGGCGCGAGCCAGCGCACGAGGTGCTCAAACACGTGATCCATCACCGTGCGCACGGCCCGACGGCGGAGGCTTTCCGGCGCATCGCAGTAAAGGCTGTCCTTGCGCACATCAAAATAGAACGACGAAAGATCGAGGGCGCAAAACGCGTGGACGTCCTGGACGTAAGCGTTGATGTTGTAGGCTTCCAAATGCCCGCGCAGGGTGGTCTCCAGCACCGAAAGACGGTGCAACACCCACCGCTCCAGCTCAACTTCGGGCGCGGTTTGCAGAGCCGAAAACGCGACGCGCTCGGCGTCCGAAAATCCCTCCAGCGCGCCCAACAGGTACCGCAACGTGTTGCGCAAGCGGCGGTAGAGGTCGCCCGTTTGCTTCAGAATCTCCGGCCCGATGCGCACGTCTTGCGTCACGTCCGTCGCCGCAACCCAGAGGCGCAGAATATCGGCCCCGAGCGTTGTCGTGATGTCTTGCGGTGCGACAACGTTGCCGAGCGACTTCGACATCTTGCGGCCCTGCTCGTCGAGCGTGAAGCCGTGCGTCAAAACCGCCTTGTACGGCGCGCGCCCCCGCGTTCCGCAGGATTCCAGAAGCGAGGAATGGAACCATCCCCGGTGTTGGTCCGAGCCCTCCAGGTACAAATCCGCTGGCCAGCGCAGCGTGGGCCACGCGCTCGTGCCGCCCTCAGGAGCCAAGCAAAACGTGTGCGTCGCACCGGATTCAAACCAGACGTCCACGATGTCCATGACTTGATCGAAATCGTTGGCGTCATGCGTGTTGCCCAGGAAAACCTCGGGCGGGTGGCGGAACCACGCATCCGAGCCCTCGGCTTCAAACGCCGCGACGATGCGGGCGCACACCGCCGGATCGCGCAGCGGCTGTCCGTCGGACTTGCGCACGAAAAGAGCAATGGGCACGCCCCACGCGCGTTGGCGGCTGATGCACCAATCGGGGCGGCTTTCCAGCATTCCGCGAATGCGGTTTTTTGTCGCCGCCGGGTGCCACGCGGTTTCGTCAATCGCTTTCAGCGCAATTTCACGGAGCGTCGGACCTTGGCCGTTCGGAGATTTATCCAACGCGATGAACCACTGCGGCGTTGTGCGAAAAATCACGGGCGCCTTGGATCGCCACGAATGCGGGTAGCTGTGCTTGATGTTCTGTTTTGCCAACAGCGCCCCGGCTTCAGCCAGCGCCTTGATCACGGCCCCGTTCGCGGGGCCCACCTTGCCCTCGGGCGTGTAGACCGCGAGCCCTTCGAATCCCTTGACGTTCGGGAGGTAGCGCCCGTCATCGCCCACGGTCTCGTCGAACGCCACACCGTATTTCTTGCCGAGGTTAAAGTCATCCTCGCCATGCCCCGGCGCGATGTGAACGAACCCCGTCCCTGTGTCCGTCGTTACAAAATCTCCCGAGTAGAGAGGCACGTCATAATCGAAGTATCCCTCACACCCTGCGCGTCCCCGGAAGGGATGGGCGCAGACGGTGCCCTTCAGTTTTTGAGGCTCTATCCAACGAACAGATTTTTCCAGGTTGGGTTTAATGTGAACCGCATTACAGAAATCATCAATGAGAACGCTCGCGACAACAAATCGATCCCCGACGCTTGCCAGGGCACCATCCAAAACCTCTCCCACTTCCAGAACTGTATAACCTCCGTGCCTAAGCCACTCGCCCGGAGCAAAACCAGCGCCGCCCAGGAGTGTAACAAGAAATTCAGACTCCCCGTACGCAATCGCGCGGTTCGCGGGAATCGTCCACGGAGTCGTCGTCCAGATGACAACGCTCGCCCCGTTCAGCTCCGGCAAAGGACTCCGCACAACAGGAAACTTCACCCACAGAGTCGTGGACGTGTGGTCTTGGTATTCAATCTCGGCCTCGGCGAGGGCGGTTTTTTCAACCACTGACCACAAGACCGGCTTCACGCCTTTGTACAACAGGCCGTTCAGCAGAAAGGCATGAATCTCGCGGACGATTTGCGCCTCGGCTGGCCGCGTCATTGTCGTGTAGGGGTGAGCCCAATCAGCCCCAACCCCTAGGCGCTGGAACTCACCGCTCTGAACGTTGCGCCAATGCTCGGCAAACGCACGGCACTCGGCGCGGAAATCCAGACGGGGCACGGCGTCCTTGTCGCGTCCCTTGGCGCGGTAGCCTTCCTCAATCTTCCATTCAATCGGGAGGCCGTGACAGTCCCACCCCGGCACCAAGGGCGCGTTGAACCCCATCATCTGCCGGGACCGGACAACGATGTCCTTCAGGATTTTGTTGAGCGCGTGCCCGATGTGGATGTTCCCGTTCGCGTACGGAGGGCCATCGTGCAGAATAAACGTCGGCCGGTCTTCGCTTTGCGCGCGGAGGCGTCCGTTAAGGTCCATCTGCGCCCAACGGTCCAAAATCTGCGGCTCCTTCACCGCCAGGTTCCCGCGCATGGGGAAATCGGTCGTGGGAAGGAACACCGTCGAGCGGTAGTCGGGGGGAGTGTGAGGATCGGTCATGGTCCCTTACCCTACCCACCACCTCCCTTGCACTCAAGCCTGCCGGGAGGCTGAATCTGAATCCTGTGCTTGCCCTTCGGCTCTGCACGGCCTAGAGTCCTGAGTTGCGGAGGGTTGCTGCGCGGTTCGACAGGTGTCGCGTATCCCCGGGGCCGATAATGAATCCGCACGGGAGCTGTCCCTGATGGGAACTGTGGTTCCTTTCACACGGCGCCCACCTGCACGTTGCAGGCCGCGGAGGATCATGACGCCATCGGCCATCGCGGGGCCTTCCGCGCTTTTGGAGTCATGCCTTGCCGGGGCAGGCGATCCCCCTGCCCTCTCGCCCCTCGACCGAAGACCAAGAGGCTGCTTGCGTGATTCTGGGTATTGGCCATGACCTGACGGACATTCGGCGCATTGAAAAAATGCTTGAGCGTCATGGCGGGCGTTTCCTCGCCCGCGTGCTGACGGAATCGGAACGTGCCGACGCTGCGCGGCGGATTCCCTCCGCACAAGCGGCGTTTGTTGCCAAGCGTTTTGCCGCCAAGGAAGCGTGCGTGAAAGCCCTCGGCACGGGCCTTTATCGGCAGGGCATCGGGTTCCAGGAGATTGGCGTTGTGTCCGAGCCCTCGGGCCGCCCGACCCTTGTTCTGACGGGTGGAGCCGCGACTTACCTGGCCCACATGACGCCACCGGGCTTGCAGGCCCAGCTGTTCCTCAGCCTCACCGACGAGTCCCCGTGGGCGCAGGCCTTTGTGGTGATTGCGGCGGAAAACGTCCTGTAGCCGTACGCCTTACCGCTTCTTCTCCAAACGCGCGATGACGACGTTCTTGGGATCCAGAGGGCGGCCCATGGCGTAGTTCACTTCGAACTGGCGACGAAAGGTCTCGGCAATCAGGGCGTTTTGGACCAACAGAATGCGCTGCGGGGGCCCCCAGTTCACAATCGCAAAGCGGTCCGCGTACACGTAGAAGGGCACTTGGTGGAACACAACGCGAGGGACCGCGCGGTAAACCTCGGGCCCGACGAGCACAAAGGTATCGCCCTCGGCGATGAGGATGCGCGGTTTGACGTTGAAAGCGAATTGCCGCTTGATGAAAAAGGGCATCTCGGTTTTGTAGTTCTTCAGCCAAACGCGTTCGTCGATCCCGCTGATCAGAACCTCTCCGCCCGTTGGCCCCAGCGCGGCAAACACGTCGTCCCACAGCTCCAGGACCGACTCGCGCCCCTCCAAAAGCCGAAACTGAAACTTCTCGCGCCGCAGCCGAACCCCCGGCTCGGGCGTGAACTCAATCCCCTCGCGGTCGAGCGTCGCGAGGACAGCCTCGTAAATCTTGCCCTTTGCCTTGCCTTTGCCCTGCTCAAGGTTCGCGACCGAGGCCAGTGCCACGCCGCTGTGCGTCGCCAAATCCCGCTGCGTCCACCCCAAGAGCGCCCGCGCAGCTTTGATGTGGTAAAACGTGATCATAACCAGAATTATACCTCTTTTTTGGTCGAAATCACGAAAACTTTTCGCTTTCGTGTCTTCCCCCCTCCCTCCCCCGGCGCAACACTGGGTTCAAGAGCCATCGACGACCGATGCGCCCCGTCCTCTCGTGAAGGAGGTTATCATGGCACAAGCACGCTCAGATTCAGGAGTTGTTCAACTTCTTGCAGATACAACTTTCCGCCGACCTCACGATGGCGTGCGCAGTCCGCTCGTCGAGCAGGCGCTTGGTCCCGAGGGAGTACGAGATAACCCTGGTGCTGGAAAATGTTCTGCTGCTGCAAACGCAGTAGTTGCCGATCCAACAGTCAGATTGGTCGTTTTGCATGACAGAACTGTCCATCAGATGCCACTCGATAGAGCGGTTGATCCGAAGTGGGCAAGGGAACTGCTGGCGTTCCATGTGGTGGCGTTCAAAGCAGATGGTACAGTGGCCGACTTCTCTCATGCCGGAGCTTCAGCAGAACGTATTGCATCGGGGGACTTTGCTGTCGTTGCTCCTCAACAGCAACAAGGGGTCCTCGAAGAGATCTTCAAAGGGTTTGGCGGCATTGAAGAGTTTGCCACAGCCCTTGTTGATGATAGCCGAAGACTCGGCGTGACGGGGGTAACTCGTGAAGAAGCTGAAGAACGTCTTCGTCAGGCAGTGACTTTTGCGCCTCAGACTGCTTTAGACTTTTTGGGAGCACATGCGACGTTGGGACAATACGTTGTGCCTGGAACAGACGCTGCTCCTCGTCCGAACTAACACTTCAATCCCTTTTGCCAAAGGAACCCCGGCCCTCTTCGGACCGGGGTTTTTTGTCCGCCGCCCAACACCCTCATTCGCCCCGTCAAAGGGTCGCATCACCGCGAACGTGCGCCTTTGGAAGGGGCGCGGCAGAACACAACGTGGAGGGCTCCTGGCTCTTCCGGGCGGTCGTGCAAAAGGACGATGCGTCCTGCTTCCACCTGGTGCCGCGCGTCGGCCACCAGCGCGGGAATCTGGCCGTAGTCCTTGCGGTAGAGCCGCCTGTCGGCAAGCCCAGCATCGGCCAGCATCGCGGCTCGCTCTTCGGGTGGAAACCACCGCATCAGGAAACGTCGACAGTCGGTCTCCCACGTGCCCACAAGCCCAAAGCCCTCGCCCAAGAAACGCATCCACGATAGCGCGTTTTGGTCCGCCATTTGAGCAAAAATGTGCCCTCGCCCCTGGCGGCGAGATTCCTCCACAGCCGCGCGGATGATGGACCCCGCGAGCGCTCGTCCCAGGTAGTCGCGCCGGACGCACAAAGATTGAACAACGCCCACGCGCCCCTGACCGTAAGCCGCGTTCGCACGCCCTTCGGGGTCGGGGTATGTGACCTGCCCGAGCCGACGGGCCGACGCGAAGTCCTCGGAGGCCACCAACGCCGCAAACCCCGCGAGCTCACCCCGCACCAACGCACCAATCAACAGGCCCGTTGCGCCCGTCAACAGCCCTTCAAAATACGACCTCGGCTTGGAGAGGAGCCAATGCCGATGCGCCTCCGCCATGCTCGCCCGGACAACATCCGGCAAAGCGGCCACGTCATCAAGCCACGCAAGACCACTAAGAATCTGAACAACGGGAGTGGCCGCCAAGCCCGTCCCTTCTTCTCCGGGGTTGAGCCCTACGGGAGAGACAGGAACTCCGTCGACCAACCTTGAGAATCGGCGGAAAGCGCGAAAAGCGCGGAAAAGCGGCATGCCCAAAAGCCCTCCCGAGGGAAACAGCGGAGAACATCCTAGCGCGCCCGCGCGACAACACAAATGTTTTCAGAGGCCGTTCTTACCCCCCAACGGCATGGGAAGGAAAACCCGCAGGGGGGGGAATGAAGGGGGCCCAACAAAAAAACGTGCTTGGAATCCCACGAATCCTTCGTTTTTTACGCTTTCTCACCCTGACCCGTCGTGCCCCCCACCGTTCTTGTGCCCAAAACTCGAGGTCCCTTGTAGGGGAGAAAGGGTTGCCTCGCTACCATCGACGACCTCGCGCACAAGGGTGCCGTTTGGAGCGAGGGTATACGATCCGACATCCCAAGAGGCTTCAGGAGCCGAGGGGGGCGTGAGCTCGTAAAGGGTTGTGTTGCGTATGGCTCCAATGGGGAGCGTCCGTCCGCACACGCGCAGAAGGGCCCGTGCAAATCCGCCGTGACCAACCACCAAAAGGGGGTCTTCAGGATCCGCCAAGATCGCTGTCATGGCCCGGACAACACGCTCTTCCAGAGCCTGAAACGTCTCGCCGCCCTCGGGTTCGCGGCCCTCGTTCAGCCAGGCGCGGACCGTCGGCCACGGAAGACCTTGCCACGCGCCGAAGGCGTGTTCGATCAAGTCAGGATGCACCTGGAGAGGCACCCGAAGATTCGCGTTCACGACCTCGGCCGTGATTCGTGCGCGGGACAGCGGACTGTGAAAGATCTTGCGCGGAGGAACCGACAAAGCTTCCACAACGCGACGGGCGTCGGCGGCTCCTGCCAAGCCCTTGGCCGTGAGGGGCGTTTCCTTGTTCCCGGTTGCGCGGTTCTCGGCGTTGGCCTCGGTCTCGCCATGCCGCATGAGGTAAAAGGCTCGACAAGGAATCATCGGAAAATCATCCCCTCAGGCCTTACCCGTGCCTTTTCTCCGCGGCGCGGGCTTCGATTTCCCGATCGAGCTGCGGCTCCTCAATGCCCGAAGGGTCTTCGTGAATCATGACGTCGGCCTGCGGGTAAACGCGGGCCAGACGTGTGATCACGTCCTCGGCGACCTCGTGCGCCACGCGCAACGGCATGTCCGGCGGAAGCTCAAGGTGCATGTCAATGAACCATCGGCTTCCGTCCGTGCGCGTGCGGAGATCATGCACACCGCGCACGGATTCATGGGCCTTCGCCACGGCCAGAATGCCCGCACGGTCCGTTTCCGGCAATTCCTGGTCCATCAGCATCCCCAAGGACGACCGCGCGATATGCAGGGCATTCCACGTCAGGAAGCCCGCGATTCCAAGGGCGAACAGGGGATCAAACCACAGCGCCCCCGTGACTTGCTGCAACGCAAGCCCCACGATCACCGCCCCGTTCATCATCACGTCCCCCGTGTAGTGCAGCCGGTCCGCACCGATGGCAACAGACCCCGTACGCCGTACAACCACGTTCTGAAAACTCACCAGCGCGATGGTCAGCACGATCGCCAACAGCGACACGGCGTACCCGATCAGGGGAGCGTGAATGTGCTGCGGGTGGAGGAATCGCCCCAAGGCCTCGTACCCCAACACCGCCGCCGATCCCACGATGAACGCGGCTTGCGCGAGCGCGGCCAAGGGCTCGGCCTTGCCATGCCCGAATCGGTGTTGCCGATCCGGTGGGCGCAGCGCGTGCGCCACGCCATAGGCCGCAACGCCCGAGGCCAACAGGTCCATGGTCGAATCGAGCAACGAGGATAACAAGACCATCGAATCGGTGGCGAGCCACGCGCCGGACTTGGCGAGGATCAACGTCACGGCCGTTGCCAAACTCGCGTACGTGGCTAATCGCCGGGCACGCTGCGGATCGGCGGAGATGATCGCCCACAACGTTTTGAGGGAAATAACCGAAGGGGTCGCCATGGTACGTCCTTTCCTAGCCCCCTGCTTCGGCAGAAATCAGAGGGTTTTGCCATTGTTCTGTCACAGTGTAGGATTAAGAGAGGAAAAACGTCGACCCTCGCGGAACGACATCCTCACTTTCGGCTTTCTCTCAGGAGACGTCAAACATGGCGATACGCACCTCCCTTTCCGTCCTTGTTCTCAGCAGCCTTCTTGCGCTCACGGCCTGTCAGACCGACCAAATGGGCACCAAGGAGGGCGTTGGCACCCTCGGTGGTGCCGCCGTCGGCGGTCTTTTGGGCAGCACCATCGGCCACGGCTCGGGGCGGTTAGCCGCAACAGCGGCAGGCGTCGTCCTCGGTGGTTGGCTGGGCAACGAGATCGGCTCCTCGCTGGATAAAGCGGACCGCTCGGCCATGACCAGCGCAACCTCTCGCGCGTACGCCGCACCCATCGGCCAGCAAATCACCTGGAACAACCCGCAGACGGGCAATTCAGGCGTTGTTGTTCCCGTCCGTGACGGCTACAGCCCTTCGGGGGCTTACTGCCGCGAATTCCAACAGACCATCACCGTCGGTGGACGGCAGCAAGAGGCCTTTGGCCGCGCCTGCCAGCAACCTGATGGTTCGTGGAAGATCGTGCAGTAGGAAACGACACCCCCCTGCCCTCCTCCTTCCCGTCACCCCGGCGAAAGCCGGAGTTCCTGGTTCAGCCACCCCCGAAAAACGGCTCGGGGTCTCGGCTTTCGCCGGGGTGACGGGGATGGGGATAGAGCTGAGAAAAAGGCCCTTTTGTGCCGTGTCGCCGTATGGATCGAGCCCTGTTTTGATTGAGAAAAGGCACCCCCAACATGACTCTCGCGACCACGTACGATCCCGCCGCGATTGAAGCCAAGTTCACCGAGGTTTGGGAAACGTCCGGCGCGTACGGAGCTCACCCTGAGGCTCCCGGCAACAAAACGCCGTTCACGATCATGATGCCCCCGCCGAATGTCACGGGCAGCCTGCACATGGGGCACGCGCTCACGTTCACGCTGCAAGATGCGCTCGTGCGCTACCAGCGTATGCGTGGGCGCGATGTGCTCTGGCAGCCGGGGACGGACCACGCCGGAATCGCGACGCAAATGGTCGTGGAGCGGAACCTCGCGGCGGAGGGCCTGGACCGTCGCACCCTCGGGCGCGAAGCGTTTTTGAAAAAAGTCTGGGAATGGAAAGCCCAGTCGGGCGGCACCATCACGCGCCAACTGCGACGGCTTGGGGCCTCGTGCGATTGGAGCCGCGAGCGGTTCACGCTGGACGAGGGCCTGAACAAGGCCGTTACGCGTGTGTTCGTGCAGCTTTTCAAGGAAGGGCTGATCTACCAGGACACACGGCTCGTGAACTGGGATCCCAAGCTGCAAACGGCGGTCTCCGATCTGGAGGTCGAGCAGCGCGAAGTCAAAGGCCACCTTTGGTACCTGAAATACCCGATTGAGGGCGAAGACGGAACGTTCATCACCGTGGCGACGACACGTCCCGAGACGATGCTGGGCGACGTGGCCGTGGCTGTCCACCCGGAGCATCCGACTCTCAGCGCCTTGATTGGGAAAAGCGTTCGGCTCCCGCTGACGGACCGCGTGATCCCCATCATCGGCGACACGTACGCGGACCCGGAGAAAGGCACGGGCGCGGTCAAAATCACGCCCGCGCACGACTTCAACGATTACGAGGTGGGACGGCGGCATGGGCTGACGATGCTCAGCGTGCTCGACAAGGAGGCTCGGCTGAACGAAAGCGTGCCCGAGGCGTATCGCGGCCTGGATCGGTTTGACGCGCGAAAACGCATCGTGGCGGACTTGGAGGCCCTGGGGCTTCTCGAAAAAATTGAGCCGCACGTTCACGTCGTGCCGCACGGGGATCGTTCAGGTGTGGTGCTGGAGCCCTACCTGACAACGCAGTGGTACTGCGACGCGCCGCATCCCTCGCTGGGGGGAGAGGCTTTGAAAGCCGTCCAGGATGGCCGCACGCGCTTTGTGCCGCAGCTGTGGGAAAACACGTATTTCTCGTGGATGGAAAACCTGCAGCCCTGGTGCATCAGCCGTCAGCTCTGGTGGGGGCATCAGATTCCGGCGTGGTACGGGCCCGACGGGCACGTGTTTGTTGCGGAAACCGAAGCCGAGGCTCAACAAGCGGCGCGGCAGCATGACGGACGAATGGACATCACGCTCCGCCGCGACGAGGACGTTCTCGACACCTGGTTTTCCTCGGCGCTCTGGCCGTTCTCGACTCTTGGATGGCCCGAAACAACGCCCGAGCTTGAACGCTATTACCCGACGCAAACGCTGATCACCGGGTTTGACATCATCTTTTTCTGGGTCGCCCGCATGATGATGCTGAGCCTGAAGTTCACCGGGCAAGTCCCTTTCAAGGATATCTACATTCACGCGCTGGTCCGCGATGAAAAAGGCCAGAAAATGTCCAAGACCAAGGGCAACGTTCTGGACCCCTTGGAGGTCATTGATCGCTACGGGTGCGACGCGCTGCGGTTCACGCTCGCCAACCTGTCAACGCCCGGACGCGATATTCGCCTAGCCCCGGCGCGCATCGAAGGGGGCCGCAACTTCGCGACCAAACTGTGGAACGCGACGCGCTACAGCCTGATGCAGGGCTGCAAACTGGAGCCCGCGTTCGACCCCGCCGCCGCGCAGCACGTCGTCAACCGCTGGATCATCGGGCAGACCAAGACGCTGGCGACCCGTGTGACCGCCGAGCTCGATGCCTACCGGTTCGACCTCGCGTCGGGGGCGCTCTACGCCTTCGTGTGGGACGTGTTCTGCGATTGGTACCTGGAGTTCACCAAGCCAATCTTGGCGGGCACCTCGCCCGAGGCGGCCCGCGAGACTCGCCAAACAACCGCGTGGGTCCTCAGCCAGGTTGTGCGCCTGTTGCATCCCTTCACGCCGTTCATCACGGAAGAGCTTTGGGAAAACCTCGGCGGCACCAAGCCCCTTATCACGGCCCCCTGGCCGGACCTCGAATCCCTGCCCGCCGCGCCCGAAGCCGAGATCACGTTCGTCCAGCGCGTCATCAGCGAGATTCGCGCCGTTCGGTCGCTGTTGAACGTGCCACCTTCCTCCACGCCGCCTTTGCACGTGGTCGAAGCGCCGCCTGCGTTGCAGGGCGCCCTGGATCGTCACCGCGCGAGCATCCTGCGCATGGCGCGTGTGGGGGAGATCGTTGACGCACACGCGGCGGAGTCCCCTCTCCCCTTGGAGGAGCGCGGGACCGCCTCGCTGGTCGTGGGCGAGGCCGTGTTGCGCCTGCCGCTGGCCGGAATCATTGACCTGGATAAGGAACGCACGCGCCTGACGAGCGAACGCGAGCGCCTGACAAGCGACCTGCAAAAGACCGAGGCCAAACTCGCGGACCCCACGTTCACGGGCCGCGCCAAGCCTGAGGTTGTCGAAGAGCACCGCGCCCGCAAAACCGAAGCCGAAGCCACTCTCGCCCGCCTTGCTTCCGCCCTGGCTGCGTTGGGGGGATGAACGAGGAGCGTTTTCCGCCTTTTTCATTGAGGTGGCACGGACCAGAGGCCAACGAACTCGACACGTCGTCCCGGCGAAAGCCGGGATTCCTGGCTCAGCCGTCACGGAAATTTGTCGGAGCGGCGTTTTCTTTTGGACACGCTCTCGCCTGATGCTGAGCGTGCAGTTTCTCGATAAAATCCTCTCGGACCGGGTAGAAAATGTCCAGCATCACAAAAGGCTCGTCACCCAGCGCCACGTCACCGTGCATCACCCCCGAAGGGATGCAGTAAAAATCACCGGGGCCCACAACCCTCTTTTCATCACCGATTTGCAATTCAGCGCGACCGGCGTGGACGCAACCAATCTGTTTATGAGGGTGAGCGTGCATTCATGAGGGTGAGCGTGCAAGGGCACCACGTGACCGGGAAGCGTTGAGCTGAGCACCATCATCATTTGCTCGCCCGAAAGACCTGTGATGATGCGAGTCTCCAAACCCTCAAACTGCCGAAGGACCTGAAAAGCGCTGGGAGCAATGAAAAACGGCGGATGCATAGGGCCAACCTCCGATCAAAGAGTCCTTAATTTTCACGCCCAACGGGTGCGGAAGGCACGGTACTGCTCCCTCTCCCTCCGAGGAAGAGGTTGACGGTGGAGAGGACAAGGCTAAGAAACGTGCGAATCGGCTACCCCATCACGCGCTTGGCAACGTCTTTCGGGTGGGCCACAAGGTCGTCCGCCCCGGCAAAGCGCAGCTCGTCCTCAGCTCCATAGCCCCAAAGGACCCCCAGCGCTTGGACACCGCACGCCTTGGCCCCGCGCATATCATCGCCCCGGTCACCCACCATCCAGGCTATGGCAGGGTTAAGATTTTCGCGTTCGATGATGTACGCAATCAGGTCCCCTTTGTCGGCGCGGGTTCCGTCCATCTCACTGCCGTAAATGCGCGTAAAAGGCGTGGCAAGCCCGAAATGCTCAAGGATTTGTTCGGCAAACGATGTGGGCTTGGCCGTTGCCGTCAACAAGGGATGCCCCGCCTGAGCAAGCTGAACCAGCATTTCCGCAACGCCAGGGTACACCGTGCAAGCGTACATGCCTTTTTGTCCGACATAATAGTCGCGGTAGAGATCAATCGCCTGCTCAATCAGCGCCGGAGTCGTCTCGCCCAACATCACCGGAAACGTCTTGCGAAGATGCGGACCTATGAATCGTTCAAGCTCTTTCCGCGAGGGAACGGGCCGCCCAAGTTTTTCGAGCGCGTAGGCCATCCCCGCCGTGATCCCCTCGGCGGGGTCCGTCAGAGTTCCATCAAGGTCAAAAAAAACCGCGCCACGTGTCATCGCTTCCCCTCCTCAACCCGCAAGAATCGCCGCCACATCCTCGGGCGTGGCCGCCAGGGTATCCGCTCCGGCAGTGCGGAGTTCCTCTTCAGAACCGTACCCCCAAAGCGCCCCGATCGCCCGAACACCACACGCCTTGGCCCCCAAAATATCGTCGTTCCTGTCCCCGACCATCACGGCGTCAGCGTGAGGAATCCCAGCCTCGCTGAGAAGGGACGTGATCAGGTCGGCCTTGCCGCCCGGACTTCCGTGCGGGTCCGCGCCTCGTACGGATTCGAAAAAAGGCGCAAGGCCGAGGTGACTCAGAACACGCTCAGCCATAAATTGCCGTTTCATCGTTGCGATGAACAGCCTTTGCCCCTTCTTTTGCAGGGTCGTCAACAGTGCCTTCACACCTGGATACGCATGGGTTTGAAGCACATACCGGCTACTGTAAATCTCGTGGAAAAGGTGAATGCCTTGCTCAATCTGCTCCGTGTTGGCGGCCTTTCCGAGAACACGCTGAACGCACAGGTCCGTCGGTGGCCCAACAACCTGCGTCCTGAGGCTCTCAGCAGGGGGAGGCGCAAACCCCATCTGCCGCGCCATCTCCACGTAACTTTGAACAATGCCCTCCGCCGAGTCGCTGAGCGTCCCGTCGAGGTCAAAGATAAAAGCGCGAAAGGCCACGGAAAAAGCTCTCCTCAAAAGGGCCTTACGCGCCCTTCTTGTCGTCTTTAGTGGCAGGGCAGGATGGCCACTTAGACGCCCGTTTCCCTCGCACGCCGCGCAATCAGCTGGGTGACTTGCGAGCCGAAGTCGAGGATCAGAAGGCGGTCGTTGGGCGTCGTCATGCGCCGTTCTTGGCCTCTTTCCGGAAATTGGTCAAGGTCGGGCTTTGGGGCGTGTGCGTGACTCCCTCCCTCCAGCGCGGGGGAGGGTCGGGGAGGGGGGGCGAGGCGTAGCCGAGTGGACAGGCCACGAGTCGTGTGGCCCCCTCATCAACGCTGTTGAAGGGAGCCTTAAACGGCGGGGCGGAGTGTGCGGGCCTCGGGCACGGCGTTCAAGGATGTCGCTTGTGCTCCACCGCCTTCGGCGGCGCTGCGCGTCCTTGACTCCGCTCCCAGGTGGCCCGCTTTTGCTCCGCCATCGCCGTTCAAGGCTCGCCCTCGTTTTCGGTTCCCGCTTATCCATCGCATGAACGTCCATCGGTCGCCTCGCGGGGGAGGACATGCGATTCTTCACTTGCCCCGACACGTTTTTTGTTCAAATATCCGGGCGGAGCGAGTGGGAGAGCCCCTGTATTGTTTATTCGTGTGTTGTGCTTTAATTTGTGAGCCGTCGTTGTTGCCCATGTGGGCAAGTGAGAGGAGCCTGCCCGATGTCAAAATGGATTGATCGCTTTGAACACCATACGATCCACCAAACGATAAGGAGTATTCTTGCACACCTGCCTGCAATCATTGAACTTCTGCCCGCAGAAGACGTGGACGCGAGAGACAATTGCAGCCTGATCAAATTGTCCGTGGAATATGTTCAAAAGTGTCTTTCAAAATGTTCAAAACCACTTACCTCCGCCAGCATTCTTGATAATGCAAACAATCAGTTAACTGCGGCGTTGGACGAGCTAACAGCTTTTCGTGATGATAGGAACAATCAACATTTAGAAAAATCCACTGTAAACCTCGGTGATGCACTCGCGGGACTCAGCAATCTACCTTATGAAATAGGATGGACAAAATCGTCTGTTTCCTCTTTCATTGTCGAGTTGCAAAAACGGAGCGATGCTATTCTTGCCGAGGCGATCGGTAAAAAAGATGCCATGATCCAAGAGGCAGAAAACGTTAAGGGGACGCTGACTACACTTCAGGGGGAACTTACGGCGTTACGTGAATCACTGGCAAATGAAAAGGCTTCCATTGCTAATGCGTCTGCTGAATACACGAATCAGTTTGCAGCTGAAAAAGAGAAAAGAAGTGCAGGCTTTGCGGAGGAAATTAAAGCGCTGAAGGAGAAGGTTGAAGAGTTTACGCGAAACACATCTTCGCAATTGGAAAACGCACGCAAAAATCTTGAAGAGTTGTTCAACCAAAAATTGAACACCTTTGAGGAACGGCTTAGCGATTTGCAGAAGACGTTTGAGAATGAAAAAACGGCAACCTCTACTTTATCGGCTCAATACCAGGGTCAATTTTCCGAAGCGCAAGAAAAAAGAAGGATGGAGTTTGAAGAGATACTTCGGGATTTGCGTGATCAATCGGTAAGTTTTGAAAGGACTGTCAATGAGCGATATGAAGGCATCAAGCAACAACTTGAAAATTCGTTTTGGGCAAAGTCGGAAGAACTGCAGGAAAAAGTTGACGAGATTTTTGTCTCTTTAAAAGAAAAGGACGAAAGCGCATCAGCACTTTTGGAGGCCGTTGGAAGCAATACGCATAGCCGTGGATACGCTGGCGCAGCGACAGAGGAAAGAATTTGGGCTGAAAAATTGAGAAAATATGCTTTATGGTGGATGATTCTCATAGTTACCATTCTTGTTGGCCCTGCTATTCGGTCCCTGATAATGCACGAAGAGCCATTTGATTGGGAAAAAATACTAAAACGCATTCCAAGCGTTTTGATCATGCTCGTGCCTGCGTTCTATCTTGCATCAGAAGCCGCAAAACACCGGAAAGTGCAGGTTGAAAACAAACGTATTGAATTAGAGCTCGCTGCTCTTACGCCATATTTGGCTACATTAGGAGATGAAGAGCGGGCTAAAGCTAAGGAAGACTTGATGAAAAACTACTTTATTGGCCACAAGCGTGAGCCAGACAGCATCCCTGAAAAAGAACCCGCTAAATTTTGGGGAGAAGTGATCTCAAAACTTTTTGAAAAGCTACTGGATCGTTTTCCATCCCTTAAGCCGGACCACAAACTATGAATTCAGAAAATGTTCTCCGAACCTGCTGTGAACTGCGGGGCCGTCCCAGCGTCAAATAGAGGCGTGAAATCCATCCACGACCGGGTGAACGGCCCTGGATGGCTTGGCTGCGCTCGCCATGACGGTCCTCCTGGGGAAGGGCTACCCCCCTTTGCCGTCGCTCTTCACTTCCTCGAAGTCGGCATCGACCACGCCGGGATCGGCGGGGCCGGAGGAGGGGCCTGCCCCCGGAGCCGCGCCGCCGCCGTTCGTGTCGCCCCCTGCGCTCTGGTTCTTGTAGAGGGCCTCGCCGAGCTTCATGGACACCTGGGCCAGCGCGTCGGTCTTGGTCTTGAGGATCCCCGCATCGCCCGATTCCAAAACACCCTTCAGGTCGTTCACGGCGCTTTCGATCGCGGCGCGTTCTTCCGCCGGGACTTTTTCGCCGAGCTCCACCAGAGTCTTGTCCGTCGCGTGAAGCAACGCCTCGGCCTGGTTGCGGGCGTCCACAACCTCGCGGCGCTTTTTGTCCTCGGTCGCGTGAGCTTCGGCGTCTTTGACCATCTTTTGAATGTCGGTGTCCGACAACCCGCCCGAGGCCTGAATGCGGATCTGTTGTTCTTTGCCCGTGGCCTTATCCTTGGCCGTCACGCTCACGATTCCGTTGGCGTCAATGTCAAACGCAACTTCGATTTGCGGCACACCGCGCGGCGCGGGCGGAAGGCCCACAAGGTCAAACTGCCCGAGGAGTTTGTTATCCGTCGCCATCTCCCGTTCGCCCTGGAAGACGCGGATCGTCACCGCGCCCTGGTTATCGTCGGCGGTTGAGAAAACTTGGCTCTTTTTGGTGGGAATGGTCGTGTTGCGATCAATGAGGCGCGTGAACACGCCGCCGAGCGTCTCAATCCCCAGCGAGAGCGGCGTGACATCCAACAGCAAAACGTCCTTCACTTCGCCCTTCAGAACGCCCGCTTGAATGGCCGCACCGACGGCCACCACCTCGTCCGGGTTCACGCCCCGGTGCGGCTCGCGCTCAAAGAACTGCTTGACGGTCTCAATCACCTTGGGCATGCGCGTCATGCCGCCCACCAGGATAACCTCGTCAATGTCTTTGGCTTGCAACCCCGCGTCTTTCAGCGCGATGCGGCAGGGCTCAATGGTTTTTTGCACCAGCGCGTCCACCAGCGATTCCAGCTTGGCGCGTGTGAGGGTGATGCTGAGGTGCTTAGGCCCCGTTTGGTCCGCCGTGATAAAGGGCAGGTTGACCTCGGTTTGCATGGACGACGAGAGTTCGATCTTGGCCTTTTCCGCCGCTTCCTTGAGGCGTTGCAGCGCCAAACGGTCCTGACGCAAGTCAATGCCCTGTTCGTTCTTAAACGTGTCGCAGAGGTGGTCCATCACGCGCGCGTCGAAATCCTCCCCGCCGAGGAACGTGTCGCCGTTCGTGGATTTCACCTCAAACACGCCGTCGCCGATTTCCAGAATCGAGACATCGAACGTCCCGCCGCCGAGGTCATAAACGGCCACCGTCCCGGACTTTTTCTTCTCAAGCCCGTAGGCAAGCGCCGCCGCTGTGGGCTCGTTGATGATGCGCAGGACCTCAAGGCCTGCGATTTTTCCGGCGTCCTTGGTCGCTTGGCGCTGGCTGTCGTTGAAGTACGCGGGCACCGTGATGACGGCTTGCGTGACTTTTTCACCGAGGTACGCCTCAGCGGTTTCTTTCATTTTGATCAGAATAAACGCCGAGATTTCGCTGGGGCTGTAGGTCTTGCCGCCCGCCTCAACCCACGCGTCGCTGTTCGTGTTCTTGATGATCTTGTAGGGCACGAGGCCGATGTCTTTTTGAACCATCGGGTCCGTGAAATTGCGCCCAATTAGGCGTTTGATGGCGTAAAGGGTGTTCTGGGGGTTCGTAACGGCCTGACGTTTGGCGCTTTGGCCGACAAGCCGCTCGCCCGAGCCCGTGAACGCCACCATCGACGGGGTTGTGTTGGCCCCTTCTGCATTCGTGATGACATGGGGGCGCGAGCCCTCCATCATCGCCACGCAGGAGTTCGTCGTTCCCAAGTCAATGCCAATCACCTTGCCCATCGTGCACCCTCGTCGTTGGTCGCTTCATGTCGCGGCGCGAAGACACCCCCCGCGCTTACGGAGGGAATATAGGCGCGAATTTGGCATCTTCAACTCCCCCGGCGTGCCCTTTTGTTGCCGTCCCCTGTGAGAGGTTTAAAAAACCTTGCCTGAACGTTGAACAACCCTTGGGGCGCGGGCCCCAAAGGGGCTAGAATGTTCCCCTCGTTCCCACCGGAACAGAGCCGAGGCCGTTCATGCCCTTTCCCCGTTACACCCTTTTGCGGCGCGACGTTGTTTTTCAGGGCGCGAATCGGCTTGAAACCCTGCAAACACGCCTTGAAACGCTCGCAAGCCCCCCCCCTGCACCGCGCACACGCGAGATTTATTGCTGCTCGCCCTCCGTTGCTGTTCTCCCTTACGATCCGCGCGAGGACCTCGTCGCCCTCCACGAACACTTTTTCCCTGCGCCCCTCGCGTCCGGCAACGAGCCGTGGAGCCTGGCGGCCTGCACAGGCCCGCTCGCCTTCCCCGCCGAAACGCCCGAAACGGCGGCCCGACGCCTCGGACACGAGCACATCGGACTCGTCCTCACGGATCTTGTTCTTTTGATGACTCTGGAGCTTGCGCCGGAAAACCTCGCGCAACCTTGGAGCGTGTTTCTTGGACGCACCGTCCTGCCCCCCACCACGGGTCCGATTCATGTCCTCACGGCCGCCGAAGCCTTTGCCGAACTCCACGCGGGCCGG
This sequence comes from uncultured Pseudomonadota bacterium, assembly GCA_903869345.1. Taxonomy (GTDB): domain Bacteria; phylum Pseudomonadota; class Alphaproteobacteria; order UBA9219; family UBA9219; genus CAIPYM01. Next base: position 20,854 of record CAIPYM010000007.1, read on the forward strand.
ATCAAGGACGCTGCGACCGCCCTTGCGTTGCAGGGACTCGCGCTCCACCACGCCGACGTTCGAACCCGTTGGCTTCTCAGCGACGTGAGCACCCCGTTGATGTGAGGTGCAGGACGTTCGCCCCCCTCTTAATTAGAAGTCGGGGCCGCAGGTTGGTCCGTGGCGGGTTGTTCTTGGGGAGTCGGCGCGGGCTCCTTGGCCGCAGCCTCCAACCCGTTGACACCAGCCGCCCGCAGCTCGTCAACAACCCTCTGGGCATTCTTGTTGCCCTGAGCGGCAAGACGCGCAACGCCCGTCGCCAACTGGCCAAATTGCACGCGAACCTTTTCGATGTTGGCGAGGGATTCCGCCTGCTGAACCGCGAGCGCCTTTAGGTTTTCTCGGTCTTGAACGATTTGCACCACCTGAAAGAGCACCATGATCACAAAGGCCACGCTGAGCAGTCCCAGAGGCATCCAGCACCGACAGGCGCACGAACACGAAGACGCTCCGGGGGAAGCGTCGGGGGAGGATTCAGAATACGAGCAAGCATTCGGGGCGGGGAAGAACGATTCGGCCATCGGAACACCTCAAAAAAAGGGACACACAAACAGAAGGGGATTCGTGAAGGGTTTACGGGATTTCCCGCTGGATCACGGCTGGCTTGCTGACGCAGGCGCATGAGCGGAAGCGACGGGGGCGGGAGCCTTAGCCGCCGCCGAGGACGCGGACGACGAAACCGTCAGGCCTTGCGCGATCAAGAGCCCCCGAATGGCCTCATCGTGGCCCGTGGTCGCAAGCTCCGTGAGACGCCTCACCAGATTTTGCTCCAACCCCACAAGACCTATCATGTTGTTGATCGTCTCTCGGTCACGCAGAACGTTTTGGCTCGAGGACTTGTTCCCGATCAACAGCACCATCGCGAGCACCACCAAGACAAGGGCGAGCCCCGCAAGGCTCACCAACGCTCGGTAGGCTGTTGTGGAATCACGCGAGCAACAACAGGACATGCGGCATCTCCTTAAACAGCTATCAACACAGACCAACGGACACGGTGCGGGAAAGCCCCCCGAATCATTGGAAGATCCGAGGCTACCACCACACCCCCCACGCCGCAAATGCACACCGGCAAAAACGTCACGCGAGATGTGTTCCGTTCTGATCCTCGGTTTACGAGGCACGGGGGGCAAAGCTAACCGAAGCCATCCTCGGTGTCACAACGGTGGGAGGCTGTGGAGAGATAAAACAAGTTGGGGACAGTAGCAGCTCCGGCTTGCCATACACGAAACTCTGCACACCCAAATCAGGCTTGACCCCACACTTCTCCATCACCTTCAAGATGATAGCAACGTCCTCCTCGTCGACACGTTCACCCACAATCCCTCTTGGGGGCATTGTTCCCCCTGTTGCCCCAAAAATGCCCAGGAACACAAATTCCAGAGCCGAGGCACCCGTTATTCCTTCCGGAGTTCGGGCAAGCATTTCTGTAAGACGACGATCAAGCTTGAGACCCCACGATACCCCGACCTCGCTCAGCAGGGCGACAAGTTCTGGAAGAACCCTCAGAGAATCAACATTCATACCGTGAGATCCCACGTCATCAAGCCAAAGCGTTACGTCGTTCTCCTTCATCCAATTCAACAAGGGACGCAAACGATTAAGGGGGACCTGAAGGGGGCTCTCGGTCAGTTCAAGCGAAACGCGCCCAGCTCCTGCCTGAACGAGTCGGTCAAGGGCCGCCTGTAACATCGGATCATCTCCAAAGGCCATGGCGGTTGCGAAGCGCATGTTAACGGCCAAGGATGGAATATTAGGGTTTGCTTTTAACAACGTTGCAACAGCATCAAAGATCCCTGTGTCCAACAGCACGTCTTTGCCAAGATCACCAGCCACACGAAACAACATATCGGGAGGAGTTTTATTAAGTGTTCGCAACAAAACTTCGTAATGTGATGGCTGCGTCTTAATCTCCCCCGCAGAATCTGCCACCACGCTAAGGACCGGTTGAACAGCAAACAACAACTCTCCACTGTTTATCAGATTCGCAATATCTTTCCAGGTCTCGACTCTTGAGAGAAGGGTCCAGGCTTTTGCCTCAAGAGATGCATCATTCCTGGGAACAGAATCAGGTTCCACGAAAAACAGACGTCCGGGTAAACCCCAAGGATGGCTCGCTAGGCGCTTCACCTGGTCAATGTGTTCCGCGAGCATCGCGGCCGCATCACCTAATAGAAATCTCTCCACCGCAAATCTTGTCCATACGCCCCCCACACTCCATTGGTGGGGAAGCAACCTATTTAGCTCATCATGCACGATAGAGAGCATGTCCGTCTCCTTAGAACGCTCACATGTTACGACCATTGTTCTTGCCCAAGGGGATAGTCGACCCAGCTCGAAGACTTTTGGGGTGACGCCATCGGCGCCCGTTTGCAACGCCGTCCGCAGGCAATTAGCTACCCCTCTTCCCGCATACCAAAACTCTTTACCAACCCTTTGGGAACCCAAATGCCTGCAAGCAAGATCTACCGTCTGTTTAGGGACCATAACGCTGACAAAAATGCCGCCTCCGGGCTGTGTCAGGCTGTTCAGGACCCAAACGCTATCATTAAATGTTTGGTCCCAATAAGTAGTGGTATAAGATGGGTCCCACTTGAACGGGAGAGACTATGGGACAGGTACTGCACAAACGCGCC
>CAIPYM010000008.1 GCA_903869345.1 uncultured Pseudomonadota bacterium
CCCCAGCACCACCGCCCCCAAACAGCTCATCCCGCTACCCCCGGTCAGGTGTCTTCAGGGCCGCACCCCCCCCTAGCTCCAACAGTCCTCGTCCGCAGCTCCAGAGCGTATTCAGCCCTAGGGTCAAAAAGCAACAACGCCCCTCCCCTCGCCTCACGAGGTTACTTGATCGGCGGCGGCCCTGTGTTAAGGTGCCTTCGGTTGTTGGGAGCTTCCACCACGCGGAGGGGGCTCGGTTCCGATCCCCACCCCCTTCGGGAGCACCCGCGTGATCCTCCGGCTCGCTTGGCATGCTTAACCTTTTCGATTCTTTCTTGGCCTCGGCCCTTCAGAGAGTCCGACAAACTCTCGAATCGTTTGTGCGGCTTGAAACCGCCGACGACGATGTCACCTTGGCGGCAGAAGACGGCTCGCTCGTCTCTTTCCTCCACGTGCAGGGAGCTCGCCAGATTATCGGCGATGTCGAATACAAATGGATTGTGGATCAGGCCAGCACCAAGCTGGGGGCGCGATTCGACCGGCGCGGCTATGCGATGCAGGTCTATTTTTCGCGCGATCCCGAACTGGCGGGGCGGGATCTCGATATCCTCATGCGCGCCAGTCGAGCAACCGCCGCCTCGATTCACCTGAACCTGGAAGACCTGCTCAACGAGCGACGGCGGCACATGGCCCGTTTCCTCGCGCACGAGGATTTCTATTTTGTCCTGTGGACCCGGCCTTCGGTCCTGACGCGCCTGGAGCTTGCAAAAGGGCTTAAGAATCGTGCGAAAACGGCCTGGGTCAACGCCTCGGATTCGCAATTTCCTTTCGCAGCCCTGGCCCCTCTTCGCGTCCGCCATAGCAGTTATGTGGCCTCGGTGCTGGCCTCGCTGGAAGACGTCGGGATCAAGGCTAAAATCATCTCGACGCACGACGCCCTCAACGCCGTGCGCGGCAGCCTCTTCCCCTCCCTCGCGCATGACGAATGGCGCGCCAACCTTCCGGGAGACCCCGTGGCCCCTCGCGCTCAGAGTGAGCGCGGGGATCTGTCGGACACGCTGTGGCCTCCCCTCGGCAGGCAGGTGTGCATGGGCGGAGACGCCGTCGTCAAAAACGCCACCACCGTGCAAATCGGCGATCGGCTTTGGGGAGGCGTGGACATGGTGCTGGGGCCCGCCGATCCAGCCCCCTTCCCCCAACTGCTCGCACGGTTGATGGATAACGATGTTCCCTTCCGGATATCGTTTCTGGTCGAAGGCGGCGGCGCGGAAGGGACAGCGTTCCGCTCTTTCTTGTCCGCCATGTTAGCGTTCACGAACGAAGTCAATCGGCAGATTCGTGAATCCATTAACGCCCTTCGGCATCTCGCCCAGAGCGAGCCCGTCGTCAAGCTGCGCATTTCCATGGCCACGCACGCCCCCGCGGGCGACATCAAGCTCTTGGAAACACGCCTCGCCTCCCTGACTCAGGCCCTGGAATCGTGGGGGTATTGCCAAGCCTCGTCAGCGGGGGGTGATGCGCTTGAATCCGTCTTGTCCTCGGCCCTGGGCATCGCCTGCGCTTCAACCGCTCCGGCGGCCATGGCCCCTTTCCGCGATGTCGTGAAGCTTTTGCCCTGGCAGCGAGCGTGTTCTCCGTTTGAAAGTGGCCCCGTTCTGCTGAGAACCCCCGATGGTCGGGCCTGGCCCTACCAAGGGGGCAGCAGCCTCACAACGACATGGTTCGACCTGATTTTCGCGCAACCCGGCGCGGGAAAATCGGTGCTCATGAACGCCATGAATCTCGGCACCGTACTGTCGGCGGGCAATGCCCGCATGCCGTACATCGCCATTCTCGACATCGGGCCTTCCTCCTCGGGCCTCATTTCCCTGCTCCGCGAATCGTTGCCCTTGGAACGACGGCACGAGGCGATGCACTTTCGTTTGCGCATGACGCCCGAGTACGCGGTCAACCCCTTTGACACGCAACTGGGGTGCCGTCATCCCTTGCCGGAAGAACGGTCGTACCTCACGGAATTGCTCACCCTTGTTTGCACGCCGCCCGGCCAGGCCGTGCCTTACGATGGCATGACTCAGCTTGTGGGTCTCTGCGTGGACGAGATGTACAGGTGGCGCGACGACAGCGGCGCGAACACCGAGGCTCGCCCCTACCTGCCGCACATGGAACCCGAGGTGGACGAGGCCATCAAAACCTACAACATCCACCTGCTGGAAGACCCCTATTGGTGGGAGGTTGTGGACGCCCTGTTCCAGAAAGAAGCGTACCACGAAGCCATTCTCGCGCAACGCCACGCGGTCCCCACGCTGGTGGACGCCGTCACCGCCGCGCGTCGCCCGCAGATCCGCGCCCTTTTGGAAGAAACGCAGATCGGGGCCTCGGCCGAAACCGTGATTCACGCCTTTGAGCGCATGATCGCCTCATCGGTGCGCGAGTTTCCGATTCTCGCCTCGGTCACGCGATTCGACATCGGGAGCGCCCGCGTAGCCGCCGTGGACCTTCAGGACGTTGCGCCGCAAGGGGACGACATTGCCGACCGGCAAACCGCCATCATGTACATGCTGGCCCGTCACGCCCTGATCAGGGCATGGTGGATGGGGCCCGATTCGCTGCGCTCCATGCCCGAGCTTTACCGCCCCTACCACGAAGACCGCCTGCGCGACATTCGCGAGAGCCCCAAGCGCCTCTGTTTCGACGAGTTCCACCGCACCAGCAAAACCGCCGCCGTGCGGTCCCAAGTCGTTCGAGACGTCCGCGAAGGGCGCAAATGGGGCGTGCAAATCGTCCTCGCCTCGCAGCTGCTGGACGACTTCAGCAAGGACATGGTGGACCTCGCAACGGGTGTCTGGGTTTGCGGAACCGCCGTTTCCGACCGGGCCATCACCGAAACTGCGGAACGGTTCGGCATGTCCGAAACCGCCCGTTGGGTCATGCGCTACCGCCTCACGGGGCCCCGCGCTTCGGGTGCCCCCGTCCTCTTCCTGCTCAGCACCAACGAGGGTCGGTACGAACAGCACCTCATCAACACCCTCGGCCCCATTGAGCTGTGGGCGCTTTCGACATCCAGCGAAGATGTGCAACTGCGCCTGCGCCTTTATGAAGCTCTGGGAGCGAACGCCGCCCGCAAAATGCTGGCGATGTTCTTCCCGAACGGTTCGGCCCGCACCGAGATTCGACGGCGCGTCCTTTTTCACACCGAGAAAGGGGAGGTCGAATCCGGTGCTCTCGGTTCCGTGATCAACGAGATGGCGCAAGAGATTATCGAGGAATTCAACCGCCAGCGCCGCGAATCAGCGAAGAGCGATTAAGCCCCACCTGCTGCTTTTTTCGCCTCAATCTCGGCGGCTTTGCGTTCGATCAGCTCGACGAGGTGGTCCACGATGTCCCCCCCCTTCAGGCGGTGGTCGGCTTGGCCGCTGATGTAGACCTGGTGCGTGGAGTTCCCGCCGCCCGTGAAGCCAACGTCCGTCATCATGGCCTCCCCCGGACCGTTCACGACGCACCCGATCACCGAGACCGTCATGGGCGTTGTGATGTGCGCAATTCGTTCTTCGAGGGCGCTGACCGTCTTGATCACGTCGTACTGTTGGCGGGCGCACGAGGGGCACGAGATGACCGTGACGCCCCGGCTGCGCAACCCTAGGGCTTTGAGGATATCGAACCCAACGCGCACTTCTTCGACGGGATCCGCCGAGAGCGAGACGCGGAGCGTGTCCCCGATGCCGGCCCCCAGCAACGCCCCAAGCCCAATGGCGCTTTTGATGGTGCCCATGCGCAAGCCCCCGGCCTCTGTGATGCCGATGTGCAAGGGGTAGTCACAGGCCGCCGCGAGAGCCTTGTACGCGGCAACGGCCAGCAGCGCGTCGGACGCCTTGACGCTGATTTTGAAATTCACAAAGTCGTTGTCTTCCAAAATTTTCGCGTGCTGCAAAGCGCTTTCCACCATCGCGTCGGGGCAGGGCTCGCCGTACTTTTCAAGCAAGTGTTGATCGAGCGATCCCGCGTTGACGCCGATCCGCATCGCGCACCCGTGATCCTTGGCGGCCTTGATAACCTCGCGCACGCGCTCGGCCGCGCCGATGTTGCCGGGGTTGATGCGCAAGCACGCGGCCCCGGCCTCGGCAGCCTCAATCGCGCGTTTGTAGTGAAAATGGATATCGGCCACGATCGGCACGTTCACAGCTTTGACGATCTGCGCGAGCGCCGCCGTGGACTCTTCGTTCGGGCACGAGACCCGCACGATGTCCGCGCCCGCTTCTTCCATGCGCTTGATTTGCGCGATGGTCGCCGCCGCGTCCGAGGTCAGCGTGTTGGTCATGGACTGCACGGAAATGGGCGCGTCGCCCCCGACCTCCACCTTGCCGACCTGGATGGTTCGGGTTTTGCGGCGCGTGATCTGCCGCCAGGGGTGATGGGCATGTGCTTCTTCGGACGAGGTCGACGACATGGGAGCTCCTGGTGTTGTGGGAGTGTGTGCTGGTTTCGAGGGAGGCTTGAGGCCCTTATACCCTCCTCCCGCCGCACTCGCCAAGAAGGATGAAAAAGGGGAAGACGTGTTCGCTGCTTTCAGCTTTTATCCCTCGCAAAGACCCCAACGTCACACCCTTGAAAAATCTTAACGAACGTGCAACGAGAATCAAAAAATTCTTGACTCGCCCCTGCGATTCGGGGTATTGACTTCGACATGGCGTAGTGTGTCCAGATTTCGGCGGAATGACGATTTTTTCTGCTTCGTCCCCTCCCCGCGTCATCCCGACGAAAGTCGGGATCCATTTTTCTACCATCACGGCAAACGGCTCTGGATTCCGGCTTTCGCCGGAATGACGCGCCCGAGAGTTTGCCGTTTTTCCCCCTCTGGCGGGGCTCGTCGTCCTGCCTGTAGAATGGCCCCCGAGGCGCGCCCTCGTTTGAAGGGGATCGGTTGTGCAAGGACTTTTTGGACTTCAAAACGTGCGCCCCGACGAGGAAGGCTTGATTGGGCACAAGGCGGCCTCCCTCGCGCGGTTGGTCCGGGAAGGGTACCGGGTGCCTCCGGGGTTGGCCCTGACGTCTGAGCTTCTCCACCAGGTCCCCCAAGCTGCGTGGGAGGGACCCCTGACCGAGGCCCTGGCCACGTTACCGCCCCCGTGGGTCGTGCGCTCGTCCTCGGATGCGGAAGACCAGGCAGGCATGGCGTGCGCGGGGCTTTTCAAGACCGTTCTGGGGTTGAGCACGCCTCGGGGAGTCTTCCAGGCTCTGCAGGAGGTTCTGAACAGCCTGTCGTCCGAATCCGTCACCACGTACGCTCACTACCACAAGAAAAACGCGCATGCTTTTCGGATGGCGGTGGTGATCCAACATTTGCTGTCCCCGGAATCGTCGGGAGTCGCGTTCAGTCAGCACCCCATGGGTCCCCGGAACGTGGTGGCGATTGAAGCGACGTTCGGACTCGGCGCGCCGTTGGTGGACGGGACCATCACCCCGGATTTGATAAGCGTTGATGCGGACGGACACGCCGCGTTCATGCGCGTGGGGTCGAAAAAACAACGGGCCGTGTTTGACGGGCGCGAGGTTCGCTTGGAGGACGTGGACCCCGAACGTGCGGCGCGGCCCGCCCTGACGTTGCGGGAGGCGCGATCCATCGCCACCCTGACCCGGCGTCTTGAACAGACCTGGGGGGCTCCTCAGGACATCGAATGGGCCTTTGAAAACCGTGAACTTTATGTGCTTCAGTCACGTCCGATCACAACCTTGCCCCCGCTTTAGGAGGATTTTATGACGAGCGCTCTTCCCCCGCTTCCGCCGCCCCCCGACAACGTGCGGTACGCCCTGACCGTCCCTCAGTCGGTTCTGTTCGCCGAGCTCAGTCTGGACGGCAGCCGTCGGTGGGCTTTCCGCGAGGCGATGGGGCTTGATTATGAACCGGCCTACATTGCGATCGACAACGGGGCCATGAGCTGGGCGTGTGACGAGGATCCGGCTTTCACCCATGCCTTGGGAGCCGACCACGATCCCGAACGTGCCGCGCGGAGGTTTCTGGACGGCATGACCGCAACGGCGCGAACGTTGGACCTGGCATCTCGGTGGTACCCGTCCAGCGCGGGCCGTCGTGGGAACAACGTCGCGGATGTGATCGAGGACCTTGAGGCTTACTGGCGTGCCTACCGTCTCCACATGACGAGCCTGTTCACGTTTTGGAATGCCGAGGCTCTTGTCTCTTCCGCGTTGGTGCAGGCCTTAAAACACCTGGGGCGTTCGGACGACATCGCTCAAGGCCTGGCTCGGTTTTTCAGGGCCTCCCAAGAGAATTATTTTGTAGGAGAGCGCCGTCAGTTGCGTCGGCTGGCGAAGCGGTTTCCTCCCGCCGAGGGAGTGTTGCACGAGGACGCTCGCGCGGCGTTTCAAGAACACAGCCGCCTCTTTGGATTCCTGTTGGCCCCGTTCAACTTGGGCGCTCCCCCTTCGGCCGAGGACATCCGCCATCGCGTGCGTGATCTTCCCGACAGCCTCTCTTCCCAAGATGCTTCTTCACGGACGATCGAGACGTTTGAAGACCTGCCTTCCGGGGTCCGTCCCTTGGCGGTGTGTGCCCAGCACCTCGCATTCTGGAAAACTGAACGGCTCGATGGGTTGTTTTTGGCGGATGATCGCGCTCTACCTTTGTTTGAAGAGACGGCGGACCTTCTGCGGATCACCCCGCAGCAACTCTTTGCCATGACGCGCCCCGAGATTCTGGACTCCTTGCGGACGGGGGATTTGCAGGTCCCGCCCAGCGTTCTGGCCCGACGAACCGAGGGGTTCTGTCTCGCGCTTGTGAACGGCAGCATCGCGTTTTACGCGCCCACGCATCCGGGCGCGGGGGTGCCTGAGCACCCGTTGGAGGTGGGGGAATCGCTGTGCGGAATCGCGGCGTCCGAGGGTGAGATCACGGCCCAGGTTCGTATCGTGCAAGGTCCCGATGACTCGGCTCTGTTGGAACCTGGCGAGGTCCTGGTCACGCGCATGACGCGGCCCGAAATGGGGGTGGCCCTGGACCGTGCAGCCGCGTTCGTGACGGACGAGGGCGGCCTGATGTGCCACGCCGCCATTCTGTCCCGCGAGCTCAAGAAACCCTGCATCATCGGGACGGGATGCGCGACCCAGAAACTGGCGACTGGCGACCGTGTGCGCGTTCAAAGCCAGGGCACGGAAGGACGTGTCACGCTCATCGGGAAGGACGGGTCATTGTGAGCTGGCAGGATCACGCTCCATGCCGTAAATTGCCCTCTGTGGAGATCACGAGAATCCATCGCAGGGCCCCGAAAGAGCCGTCTCGACCAACCCCGTGGGTCACACGATGCCCAACCTTCAGCACGAACAGCACTGGGGAGCCGCCGAGGGGCGACTCGTCTGCGGGGTGGATGAAGTCGGGCGCGGCCCCCTCGCGGGACCCGTCATGGCCGCCGCCGCATTAGTGCCGCAGGAAGGTTTGCCCGACAACCTTGCGAACCGCGTGCGCGATAGCAAAAAACTCAGCACGGCCCAACGCCGAGCCCTCGCGCCCGACCTTGGGCGTCTCTGCCGTCACGCCGTCGCAGAGGCCAGTGTCGCGGAAATTGACGCGCTCAACATCCTTCAAGCGTCCCTTTTGGCCATGAAGCGAGCGGTTGAAGGGCTGGGAGTCACCCCCGACCACGCGCTTGTGGACGGGGTGCATGCGCCCGCCCTGCCCTGCCCCGTCACAACGTTGGTGGGAGGTGACAACCTCAGCCTGTCCATCGCCGTGGCTTCCATCCTCGCGAAAGTCGCCCGCGACGCCTTTATGAGCGACCTCGCCCTTCGCTACCCCGGCTACGGGTGGGAACGCAACGCGGGCTACGGCACCGCCGAGCACCTGCTGGCTTTGGAAACCTTAGGTCTCACGCCCTGGCATCGACGATCCTACGCGCCCGTCGCGCGTCTCTGTGCGCCCCCGAAGGCTTAGTCTGAAAACCCAGGGCTTTTGGATCGGATGTCGGCGAGAGAATCAGGTCTAACCCCGCTGAGCCATGGGCACAAAAGACCGCGCGGTGGGCCCGGTGTACAGCTGGCGCGGGCGGCCAATCTTGGGCTTGGATTCGGACGATTGCTCTTGCCAGTGGGCGACCCATCCGGCCGTGCGAGCGACGGCAAACAAGACCGTGAACATGCTGGGCGGAATCCCCATCGCACGAAGCGTCAGGCCTGTGTAAAAATCCACGTTCGGGTAGAGTTTTTTCTCAATAAAGTACGGGTCACTCAGGGCAATTTGTTCAAGCTCCACGGCCACTTGCAGCAAGGGATCGTTGGCCAGGTTTAAGGTGCCCAAAACCTCGTGGCAGATGCGACGCATGATCCGCGCTCGGGGATCGTAGTTCTTGTAAACGCGGTGCCCAAACCCCATAAGGCGGAAGGGATCGTTGGGGTCTTTGGCGCGGCGAATCGCCTCGGGGATGTTTGCGGGGACCTCAAGCGCCGTCAGCATCTTGAGGACGGCTTCGTTAGCGCCGCCGTGCGCCGGACCTCCGAGCGAGGCGATCCCCGCCGCAATGCACGCAAAGGGATTCGCACCCGAGGAACTGGCCAACCGCACGGTGGAGGTCGAAGCGTTTTGCTCGTGGTCCGCGTGCAAAATCAGAATCTTGTCCATCGCACGCGCAAGAATCGGATTGACCTCGTACGGCTCGGCAGGCACCGCAAAGAGCATCTGCAGAAAATTGGCGGCATAGTTCAAGCTGTTCAAGGGGTACATGAACGGCTGCCCGTGCGCGTACTTGTGCGCCATCGCAGCCAAGGTCGGCATTTTAGCAATCAGCCGGTAACACGCTTTGGCACGCTGCGCCGGATCCTGCATGTTGATCGAGTCATGGTAGAACGCGGACAGCGCCCCGACCACGCCGCACATGACGGCCATCGGGTGCGCATCACGCCGAAATCCGCTGTAAAACTTGATGAGCTGTTCGTGCACGAGGGTGTTGTAGGTGATGTTGTGCGTCCAGGCCGTGCTTTGCTCGGCGTTGGGCAAGTCCCCCATCAGCAGAAGGTAAGCAACTTCCAAGAACGTGCTGTTCTCGGCCAGGTCGTCGATGGGGTAGCCCCGATGGAGCAAAATCCCTTGATCGCCGTCCACGAACGTAATCTTGGATTCACAACTGCCCGTCGAGATAAACCCCGGATCAAACGTCAAAAGGCCCGAGAGACGCGGCAAAGGCCGCACGTCAATGACATCCGGCCCCATCGTGCCCGAGCGCCGTTCGAGTTTCCACGATTCGCCCGTCGTGTCATCGGTAAGTGTCACCGTGCGGGAGGGGGAGGATTGAGGCATAGGGGCGTGCTCCTTCGGCCGCTTTTTTAGGGGGATTTCCGGGCCTTGTCACCCTTGCCCTTTTTGCGTGCCCTTTTCCCTGTCACCGCGAACGACGTGAAGCGATCCAGCTCACGGCCTTCGAGTTGATGACGGGGGGCTGTAGCAAGGGGCCCTTTTTCACGCCTGCCTTGCCTTGCGGTCGCGGGCTCCTTACATAAACGCACAGCCCTTTCGATGATGGAGCGTCGTTGCCGTGAAACGCGATTTTTACGAAGTCCTCGGAGTCCCGCGCGACGCGGGTGCAGAGGATATCAAAAAAGCATACCGCCGCTTGGCGATGCAGCATCATCCGGACAAGAATCACGGCAATAAAGACGCCGAAGCCAAGTTCAAAGAGATCAGCGAGGCTTACGATGTTTTGCGCTCCGACGATCGTCGAGCCGCTTACGACCGATTTGGGCATCAGGCGTTTGAGCAAGGCAACGCGGGCGGAGGCGGAGGTGGAGGGGGCTTCGGATTCGCGGGGGGGCTCGGCGATGTTTTTGAAGAAATGTTCGGTGAAATTATGGGCGGCGGTGGGCGACGCGGGGGGGGGACGCCTCGTGGCGCGGATCTGCGGTACGACCTGACCCTCTCCCTGGAGGAAGCCTTTCAGGGCCTCCAAAAAACCATCACGTTCACCGCACTTGCGACGTGCGCGACGTGCAAGGGCGAAGGGACGGCTCCGGGGACATCCTCCAAGGCGTGCACGATGTGCCACGGGCACGGACGTGTGCGCAGTCAGCAGGGCTTTTTCGCCGTCGAGCACGCATGCCCAACGTGCCAAGGCGCAGGCCACGTCATCCCAACGCCCTGCACCGATTGCAAGGGCGCGGGCCGCGTGAAAAAACAACGCTCGCTGGCCATCACGATTCCTCCCGGCGTGGACGACGGTACGCGCATGCGTCTGAGCGGTGAGGGCGAGGCCGGACCAAGGCACGGCCCAGCCGGGGATCTGTATGTCTTCCTGAGCATCACCTCGCACCCGCTCTTTCAGCGCCAGGGCCCCCACCTTCACTGCCATGTGCCGATTCCCATGACCCTGGCCGCACTGGGCGGCACCCTGGAGGTTCCCTTGTTGGAGGGCGGCACGGCCCCCCTCACGATCGAGCCCGGCACACAATCGGGACATGTCATGACTCTGCGACACAAGGGCATGCCCGCTGTCCACAGCACGCGCCGAGGCGACATGGCCGTGGAGGTTGTTGTTGAGACCCCTCGGCACCTCACAAAACGCCAAAAGGAACTCTTGACCGAATTTTCCGTCGAAGGGGAGCGCGTCAAAAACAGCCCCCTCAGTGAAAAGTTCTGGGCGAAGGTCAAAGACATCGTCGGCGTCAGCGAGGGGTGAGGAACGGCGAACGCGCCCTCCCCTCCCCCACCTCCTGGAACGGGAAAAGCCCCCGAACACCACCTGGCCCGATAGGGCCGAGTCCGCTAAGATCATCCTCGATAAGCAAGGAAGGAACGACATCCCATGTCCCAAGAACGCAGCACAAAAGTCCTGATCATCGGTGCGGGACCTGCCGGGTACACGGCGGCCATTTACGCAGCGCGCGCAGCGCTCAGCCCGGTTCTTCTGCAAGGCCCCCAGCCCGGCGGACAACTCACCGTGACGGCGGACGTTGAAAATTACCCCGGATTCGCGGACGCCATTCAGGGCCCGTGGCTCATGGAACAAATGCAGGCCCAGGCCACGCACGTTGGGGCCGAGGTGATCTCGGAAGCCGCCGCTCGCGTGGATTTCACGGCGCGGCCCTTGGTTGTGGCGACCGATTCCGGCACGGTTTTCCGCGCCGATTCGGTCATTATCGCGACCGGTGCACAAGCCAAGTGGCTGGGGATCCCAAGCGAAGAGCACTTCCGAGGCTTTGGCGTCTCGGGCTGCGCGACGTGCGACGGGTTTTTCTTCCGGGGCAAGGACGTGGCCGTTGTGGGGGGCGGCAACACGGCGCTGGAAGAAGCACTTTACCTGACTCATCACGCCCGTCGCATCACGCTCATTCACCGACGCGACTCCTTCCGGGGCGAAAAAATCCTGCACGAGCGAGTCGCGGCAAATCCGAAAATTGAGGTTCGTTGGAACACGGTTGTAGAAGCGATTGAAGGAACGGAAAACGGTCCCCTGCGGGCCGTCACAGGGCTGCGGCTCAAGGACGTTCACACAGGCGAAAGCAGCCTGTTGCCCGTGGAAGGGGTTTTCATCGCCATTGGCCACACGCCCTCAACAACGCTCTTTCAGGGTCAGGTGGGCATGGACCCGGAGGGTTACGTCGTGACAAAGCCCGATTCGACCGCAACGGACATTCCCGGCGTTTTCGCGGCGGGCGATGTTCGTGATAAAGTCTTTCGGCAAGCCGTCACAGCGGCGGGGATGGGCTGCATGGCGGCCCTGGAAGCCGAGCGGTACCTTGCCAGTCACGGGACCACCTCATCCTCAAGGAGCCTCCCATGAGTCGCTACATTGACAGGGCCCTGTTGTCCGACGAGGCGGTCATCTACAGCACGCAGTTGCATTGGGTGATCTACCTCCAGGGAATCTTTGTGCTGCTCGCTGGAGCCGTTGTCGGCAATTTTGCGTTTGGGAACTCACCTCTCTCCAGCAACGCCACAGCCTCGAGTATCCTGGTCTATCCTCTGCGATTCGCGGCTTTGGCCCTTGTCTTTTATGGAGCGATTGCTCTTTTGGTGGCCTACGTCAAACAGGGGTCCACCGAACTGGTCATCACCAACCGTCGCGTGATTGCCAAGTACGGCTTTGTCGCCGTGACAAGCTTTGAAGTGATGTTGGAACGTGTTGAAGGGGCCAACATTGATCAAACGGTGATGGGAAGAATTCTTGGCTATGGGACGATTTTCGTGCGCGGGACCGGGGGCGGCATTTCGCCTGTGGACAACGTCGCCGAGCCCAACCGGTTTCAAAAGGCGCTTTTGAACACCATCAGCAACATTCCCGGCACGCCTTCATCGCGCCGAGCCGATGAACTGGCACCCCGCGACGCACCGTTCCTGTTACCCGGCGCGGAGCGGTAGGACGTTTTCCTGTTTGTCGCCTTTCTTCCTCGTCGTCCTGGCGAAGGAAGGTCGGGCCGCATCCTCGCGGGCGCGGCGGCGGAAGGTGTCAAGCGGATGAAGAACCCCGGCTTTGTCTTCCACGCACCAAAACGTCCACCCGTTGCACGCGGGAAGGCCCTGCACGGCCGCGCCCACGCTGTGCAACGACCCGATCACCTCCCCCGAGGGGCCGGACGCGCGGAGTGTGCCGTCGGCCAACACTTCGGCGTGGAAACGTTTGCGGGCATCGCACAGATTCGTACCCGGTGGCACCAGACCCCGCTCGACCAGAGTCCCAAACGGAATGCGGGGCTCTTCCCGCTTGACGCGTAAGGCAAAAGATGGCGTCGGGCAAGGCTCGACCCCGGCCAAGCGCCGTTCGGCCTCACGGATGTAAGTGGGGTCGCGCTCGATGCCGATAAACCGCCTTCCGAGGCGTTTGGCGACAACGCCCGTTGTCCCGGTGCCAAAGAACGGGTCCACGATCACCGCGCCGGGGCGGGTGGAGGCCAGGATCACGCGGTAGAGCAGGGATTCGGGTTTTTGCGTCGGGTGAACCTTGGTCCCGTCCGGTCCGCGCAGACGTTCAGCGCCCGTGCAGAGTGGCAGGGTCCAATCGCTCCGCATTTGTTTGTCGTCGTTGAGGTTCTTCATCGCCTCATAATTGAACACGGGCCGTGCCTCGGGGCTACGGGCCGCCCAAATCAGCGTCTCGTGCGCGTTGGTGAATCGCGTGCCCCGGAAGTTGGGCATCGGGTTTGTTTTCAACCAAATGACGTCGTTCAGAATCCAATAGCCGAGATCTTGCAGGACCGTGCCCACGCGGAAAATGTTGTGGTAGCTCCCGATAACCCACAGGCTGCCGTTAGGCTTGAGGATGCGCCGTGCTTGGCCGAGCCACGCGGCGGTCAGCGCGTCGTAAGCCTTGAAGTCGGCGAATTTGTCCCAGTCTGCATCCACACCGTCCACCACCGACTGGTTGGGGCGCGTCAGGCCCTGGCCCAGCTGCAGGTTATACGGCGGGTCCGCGAACACAACATCCACGGAAGAATCCGGCAACGTCGCTAAAACCTCCACGCAGTCCCCTTCCAGAATGCGATCCAGGGGGAGGGAATCGAGAGGCGAGGCGGGGTTGATGGACAGATGCGACATCACGGCAGCTCGCGGTACGACGGCAAGGCCGTCTCTCTAGCAAATCGCCGCGTGGCCGACCAGCTGCGCAAGGTGCGCGGCTTAACGCCGCGTTGGGACAAGACCGGGCCGGGGAGAGCGAAGGGTGTCGAGCGCCCCCTGGAGAATGTAGGCTGCAGCGGCTTTGTCCACCACGGCGGCGCGGCGGCGGGCCGAGGCGTTGTCGTCCCGCAGGGCACGTTCGACGGCGGCGGTGGAAAACCGCTCGTCCCAGAACGCAAGCGGCGGATCAAGAATCGGCAGCGTCGAGCATTTCAGCAGGGACCGCGCGAACGCTCGCGCGGCTTGCGCGGCGGGGCCCTCGGTGCCGTCCATGTTTTTGGGCAGGCCGATGACGAAGCCCCCAACGAACCTCTCCCGCATGATCTGCGCGAGGGCCGCGAGATCATCCACGAGTTTTCGGCGCTGAAGACCGATAAGGGGGGAGGCCACACAGAGGCCCGGATCGGCCAACGCAACGCCGATCACGACCTTGCCGGGATCAAGCCCCAGCACGGTCTGCCCCGGATGCAAAAGGGGCGGAAGATCCCAGAGATCAACAAGGGGCATGGGAAAAGCGCCTCGGAATCTTTAGGTGAGGCCCTTGCGACCCATGGCGAGGTATTTCGCCCGCCTTGCCGCGACCAGCGTTCGGCTGTCCATCGCCAAAAGGGGCTCCAGCGCTTCGGACAACGCTGCGCCGACGGCGGCCATGGCGCTTTCCGGGTTGCGGTGCGCTCCGCCAAGCGGCTCGGGCACGATGGTGTCAATGATTCCAAAGCGGTTCAGGTCCTGGGCCGTCAAGCCAAGCGCCGAGGCAGCTTCGGCGGCCTTGCCCGAATCGCGCCACAGGATGGACGCACACCCTTCGGGCGAGATCACCGAATAAATGGCGTGTTCGCTCATCAGCACGCGGTCCCCCGTCGCCAGCGCAATCGCGCCGCCCGAGCCACCCTCGCCGATGACACAGGCCACAATCGGTACCGTCAGCGCCAGGCAGGTTTCAAGGGAACGGGCAATGGCCTCGGCCTGGCCGCGCGCCTCGGCCTCCACGCCAGGAAACGCCCCCGCCGTGTCAATGAGCGCAACCACGGGCAAGCCAAACCGTTCGGCCAGATGCATCAGGCGTTGCGCCTTGCGGTACCCTTCGGGTTTGGCCATGCCGAAGTTGTGTTTCAGGCGGCTTTCGGTGTCGTGCCCACGCTCTTGCCCCAGGACGACGCACGCCTGTCCATGGAGGCGCCCCAGGCCCCCGATCAGCGCAAGGTCTTCCCCAAACGTGCGGTCGCCCGCGAGCGGGAAAAAGTCCGTGATGAGGGTGCGGATGTAATCCACGCTCCGGGGCCTGTCCGGATGCCGCGCCACCTGGACTTTTTGGGCGGGCGTCAGCTTGCTGTAGAGGGCAACAAGCTGGCGGTTCACTTTGTCCTGCAGACGCCCCACTTCGTCGGCAATCGGCAGGGGGCCGTCCCCGGAAAGGTGGCGCAGCTCATCAATCTTGGATTCAAGCTCCGCCACCGGCTTTTCAAAATCGAGCACGTGCATCCGACAACCTCAGTCCTGGAGACCCAGGCCAAAAGCCCTGGGGATCAAAAGACTATAGGAGACCTTCCCCGCACCGGCAATCAGGAGCCACCACGAGACTCGCAGGGGGGGGCAATCCTGTTTTGGGCTCAAGGATTGCGGGAAGCACGGCGGTGTTTCCTCTCCCACAAGCGAGGGAGTCGGACCGCGCAGATTGCGATGTCATCCACCCTGATTTCAGGCTCATTTTATGTGAGGGTGCCCTATGGCAGAGCGGCGATGGCAAGGTGCAAAGCTTCCCGGACGGTTTGAAGGCGAACAGCGGTGCGATCGCCCTTGAACAAGCAACGGACATGAAAAACGCCGCCCGTCGCCCGCCCAGCGACGCCAAGGTAAACGAGCCCTACGGGTTTTTTGTCCGTCCCCCCTGAGGGCCCCGCGATTCCGGTCGTCGCAAGCGCCACAGTCACGGACAGAGGCGCGTGATTCAAGACCCCTTTGGCCATGGCCTCGGCCACCTCAGCGCTGACCGCCCCGTGACGGATGAGCACGTCCTCCGGAACACCGAGCAGGTCGCGCTTGGCCTCGTCGCTGTAGGTGACCCACCCGCGCTCAAACATGGCGGAGGCTCCCGGTACCGCCGTCAACGCCGCCGCGACCAGCCCACCTGTGCAGGATTCGGCCACGGCCAAGCGCACACCGGCCTTGGTGTAGAGCGCCACGACGCGCTGCGCCTGTGCTGCGAGGTCCGCGCTGCTCGGAGAACCCTCTGCGAGGTCCGGCGAAAGATCGCGCATCCCAGCGGCTCCCCCCTCTTTCCGGAAAACAAACACATGTTGGTTGGGGCGGGAGGATTCGAACCTTCGCATGGCGGAATCAAAATCCGCTGCCTTACCACTTGGCTACGCCCCAGCGCTCGAAGGGGCCGATCTTAGCTTGTCATCCTCAGCCGATCAACGCGTTTTCAGCTTGAAAAAGGGCGCGCGCAGCCTTTTTTCCTTAGTCCTTCAAAGCCTGCACAACGCGCTTAAGGGATTGGAGGGCACGACCCCGCGCCCGCCCCAACCGCACGAGAGCTGGGATTTGCCACGGTTCAAGAAGCACGCTGAAGAAAATCCCAAGGTGGTTCAGACCCCCTCCTTCCCGGAGCGGCACACGCGCGGCGAGGGGCAAGTCCTGATCGGCTGTGTCCAGAACAACACGTACAGCCATAAAAGGAATCCCCATCATCGCTGCCGAGGCCGCCAGAGGCTGACTTTCCATGTCCACCGCAAGGCAACGGGTTGTTTGATGCAGATTTCGTTTGTTCGCAGCAAACGTAACAAGATCCTCGGCGCCCCAAAGAGGGCCGCGCACGGCCTCGGGCAATCGCGCGTGCAGGGGGCTCTGTAAATTTTCACTGCACACCCAGAACCCCTGTTCCGACTGAACGGCCGTGGCGATGACCACCGAGCCGGGCGCTAACGCGGGATCCAGCCCCCCCGCGAAGCCAAAGCTCAAAAGGCGCGTGGCCCCTTGCGAGGCCAGAACCAGCGCCATGTTGCGAGCGGTCTGTAGGTTCGATGCGCTACACACCACGCGGCTGTCGGGGAGGGAACGCACGAGATCGGCCTCGCACGTGAGACCACACAGAATCCCCAGCATGCCCCTCGTCCCCCTTACGTCCGACCCAGGGGCCCCTTAGGGTTCTCAATCTGCGTCAGGGCTTGGCGCACACGGGTCTCAAACACGTATTCCGCTGGACGTTGCTGCGAAAGGTCCAGGTCAGGCGAAAAGGGGCCTTCGGTGCGTGGGCCCCGCAACCGCACACCCAGGGCCTTCCAAGGACGGTGCAACGCATCTTCCGCCGCCGAGGGTTCATACCCGCAATGGACCATGCAGTTCGCGCACTTTTCGTACCGACCCGTGCCGTAGCGGTCCCAGTCCGTCGTTTCCATCAGCTCCTTGAACGTCGGGACAAACTCTTCCCCCAGCAAATAGCACGGACGCTGCCACCCAAAGACGTTGCGCGTCGGGTTGCCCCAGGGGGTGCACCGGTACGTCTGATTACCTGCGAGGTAATCCATGTAGAGGCTCGATTGGCTGAATCGCCATTTTGGTTTGCCCTGCTGAACGCGCTCCCGCCCGAGACGAAAAAGCGAACGGAAAAGATTTTTGGTCGCGGTGCGCGTTAGGAAATGCTCTTGGTCCGCCGCGCGTTCATAGGCATACCCCGGTGAAAGGGTAATCGCGCTCACGCCAATGTCCATCATGTGATCAAAGAACTCCGCCATGCGCTCGGGCGAGGCGGTGTTGAACAATGTGCAGTTGATGTTGACGCGAAAGCCCTTGGCCAGCGCCGCGCGTATCGCGCTTTCGGCCCGATCATAGACGCCCTCTTTGTTCACGGCCCGGTCATGATCCTCCCGCCCGCCGTCCAAATGGATGGACCACGCGAAATAGGGCGAGGGCGTGTACTGATCCATTTTCTTGTCCAGGAGCAGCGCGTTCGTGCAGAGGTACACGTACTTTTTCCGCGCGATGATCCCTTCGACAATCTGGGGCATTTCGTGGTGCAACAGGGGCTCGCCCCCAGGAATCGAGACAACCGGCGCCCCGCATTCATCCACCGCTTTCAGGCAGTCCTCCACCGACAGGCGCTGATTCAAAATCTCCGCCGGGTAGTCAATCTTGCCGCACCCAATGCACGCGAGGTTGCAGCGAAAGAGCGGCTCCAGCATCAGAACCAAGGGGTAACGTTTGTTCCCCGCCAGTTTTTGCCGGAGGATGTAAAGGGCAATATCGGCTTGCTGGCGCAGGGGAACGGACATCAGGGACCTCTTAGGCGACACATCAGAACGGTGAAGACGAACGAGCCAACAACAAAGATGAAAAAAACCCTTTTTCTCCTCCATCCGTCATTCCGGCGAATGCCGGAATCCATGGTGCCTGGGGCTCCGGTGATGAATCCCGGCTTTTGCCGGGGTGACAAGGGGACGAGACGGAGAAAAGAAAAACGTGTGCTGTTTGACAGGACGGCTCTTCCACGTCCGGTTTTTCCTCCCCCCCGCCCGAGCGGATCAACCCCCGAGCAGAGGGGGAGAGTGTTCCAACGTTACTTCTTTTTCCCGCCGTGGCATCCGCAGGTTGAAGAACAGCCGGATTCGGCAGACTTCTTGCCACCGGGGATCGTCGCCACGTGCAAGATGTTGGTTGAGCCCGCTTGTTTGAACGGCACCCCTGACGTGATCACAATCTTGTCGCCGGGCCCAGCAAGACCGCTTTGTTCAGCGGCACGAACCGCGCCTTGGACCATGCCATCGAAGTTCGAGACATCTTCTGTAAAGACCGGGCACAACCCAAACGACAAGACCAAACGCCTCGCCGTCTCAAGCCGCGACGTCAGAACCAAGATTGGCACCGAAGGACGCTCACGCGCCGCCCGCAGCGCCGTCTGTCCCGAGAGCGTGTAGACGACGATCGCCTTTGCACCCACCGTCTCGGCCGCCTGGTAAGCTGCTGCGGTGATGGCGTCTGCCGCTGTGTTTTGAAGAGGGTATTTTTGAGCAGCAAGATTCGTGCGGTACATGGGGTCTTCTTGCGTACGTCGCGCAATCCTATCCATCATTTGAACGGATTCAATCGGATAAGAACCCGCCGCACTTTCCGCCGAAAGCATAATTGCGTCTGCACCGTCATACACCGCCGTGGCGACATCCGAAGCCTCGGCCCGTGTAGGGGTTGGGGCCGTTATCATCGATTCGAGCATTTGTGTAGCCACGATCACGGGTTTTCCAATCCTCCGTGCTTCACGCACAATGCGCTTTTGAACCTGAGGGACATCCTCGGGTGGCATTTCAACGCCGAGGTCCCCGCGGGCCACCATAAAGCCGTCAGCCAATTCCATAATGGCTTCCAAATTCTGAATCGCCTGGGGCTTTTCTAATTTAATCAGGAGGGGAGCTCGCCCCTTGATCCTGTCCAAGCCTTCCTGAACATCCTCGGGGCGTTGCACGAACGACTGGAACACCCAGTCCACACCAAGATCCAGAATGAAATCGAGATCCGCAATATCTTTCGGTGTGAAAGGTGAAAGCGGCAGAATGAAGTCGGGCACATTCACGCCCTTGCGGTCCGAGATACGGGTGCCTGCAACAACCTCGGTCTCCATAAAATCCTTGCCGACTTTTAGAATTTTCAAACGCACTTTTCCGTCATCAAGAAGAAGGGTCTTTCCCGCCTCTGCTGCCGCGAAAATCTCGGGGTGAGGCATGGAAACACGTATTTCCGTGCCGGGTGTTTTTGTATCCAGGTCAAGACGGAACGCCTGCCCCTCTTTCAGGTCCACAGACTTGTTGGCGAATGTTCCAAGCCGCAGCTTGGGCCCCTGTAAATCGCCGATCACCGAAATCTGACGGCCTGTTTTTTTCGAAATCTCACGAATCATGTGGTACCGCGCACCATGCTCGGCATGCGTGCCATGACTAAAGTTCAACCGCGCAACATCAACCCCCGCTTCAAACAAAGCTGTCAGCTTGGCCTCATCGGGCGAGCCATCGGGCAGACACGCGGCAGGCCCAATCGTGGCAACAATCTTGATGGGGCGATTACGGAAACAAAAACTCTTCGTCATGGAAAACCTCGGAGATAAGAAAGGAGAAAAGGGACAGAAGGAGACGGGACGCAGGGCACCTACCGAGGCCCTTCGCTCATCGCTTAACACGCCTTGTAACACAATCTTTGGCGTTTGGGGAAAGATTTTTTGGTTTTCTTTCACCCTTTATTGTCACATCGCACCGTTCTCAGCCCCTGGTCCATCAAGAGGCCCGAACGCTCAAACCTGCCCGAGTGTTTTGATGCGGGCTTTCGGATGAATCTCATTCTGCGACATCACGACGGTGGAGGGCCGGAAGCGTTCCACGATGGACCGCACGTGCAGGCGAATCCCAGGGCTTGTCAAAAGAGCGGGCATTTCGGACGCAATGGCAGGGGTTTCGTAAGCCTTGCGCACGGCCACAATAAACCTTTGCAAGTCGCTGGGCGGCATAGCGAGACGCTTTTCCTCCCCATCCCCCGTGAGCGATTCGGCAAACGCCTGTTCCCACTCCGCCGACAGCGTCACCAGCGGGATGTAGCCCATGCCGCCCGTGACCGAATCGGAAATCTGGCGCGCCAGGCGCATGCGGACATGTTCGGAAATGAGGTTGAGGTTGCGAGTCAACACCGTCGCCTCGCCAATTCCTTCCAGAATCGTCGGAAGGTCGCGGATCGACACACGCTCGGCCAGAAGGTTTTGCAAAACACGCTGCAGACCACTCACGGTGACTTGGCTCGGGATCAGGTCCGCGATGAGTTTTTGATGTTCCTTCCCAAGGCCGTCCAGAAGTTTTTGCGTCTCCGCGTACGAGAGAAGCTCGGGCAAATTGTCTTTCACAAGCTCGGTGAGGTGCGTCGTGATGACGGTCGGCGGGTCGACAACCGTGTACATGCGGAACAGCGCCTCTTCGCGCCGCGTTGGGTCAATCCACAGGGCGGGCAAACCAAACGTCGGCTCCATCGTCGGCTCACCCATGAGCGTGATGGGCTTGCCCTTGGGATCCATGACGAGCAGCTTGTCCGCGCGCAAATCGCCGCGTCCGGCTTCAATTTCCTTGAGGCGAATCACGTACGTGTTGGAGGACAGCTGAACGTTGTCCTGAATGCGAACCGCGGGCATGACAAACCCAAGATCCGTCGCCAATTGCCGACGAAGGCCTTTGATTTGCTCGGTCAGGCGGTGGCCCCCGTCGGCCTTCACGAGGCTCAAAAGGGCGTAGCCCAGCTCAAGGCGGATCAGATCCATCGTCAGGGTCTGCGCGATGGGCTCCTCGGTTGGCGCGGCGGGCTTGGCGAGGACCTCGGCGGCCTCCACCTGCGCCTTTCGCCGCGTGGATGTTAAAAAGTACGCGCCGCCTCCCGCGAGACCGCTGAGAACCGCGAACGGCAGAAACGGCATGCCCGGCATGATGGCCAGAAACCCCAGCATGGCCGATGAAAGCCCTAAGGCCCCTGGGTAGCCGCTGAGTTGCCCAAACAGCGCCTTGTCAGTGGACCCCGTCACGTTGGATTTGGAGACCAACAAGCCCGCCGCGACGGAGACCAACAGCGCCGGAATTTGCGTCACGAGCCCATCGCCCACCGTGAGGCGCACGTACGAATCGGCGGCCTCCAGCACCGGCATATCGTGCCGAAACGCACCGATGGCAATTCCGCCGATGATGTTGATGAACGTGATGACAAGGCCCGCGATGGCATCCCCGCGCACGAATTTCGCGGCACCGTCCATGGACCCGAAGAAGTTGCTTTCATCCTCCAACGATTTGCGACGACGGCGCGCCTCGTCCTCGTTGATCAGGCCCGAGGACAGATCCGCGTCCACGGCCATTTGCTTGCCCGGCATGGCGTCCAACGTGAACCGCGCGGCCACTTCAGCAATGCGCCCCGAGCCTTTCGTGATGACCACAAAATTCACGATGGTGAGGATGGCAAAGACAATCACCCCGATGATGAAATCGCCCCCCATCACCATGTTGGCAAACGCCCGCACCACCTGCCCCGCCGCCCCCTCCCCTTCGTTTCCGTGCGTTAAGATGAGGCGCGTCGTGCTGAGATTCATCGCAAGCCGCAAGAGGGTTGTGATGAGCAAAACCGTCGGGAACGTGCTGAAATCCAGCGGTTTTCCGATCAGGAGCACCGTCATGAGAATCAGGATGGCGAACGTCATGGAAATGGAAAGGCCAAAGTCCACGAGCCACGAGGGAATCGGCAACACAAGGACGGCCAGAATGACCATCAGGCCCGTGGCGAGCCAGATATCGCCACGGTGGAAAAGTTTGTTCAGCTCAGCGAACATCGCGCCGCCACCCTCGTTGAGAGGCGGCTCAGCCGCAGTTTCGGCAGCAGAATCGGCGTCAGAAGGGGGCATGGGAACGAGCAATCGCCAAGGGAACCACGGGCCTTATACCACGAACCGATGCGGGTAAGCCCCCCCCTCATCAACTCGGATGAACGTTGCGATTCGGGCCCCTCTCTTTCAGCGTCCCCCCGACGAACGTCGGATCCCTTTTCATTCCGTCACAAGCATCGGCCCTGGATTCGCCGGAATGACGGGAAAAATCGGGTCAAACGTCCCCCACGACCTAAGGCGCCGCGTGTTCGCCCTCAGCGCCCGAGGCGGGAGGAACGGGAGAGCCAAGATCACTGTAAAGTTTCAGCTTGTTGCGAAGCGTGCGAATCGAGATTCCGAGAATCGTCGCGGCATGCGTCCGATTCCCTAAACAATGGTGCAACGTGTCGAGAATCAAGTCGCGCTCCACGTCCGCGACTTTGCGCCCCACAAGCGATCCTCCGCCTCCGACCGCGCCGAGCACGGACGCCGACGATCCCGCAGATAGATCGGTGTTGACAGCAACCACAGCAGCCGCCCCGCTGATCGGAGACCCGCCGTCACGGGACAAGGCACCGCTTTGCAGAACAATATCCTCAACCTCAATCGCGGGCCCCTGAGCCAGCAAAACGGCGCGGTGCAGCGCATTTTCCAATTCCCGCACGTTGCCGCGCCAGGTGCACGTCCGCAACCGATCCAAGGCTTCGGGTGACAAAGCGCGAACGGGAATCGCGTTCACTTCCGCGTATTTGCGGATGAAATGCTCAGCCAGCGGCGCAATGTCCGCCGGCCTCTCCCGCAAAGGCGGCAAAGCGAGGTTCACGACGTTGAGGCGGTAATAGAGGTCTTCCCGGAAGCGTCCGGCATCCACCTCGGCGGCCATGTCCCGGTTCGAGGTCGCAATCAGGCGGATATCCACGCGAACCGGCGCTGTGCCCCCCACGCGATCCACCTCGCGTTCCTGAACGACGCGCAAAAGCTTGGCTTGTAAGCGAAGGTCCATCTCACTGATTTCGTCGAGCAGCAACGTACCGCCGTTCGCTTCCTCAAACTTCCCGATGCGCCGCGCGACAGCTCCCGTGAACGCGCCTTTTTCGTGCCCGAACAGCTCCGATTCCAGCAAATGATCGGGAATCGCGGCGCAATTTACCGACACGAATCGCGCCCCCGAACGGCGGCTCTTGCGATGGATGAATCGGGCGACGACTTCCTTGCCCGTTCCCGACTCGCCCGTGATCAGGACCGACGCATCGCTCGGCGCCACGCGCTCCACCAACGTCAAAACAGGCTTCATCGAGGGATCGCGCGCAATGAAGGTTTTATCCTCGTGCGCGACGGCTTCCAGAACCGCCGCGATCAGCTCCGGATCGGGCGGAAGGGGAAGGTATTCTCGGGCTCCGCCACGAATCGCCCGCACCGCCGCCGCACTGTCCGCGCCAATGCCACAGGCCACCACGGGAACATTGATGCGTTCGGACTTCAGGCTTTTGACGAGCGACCCAATGTCCAGCCCAACATCGCATAAAATCAGCTCGGCCCCGTGCCCAACGCGCAAAGCATCCAACGCCGCCGCCAGCGTCTCGCTGTGTGTCACCTGAGCTCCCCGACGCGACGCAAGCGCACCCGCCGTCGCAAGAGGGCCTGAAAGAGAACCGATCATCAAAAGGCGCATAGCTTTTTCTAACCTTTCCTGGCTTCACGGAATGTTCTGTACCCCCGGATCACACCGCGAGTCCGCAAAAACTCCCCGGACCCACGACCGCCTGAACGAATCGCAAATGAGCTTAATTGCGTTCCGTGGTCTTGATGATTTCCGTCATGGTAATGCCCAGTCGATCTTCCACAACCACCACTTCACCCCGCGCGACGAGCCGATCGTTCACGTAAATATCAATGGGCTCCCCCACGCGACGATCCAGCTCCACGACCGCCCCACGCCCAAGCTTCAGGAGGCTGCTCACCTGCATCGTGCTCTTGCCAAGAACCGCCGAGACAACCACCGGAATACTGTACACGGCTTCAAGGTCCCCAACGGTCACTTCCCGCTGGTCCCCGGACGCCTCGCTTGAAGGCGCAGCCCCACCCGCCCCCGACGACCCGGCGGCTTCCACCTTCGCGGCCTCGGTGCCGGAGGGTTTTTCAAGTTCTGTGAGCGTTAGACCTTCGTCCGCCATAAGCGTCCCCCTTCTTCGCGAATCGCCCGCGAACCATCCGTATTATGCACGTGTTGGCGGCTGTTGTGCACGCACGACCACATTTTCCAACCGTTCCAATATCAGCTGCTCGCGGCGCTCCATCCCGCCGTCGGCCCATTCCACGCGGCATTCCGACAGCCCGAGCCCGGAATCCCCGCGCACGATCAAGGTGCCGGGATAGGCGTGCAACGTCGCAAGGTTCAGCAAAACCTTTTGAGCTTCGTCCACACGCGCCTCGGCAACGCGCACGGTGAAACGTGGCTCCTCCCCGAGATCCCCCATCGCCGTCGTGACAAGCCCCTCCACTTCCTCCAGGCCGTGACGTTCCGCCCATATGGGAAAGAGCTTACGCGCAAGCGCCAAAGCCAAGGCCTTGGCCTCGTCGTGCCGTTGGCGGTCCAGGACGTCCACTTCCTTTTGCAGCCCCTCCAGACGCACGTTGATCTCTTCAAGCAACGCGTTCAAGCGACTGTGTTGCGAATCGTTTTCTTCCTGCCGCCCGGCGAAACGCCCTTCGTCAAACGCGGTACGCCGCGCCGCTTCCACGTGCTCGGCCGTAAACGTCGGTTCAGGCGGCACGTCCTCCTCCGGATCCACGAAAGAGCGTTCCAGAAAAAGCGCACGCGCACGCGCTGCCGGATCCGGGACAACGTCCGCGTTAATAGACAAGTTGATCCTCCTCCGAGTTCTTCGCGATGATGATCTCCCCTTTGGCAGCGAGGTCTTTCGCAGCCTTCGCAATGTTGTTCTGAGCCTCTTCAATATCATGCAACCGCGTCGGCCCCAGACTCGCAATATCCTCCCGCAAAAGACGGGCGGCGCGTTCGGACATGTTCTTGAAGAAAAGGGTTTTAAGCTCCTCGGATGTGCCCTTCAGAGCCAACGGTAACTTATTCTTGTCCACCGCACGCAGAATAGACTGAATGGCCCCACCGTCGAGCCGTGTGAAGTCCTCGAACGTGAACATAAGGCTTTTAATTTTCTCCGCCGATTCGTGGTTTCGCTCCTCCAGACTGCCGATGAACCGCGTTTCGGCCGAGCGATCGAGGTTGTTGAAGATTTCAGCCATCGCCTCGTGAGGATCGCGCCGATTGGTTCGGGCGAGGTTGCTCATAAACTCGGTCTTCAGAATGCGCTCAATGTCGTCCAACACGTCTTTTTGCACCGATTCCATACGGAGCATGCGCAGGATCACCTCCATCGCAAACCCCTCGGGCAATTGAGCAAGAACCCGCGCCGCATGCGCTGGCTTGATTTTGGAAACGACGACGGCAACCGTTTGCGGGTATTCGTTCTTTAGGTAACTGGCGAGAACAGCCTCGCTCACGTTGGCCAGTTTATCCCACATCGTGCGTCCCGCCGGACCACGAATGTCTTCCATGATGTTTTCAACGCGCTCTTTGCCGAGGACCTTCGCCAACAAGCGTTCCGTTGATTCAAGGGACCCGATCAGCGACCCGCTGGAGGCGATTTGATCCACAAACTCGACAAACAGCTTTTCAACAACCCCCGCACCGACCGTGCCGAGTCCCGCCATGGTCTGCGAGATTTCACGAATCTCGTCATCCGTCATGTGCGTGAAAATGCGCACAGCATTTTCCTCGCCCAGGGCGAGAACAATGACGGCAGCTTTCTCCATACCCGTCAGTGTCTTCGGGTCATCCCGAGCATGCGCGGAATCAGCATGAGCGGCAGGCACGTTCAGGTCCCTCCTTTTTCCTGGTACATCCAGGTCCGCAGGATAGCGACGGCTTTCTCAGGATGCTCCTCAACAATCTTAGCAACTTTGTTGACGGACGAGGCTTTCACGCGTCCTTCGATGCGCGAAAGGTCAATCATGCGCTCAATCTCGGACGTTGGCTCGGGTTCCGAAGCGGCGGCCGAAGCTCCCCCCTCTCCAGCCGCCACATCCCCCAGATGAGGCCCCTGCAACGCCGTGGCAGCAGCGGCCCCTCCCGCCTTGGCAGAAGGTGCTGTCCCCACGGCGGCGCTGGCATTGTCGAAAAACCGCCGCAGCAAGGGACGAACGACAATCAGAATGGCGAGGAATCCTAAAAGGGCCAGCACCAACGTCTTACCTAAGCTGACCAGCTCCGTCATAGGTAAGCCCGCAATGATTTTAGGCGTCTCGGAAACCGTCCCTGCTTCCGCCTGGACGAAGGGCATCTCCTGCACTTCCAACGTGTCGCCCCGTTCGAAATCGAGATTCAGCGCCGAACGCACCAACGCGCGGATTTTGAGGATCTCCCCTTTCGGGCGCGGTTGGTAAACGGCTTTGCCATCCTTGTCCTCGGTCGTGATTCCGTCCACGAGGACGGCAACCGAGAGCCGTTTTAACTGCCCAGGTTCGCGCACCTGACTGCGCACCGTTTTGTTAATTTCGTAATTGGTCGTCTCTTCGGTTTTGTTGTTTGTCGTGCTGGTTCCACCCGACGTGCCCCCCGGCGCACCACCGGGGGTTCCCGGCAAATTGTTGGCGATGGAAACACCTTCGCTCGCGCCCTCCGCATTTGAGGCATTTTCACTGGTATTCTGTGTGGAACGGGCCACTTGGCTGTCCGGGTCGTAGGTCTCCGAATTTGTGGTGACACGGTCCATGTCAAACTCGGCGGAAACCTGAGCACGCACTTTTCCATACCCGACACTCTGGGAGAGCAAATCCTCAACTTTACGGGCTTGCGCTTGTTCAAACGTCGCCCGCCATTCCTGCACGTCGCCCCCCCCCGGCAGGGTCCCAGGGGCGCGCGGCCTTGCCAGCAACGTACCTTGGGAATCCACGATGGAAATCTGCGTCGGTTGCAGTTGTGGCACGGCTGCGGCGATCAGGTTTTGAATGCCCGCCACCTGCTCGCGCGTTAAAACGCTGTTGCCGCGCGTTTTCAAAAAGACGCTGGCCGTCGGCTTTTGCTCGTTGTGGCTGAACAATTCGCGCTGCGGCAAAACAAGGTGCACCCTGGCCGATTGGATCGCCGAGATTGTGCTAATGGTTCGCGCCAATTCGCCTTCAAGGGCGCGAAGATGGTTGATGTTTTGAACAAAACTTGTTGTTCCAAAACCTTCTTTTTGATCAAAAATCTCGTAACCGATCGAGCCCCCCTTGGGCAATCCATCCGCCGCCATTTCCATGCGCAGCCGCCCCACTTGATCTGCGGGAACGCGGATGCTCCCCCCCGTCGGAGCCACCTCGTACTTGATTTTCAGGCCATCCAGCTTGCGAGCAATGGCCCCAGCGTCCTGGGGATCCAAGTCCGCGTAAAGGAGAGCCATGGGTTGCGACGCGATTTGAGTCGTCAAAAACCCAAAAAACACCATCAGACACACCGCAACAATGGCAAGCGCCGCGAGACGCGTTGCACCGATGTTGCGGAAAGTTTGAAAAACATCGTTCACGACGGACACCCTCCCTCGGTCGGCCCCTACCCGAAGCTTTTCCAAAGGACGCAAGAAAAGAAAGCGCGAAAAACCTCAACGACCACCCCGTCGCCTTCCCGGAACGGGGAATGAATCCCCCGACTCAGAGAACGCAAGGCCGGGGGATGTTACCCAAACTTTGCGAGGATGGAAAAAGGATTCCCACACCTCGCAGAACACCGGGCCTCTTTCATGCACCCCTGGCCCTTTCCCCGATCACATCACAAGAACAAACCGCGCAAGAACACACACGGCCAAGGCCACGCAAAGAGCCGGCGCAAAGGGAAATTCATGTCCCCCCCCCCGACGTTTCCAGAGGATCCCAAAGATCATCCCTACCACCCCTGCAAGCCCCAAGAACCAGGGCGCGAACTCCATCGGCAGCCAAAGCCCCGCAGCAGCGAAAAACTTGACATCGCCCAGCCCCAACATCTCACGTCCGCGCCATTCACTGTACACAAGGGCCAAAATGAGCCCCAGCGCCAAGAGCCCAGCGGACGTGATCAGGCCGGTGAACACCTCACCCGTGCCGATCAACGTGGCAAGGCCCGCAAGACCCAGCGCAAGATTCAATTCGTCGGGAATGACGCCGAAGGTCAGATCGACCAGGGTGATTCCCGGCAAGATTCCAAGGCCGAACGCGAGCGGAATCATCACCCACGAAGGCTCACCTCCCAACGCACACGCCGCCATAAAGCCCAACAGAGCCCCCACGCCTTCGGCCACGGGACGACGCCAAAGCCCTCGCCGCAAGCCACACGGACAGGAAAGCGCCCTGGGACCTCCGGGACGAAAGGCCCATCCCACCAGCGGCAGAAGGTCGCGAATGCGAAGAGGTTTGAGGCAAAACATGCAGGTTGGCCAACGGCTTTCGCCCGGAAACCGCTCGGCCGAGCGAATCCCCCACGACAGGGCCGCCCCCGCCCCCATCAGGCCCAAAACAGCCCCCAGCGGCAACCACCACGCGAAAAAAAGAAAACCGGAGTCCGGCATAAGGAAGTCCCTGCGCCAAGGCTGACGTTAGGTGTTCCCTATCACAGGCCATTCGAAAATGCATAACGGAGATCCCTCCCGTCAGGTTGTTCCGTTCGAGGGAAAAAGGGCTTGCCCTCATCTGCCTTTTGCTGGAATGTTCTGCGGTGTGTGAGATGAAGTGTTCGGCGCTCATCAAGCAAGCGGGCGCTCCGTAGAAACCTGCCTTCCCAATCAATCCCCTTGAGGATGGCCTTATGACCGATCTTCTGTTGCTGACCAAAGCATTCGTTTTGGGCGTTGTGGAGGGTTTGACCGAGTTCTTGCCCATTTCCTCCACCGGACACCTCATCATCGTCGGGGATTTGCTGAAGTACACGGATGCGTCCAGCAAAGTCTTTGAAATCGTCATTCAGTTCGCCGCGATTCTGGCCGTGTGCTGGTTTTACCGTGTGCGTTTGGTTCAAATCGCGCTGGGTTTTTGGAAGCCTGGAGCGGACCGGCGTTTGGCCCTTAACGTCGCGGTGGCGTTCATCCCCGCCGCCGTCCTCGGTCTTGCGTTTCATAGCGTCATCAAGGCCTACCTGTTCAACCCCCTGACCGTCGCAGCGGCGTTGATCGGCGGGGGATTGGTCATTTTGTGGATTGAGCGTCGGCCCCGCACAGCTTCCGTGAGCTCCCTGGATTCGCTGACATGGAGGGAGGCGCTAAAAGTCGGCTTCGCCCAAGCCCTTGCTCTGTTCCCCGGCGTCTCGCGGGCCGGAGCGACGATTCTGGGCGGCATGGTGTTCGGGCTTTCACGCCAAACGGCGACCGAGCTGTCCTTTTTCCTGGCCATTCCCACCATGGCCGCCGCGACGGTGCTGGACGTCTACAAAGCCCGCGATATTTTATCGTGGAACGACGCGCCCGTGTTTGCGGTCGGCTTCGTGGCCTCGTTCCTTTTTGCCATGCTCGCGATCAAGGGACTGCTGAGGTTCATCGCGCGGCACGACTTTAAGGTCTTCGCCTGGTACCGCATCGCCTTCGGCCTCCTCGTCCTCCTCACCGCCGCAACGGGCGTCGTGGACTGGACGGGGTGAGTCCAACGGCGCGTCACTCCACCACGATGCGCGGGGCGTTGATTCCGGTTTTGGCAATTTTCCCCAACATCGCATCAGCCTCGGCCACACCCCGGAGCGGTCCCACCTGCACACGGTAATAGGGCGTTCCACGCACAACAACCTCGGCCACGCGCACCTGCCCAACCGGGGACAACGTCGCTTTTAGACGCGCGGCGTTCTCGGCGCTCGTGAACGAACCCGCCTGAACATAAAGCTGGTTGGCCCCCGGCGGGATCACAGCCTGCTGTACGGCAGGAGGCGGCGCAAACGTTTCCAGCGACGGAAGCGTCTGAGCCTCCACGGATTGAACAGCGGAAGAAGAAGCCCCCAACGAATCGGAGGACGCGAAGGATGTCACCGGGTGAACGGCGGGTCCCCTCTCCCCTGCCCGCATCGCGTCGGCAATCATGCGGCTTTCGTTGGCCAGGACCTGAACGCGCACCTTGGCGGTTCCTTGGCGATCAAAGCCCAAAAGCTCGGCGCCCCGTTGACTGATGTCAATGATCCGCCCCGCAGCAAACGGTCCCCGGTCGTTGACGCGCACCACAAGGGACCGTCCGTTTTCAAGATTGGTCACGCGGGCCAAGCACGGCAAGGGAAGGGTTTTATGCGCCGCCGTGATTCCGTTTTTGTTGAAAATTTCCCCGTTGGACGTCTTCAGGCCGTGAAAGTCGCGGCCGTACCATGAAGCAATTCCGGTTTCGTCGTAACTGTAATCCTCCTCGGGGTAGTACCTGATCCCGTTGATCTCATAAGGCTTGCTGATCTTGTACCGCCCCGGCCCAGGCCCGGTGTAAAGATCTGGCGATCCCTGGAGATCCAGGCGTGCCCGGCCTCCCGTCCCCCCCCCACAGGCCGCAAGCCCCACGATCAGGGCCGTAAGCAACCCCCATCGTCCAACCGACCCGCAAGCCGAGATCACGCCTCGCTCCATCAGGACCCCCCTGTTGACGATCAACGACGCGCCCAGGAAACCGTTCACGTTACCGGACGCCCCCTAAAGCATCCGCGAGAAGCCCCACCGTCAAGGCAAATCGGCTCGACCGATTCCAGTGCCGGAGCGCTTGAAAGTTATCGCCAACCAGAAAGACTCGTCCAGAGGAATCCCCGCTCTCTAATAACGACGCCTGAGGCAAGGTGACTGGCAACGCCCCCCCCTGCAGCGTTCGGACCCCCAGGAGTTCCCAAACTCGTTGAGCCTGGACTGAACGCGGGTCCCGATCAGAATCCGGCACACCCCCCGGAGGCACACGCACCTCCAGCCCCCAGGTCTGGCCTCTGCGCCACCCCTCGGCGGCCAAATAATGCGCGATGGAGGCGAGAACGTCGGCGCGATTGTTCCAAATGTCCCGCCGTCCATCCCCGTCCCCGTCCACCGCAAACCGTCGGTACGTGCTCGGCATGAACTGGCATTGCCCCATCGCGCCCGCCCAAGATCCGCGCAACGCGGCAGGATTCAGACCCTCTTCCTGAAGAATCTGCAAGGCTTCCAAAAGCTCATTTTGAAAGAACGCGGCACGTCGCCCTTCATAGGCCAAAGTGGACAAAGAACTCAGCACAGGGAAAGAACCGATTTGTTTTCCGTAGCGGCTCTCCACGCTCCAAAGGGCGACGATCACGGAGGGGGGGACGCCCTCGTTCTGAGAAACCCCCTGGAGCGTCACGCGTTCGTCGTTCAGGACTTGCCGCCCACGTCGCACATTCGCCGGGCTCAAGGCCGAACGGCTGTAGGCGTTTAACGTCCGGGTGTCCTCGGGTTGCTGTTGATCAAGCTCAATCACGCGGGGCAAAAACGTCAAAAACGGCACAGCGTTGTCAAACGTCTTGGGCGTAATTCCCGACTGAAGGGCCGCAGGACGCAACACCGTCTCGCGCCACGCCTCAAACCCTACGGCGGTCGCCGAGGTCTGGGCAAAGGCCGGGCCCCCAACGCCCACCCACACGAGCGATAGAACAAGCAAACGTCCACCGACAAGGAAACGACAAGGTGTCACGGTGGCAGACCCCTGATGAGGATTCAGGAAGGACGACACGTTTCTTGGAAAAGAACGTGTCCAAAAAGCTAAACGGTTCTAAAGGCCAAGCGCCCTTTAAGGCAAGGACCACGGCTCCGTGTTCCAGCGATTCAGGGTCGTTCACAACAACGCGCGTCACCCCTTCAGGCAACGAGGAAATCCCGCTGGATTGGGGGAAGAGCCCACATCAGGGAGACACTTCCGTCCGATAAGGCGGCCTCAAAAGCAGGAACGTTCCTGGCTCAAGGGAATATTTTTGGACCAGCCTCTCGACAACGCCGAGATTCGTCAGTTCCTCGATCCCCGCGTCCAGAAAAGCCCGAAAGGCAAAATCGCCTGCGGGCAACAACATCACATCCGGAAAAAGGCTCACAGGTTTTTCACCAACCGCCACCAGAGTTCCCGGATTTTGCTTGAGAAAAAGTTGGACCTGATAAGGGTCTGTAAGGGTCACATCGGTCTTTTTGTGCACCACATCCAGCAGCACTTGCGACTCCGCCGTCAGATTGGGCAAAGCAAGCGTCTTGGTTTCCGGAAAATCGGCTTTGGCAACCGCAAAAGCCATGGAGCCATCAAGCCCCCCGATCACAATCGAAGGATCATGAATCGCCGCAAGGCCACGGGCAAACCGCGTGTCATCCGGACGCGCCCAGGCTTTCATCGTGCTGTAGATCAGGGGCCGTGTGAACGTTGCTTGCCGGGCGCGGACAGGGGTTCCGGCAACGCCGCACGGCATGATGTCGTACCGCCCCAGGTTGAGCCCTTCGATCATGGAGCCAAACCCGACTTCCTCGACCCACTCCACGCGCAATCCCGCCCGCGCAGCGATGTCCTCCAGTGCTTCAGCGAAAATACCACTCACTTTGCGCGTTGTCGGATCAACGACGCAGAGCGGGGAATAGGCGAGATACCCCGCCCGGATAACGCCCGTTTCCAAAATGCGAGGAAGAACGCTTTTGAAAACGCCGCTCGCCGGATGGGGGGTGACAATGCCAGGAACGCTCGCTCGCGTGACCATCCATCCGGCCATCCCTGCGGACACGCCCGTCGCGATCAAAACCGTCAGAAGAAAGGCTTGCAGGGATATGGCTGAACGCGACATGGCACACTCCTAGGACAGCAGAGATTTGGGCCCCTCTCCCGTCGTCCCGGCGAAGGCCGAGACCCCGAGAGGCCGAGAGAACGTGAAGGACTCCCTCGGGAGTCCGGCTTTCGCCGCCCCCGAACCTTCGGGCTCTTCACTCGGCCCGCCCTGGCGGGCGTAGAGCCGTGCATAGAGGCCCTCTTGGGCCACGAGCTGCGCATGGGAGCCTTGTTGCACGAGCCGCCCATGGTCAAGCACCAGAATCGTGTCAGCGTCCACCACCGTGGAAAGCCGATGCGCCACGACCAACGTCGTTCGGCCCTTTTGAAGGCGCTTGAGGGCGTCTTGCACGGCCTGCTCGGATTGGGCATCCAGCGCGGACGTCGCCTCGTCCAACAGCAAAAGGGGTGCGTTGCGGAGGATCGCCCGCGCAATCGCAATGCGTTGCCTCTGCCCGCCCGAAAGCTTCACGCCCTGCTCGCCCACGCGCGTGTCGTAGCCGTTCGGCAACGCCTGAATAAAAGCATCTGCTGAGGCGTCACGGGCGGCGTCCCGAACCTCCGCCTCGGTCGCCTCGGGGCGCCCAAACAGAATGTTCGCGCGGATGGTATCGTCGAACAGCGCGGGTTCTTGGCTCACCAGCGCGAGGTTTCGCCGTAGGCTGTCGAGCGTGATGGTGCGAACATTCTGCCCACCGATCGTCAGCGTGCCCTCGGTCACGTCGTAAAAACGTGGAATCAGATTAATCAGGGACGATTTCCCCGCGCCCGAGGGTCCAACGACCGCAACGGTTGTTCCTTGGGCCATCGTCAGCGTCACATGATCAAGCGCCAGGGGAGCGTTCGGCGCATAGCCAAAACTCACGTTTTCAAACCGTACGGTCGAGTCCCTGCTCCGCAAAGGCTCGGCGGCAGGTGCGTTCACGATTGCGGGCCGCATGTCGAGCACCTGAAACACGCGCTCGGCAGCGGCAAGGCCCGCTTGCAGCTGCGCGTTGACCTTCGCCGTGCGCTTCATCGGATCATAGGCCAGAACAAACGCCGTGATAAACGAAAACAGCGCCCCCGTGGTGGAAAGCCCCTCCCGGATCTGCCAATGGCCATAAAGAATAACGGTCGCCATGGCCACGCCGCTCAGGACCTCGGCCATGGGGTTGGACAAGGCACTCGCACGGTAGCTTTTCAAGGCAAGCTGGTAGACGCTTTCCGTCACCTCGCGCATCACGGTGTGCTCGCGCTCCTCCAGGCCATAGGCCTTGATGGGGCGCATGCCCTGAAACGTCTGCGTGAGAAGGGCCGTCAGGCGAGCAATGGCTTCCTGCGTTTTCGTGGCGTAGCGGCGCATATGCCGTCCGATGATCGCGACAAAAAACGCCGACAAGGGGAAGACGAAAAACGCGGCCAGTGAAAGTTTCCAATCTTGATAAAACATCACGCCGACCAGGAAGATCAACGTAAGCCCCCCTTTCAGCGAACTGGTCCAGCACTCCCCCACGGCTTGGCGCATGACGGCCACGTCGCTGGTGAGCCGCGCCAGCAACACCCCCGACGAGTGTGCATGGAAAAACGCGAGGTCCGCTTCCAACAAATGCCGATGCATCCCTTGCTGAATGTCCGTGACAATCCGTTGCCCCATGCGGTTCATCATCACGGTGTGGACATACGTCGCAAGGCCGCGCACACCGAACAGCGCCAGAAGACCGCCGCCCATCAAAAGAACATACGCCGACGAATGATCTTGGCCGAGTTGGTTCACGATGGGTTCGATCATTTTGGCGAGCGCCCCCGTCGTCCCCGCCCCCACAGCCATAAACACCCCCGCCACCGCAAACCCGCCGAGGTGCGGGCGCAAGTGGTTAAAAAACAAACGACGCAACAACACCCACGAGCTTTGGGCGCGAGCGGGGGCGAGGGAATCGGGAACGGGAGACATGAGCCCGGTCTTAGCAGACACGGGGGCTTTTGGGAAAAAGGAAAATCGCCTCCCATGTCCTCATCGGGCGGAGGAGGAAAAATGGAACAGCTCCCCTACCTCCAGGATGTTCAAAACGTGATAGGTTCCTTCGGGTTTTGTTTCTCGTCTCTCTGTCATTTTTTCTGAAAGGTCTCCCATGTCCCTTTGTCCTTGCGGATCGGGCACCGATGTTGAGGTGTGTTGCGGTCCTTTGCTGGCGGGTTCACCCGCGCCGACGGCCGAATCCCTGATGCGTTCGCGGTACACGGCCTACACCCTCGGGCGTCTGGATTATCTTGATCGCACGATCGCCCCCGAAAGCCGTGACAGAGCGACCAGCACCGACATGGCCAATTCCCTCCCAAGCATCACATGGCAGGGACTGGAGATTCTCCGCGTCACGGGGGGCACCGCTGAGGACAGCACCGGCGAAGTTGACTTCCGGTTTCACTACCGTCACCACGGCGAGGATTTTACGCAACGTGAAATCGCCTCGTTCGTCAAGCGGGACGGGGGGTGGCTTTACCAAGACAGCATCGTGAATCCCAAGGAGCCCCCTGCCCATTCCACGAAAGTGGGCCGCAACGACCCCTGCTCATGCGGTTCGGGCAAAAAATACAAGAAGTGCTGTGGAACCCTTTGAAAAAGTCGGAGGGCGGATGAGGTGAGGGCGGCGGGGAATGTTTTTTGAAGAGACCTCACGTCCTCAGCCGACGATGAGTCGACACCTTTTCAAGCCTAACCCCTTGATTCAAAACCGCTCTCGACCTCTTTGCCTCCTTCACTGAGGGGGAGCCCCTCGCTTTTTTCAAGGTGCGTTCGTCTAACGTTTTGATCCGAGAACGTCCTTCACCGTGGAGGCCAGAACTTTCAGTGTGAACGGCTTGCTGAGGAACCGGATGGGCTCGCCCGAGGAAAACTGCTCGCGCAACCGGTCTTCCGTGTAGCCGGACACAAACACCACCTTCATCGTGGGCCAACGCTCTTTGATGTGTTTGTAGAGCGTCGGGCCGTCCATTTGGGGCATGACGACGTCCGTGATGGTGAGGTCAATCTTGTGGCCCTCTTGTTCCAACACATGGAGGGCTTCCTCGCCGCTGCGGGCCTCAAAAACGTTGTAGCCCTTGTTGCGCAAGGCCCGCGACGAGAACACACGCACGGCGTCTTCGTCCTCCACCAACAGGATCGTCCCTACGCCCGTCAGGTCGGGAGCGGGGGTATCGGTTCGGTCTTCCTCGGGCGTGACGGGTTCGCCGAGCGCTGCTCCTCCGCCTCCCGCCTCCAGCGTGGGCAGGTAGATCGTGAACGTGGAGCCTTCGCCGATATGGCTGTCAACATGCACGAACCCACCGGTTTGGCGCACAATCCCGTAAACCGTGGACAGCCCAAGGCCTGTACCTGACCCCGGCTCCTTGGTTGAGAAAAAGGGCTCGAAGATGCGCTGCAGGTTGGCCCTTGGAATCCCGGTGCCCGTGTCGCTGACCTCAATCGCCACGTAGGCGCCGGGAGGCATTTCATCCTGGCCCCGCAAAACGGGTTTTGTCTGGTTGACGTTGCTCGTGCGGATGGTGACCGTTCCGCCGTGGGGCATGGCGTCCCGCGCGTTCACGACAAGGTTGATGATGACCTGTTCCAGCTGGCCCTGGTCCACTTTCACAAACCCAAGATCGCGTCCGTGAACGACGTCCAAGCGAATGTTGGCCCCGATGAGCCGCCCCAAAAGGTTGCTGAGTTCCGACAATACGTCCGCAAGGCTGAGGACCTTGGGTTGCAACGTTTGCTGGCGCGAGAAGGCCAGCAGTTGGCGCACAAGATTCGCCGCACGGTTCGAGTTCTGTTTGATTTGCATAATGTCCGCGAAGCTCTGGTCACCCGGCTTGTGGCGCTGAAGCAGAAGGTCGCAAAAGCCAATCATCGCGGTCAGAAGGTTGTTGAAATCGTGCGCGACGCCGCCCGCCAATTGGCCGATCGCCTGCATCTTTTGGGAATGCGCGAACTGGACTTCCAGACGTTTTTGCTCGGTCGCGTCAATGACATAAAGCACGAGCCCCGGCCCCGGCGCGGGCGCAGCGGCTGGAGCAGAAGAAGGGGCCGTAGCTTGATCCGACGATTCGGAAGGCGCGGACGAAGGTGCGGGCGATGTATGGCTTTCGCCGGGATGGGGTTCCTCCCGAAACCGCTTGATAAAAACGTGCGTCACCACCTCGCGTTCCGCCACAAGACGGACGACAAGAGGCCCCGGACTGTCGGTCCCGTTCAGCACATCACGCAGCCGATCCAGCGCGGTTGCACGCTCCGCCGGGGCGATAATTTCAGCCAGCGGCAAGTTGATAATGGCCTCGTGCGGGCGGCCTGCAATGCGCTCAAACGCGTGGTTGCACTCAACGGTGACAAAGGACGAATCCAGCAGCAACACCCCGATGGGGGATTCCGCGAACAGGCGCTGAAAACGGTACTCGGACAGTGACAACGCCTTTTGCCATTCACGCTCAGGCGCGAGGTTGCGCACAATGGAGCGCGTGCGCAGGGCACGGCCATCGTCCCCCACGACAACGGTTTGCGTAATGGCGACGGGGAACAGCGAGCTGTCCCGTCTCCGCATCATGACCTCGCCGCGCAGCTCCCCCTGGGGGCCGGGCCCCAAGGCGTAGGGTGCCACCGTCGTTGGCAGGTCGCCCAGCACTTGACGCAACCGCGCATCGCCCTTGACCATCTCTTCGGGCGTGACCTGAAGCCACGTCGCAAGTGTGTGGTTCACGAACCGGAAACGGCCGTGTTGGTCCACCGAATACAGCCCGACGGGCGCATGGTCCATGAAGTCCACAAGCTTGTTTTGCTCATCCCGCATGGCCCTCTCCATGCGGCGACGCTCGCTGATGTCCTCAAAACGCCAGTGGCAATACCTGTCAGGCCCGTCCAAGGGACGCGCCACGATCCGTCGCCACTCGGTCACGCGGCTTCCGCGCAAGACGGGCAGATCCGCCGTCACGGTCTGGCCGCGCACGAGGCGTGCGCGCAGAGCCTTAAATTCCTCTGCACCCTTGGGCGTTACGCCAAAGCGTGCTTCCAACGCTTTCACGGCGCTGGGCCCCTCCAGATTGATCCAGCCCCTAAAGGCGCGATTGGCGAGAACAATTGTCCCCGCTCCGTCGGTGATCAACTGAGGCGACAACGTGCTGTCAAAAGCCTCGCCGAGCAAGCGATCCCTCGCCGAAATCGATTGGTACCGTGCGACACGTCGCCCCAGCACGACCGCCAACGCGAGAAAAACGATCCCACACCCCGTGCCGAGCCAAACACTCACAACCGATGGCGCAAGCGCGGGGCCCAAAATCCCCACAACGCCAAAAAACGCCTCCACCATGACCAGGCGAAAGAGACCCTGCCCCGAAATCTCCTCCGACGAGGAGCTGAGCTTTGCGGGAAGGGAAGGAGGGGTGCGAGAGGGGACGGACATGCGTTCAAGACCTTTCCTCGTGTCCTTGTGTTCCCGGCGGTTTGCAGCCTGCTTTTCGCGTGGCCGCAGGGAACGTGCCTTGTTACTAGAGGATTCCTCGTTTTTATCAAGTTCCCCGAGGGGAAACTCTGCTGTGTGCCCCACTTGCAATCCCGGAAAGAGCCCGGCACGATGGCCCCTCACCTCTCTCAATGACCGAGGATTCCGATGCCAAAACCCTGGAGCGTTCAAGCCCCGATTCACCCGGAAGGGTGGCGGTTCGTGGGACCCTTGGCCCTGGCGACCGTTGCGCTGACCTATCTGTTTGGCGTCAGCGTGTTGATGGCCGGAGCCCTGATCACGCTGTCCGTTGCGGCGTTTTTCCGGAACCCCCGGCGCATCACGCCCACGCGGGCCGGGCTTGTGATCGGCCCTGCCGACGGGCGCGTCGTGGCCGTCAAAGAGGTGACTCCCGAGCCCGCGCTTGGTCTTGGCGAAGAGCCTCGCGTCCGGATCAGCATTTTCCTCAGCGTCCTGAATGTGCACGTGAACCGGAGCCCCGTGGATGGGACCGTGACCCATACCGACTACCGCCCCGGCGTGTTTGTGAACGCCGCGTTTGATAAGGCGAGCGAGAAAAACGAACGTTCGGCTCTTGCTCTTAGGTGGACGGGGGATCATCCCCGCGCGGGCCAGACGGTTGGCGTTGTCCAAATCGCGGGGCTGATCGCGCGGCGGATTGTGACGGACGCGCACGAGGGCCAGAGTCTGCAGGCGGGCGAGCGGTTTGGCCTCATTCGCTTTGGAAGCCGCACGGACGTTTACCTGCCGCAAGGTCTCACGCCCTTGGTCAGCGTCGGTCAGCGCGTCGTGGGCGGTGAGACGGTTCTGGCCGATGCGCGTTCCGATGAGCCCACCCGCGTGGGCGAAGCACGGTAGGGCGTGCGCGAACCCCTTCATCTGCCGCCCGAGAGAGGGACCCACCATGGGACAACGGGTGCGTGATCTTATTCTTCAACGCCCCGCTTTTGTCTTCGTGGGATTCGTGGCGCTTCATGTTTTGTTGTGGGTCCTGATCCCCGCGCTCGTGGATGTCAACGCGCCGCCGGACGTTGTCGAAGGTCACGCCTGGGGGCATGAGTGGCCGCTCGGCACCTACAAACACCCCCCCTTGCAGGCCTGGATTCTTGAAGGCGCGGCGGTCCTGACGGGACATTGGGCGCGAGTCCACTTGCTGCTGACGCAGCTTGCGGTGGCCGTTACGTTTTGGGCCGTTTGGTCCACGGGTCGGCGGATCGTGGGCGAGATTCCCGCACTGCTTTCCGTCCTCGTTCTGGATGGCCTCACGTACTACACGATTGACACGCCTCAGTATAACCCGCTGAACCCCAACGTGGTTCAGATGATGTTTTGCGCCTTGATGATCCGCTACCTTTACGTCGCCCTGCAGGACAATCGCACGCGCGACTGGCTGATCCTCGGCCTCGTCAGCGCCGGGGGGCTTTACGGCAAATACAGCACGGCCCTTTTGTTAGCCGTGTTTGTCGCGTGGGCGATTTTCCGTCCCGAGGGGCGGGCGCGTCTCAGGGAAAAAGGCCCCTACCT
Organism: uncultured Pseudomonadota bacterium; assembly: GCA_903869345.1. Classification (GTDB taxonomy): domain Bacteria; phylum Pseudomonadota; class Alphaproteobacteria; order UBA9219; family UBA9219; genus CAIPYM01. The sequence goes on from CAIPYM010000008.1 coordinate 39,725, forward strand.
TGCGGCGGGGCTTTGCCTGGTCCTGTTCATTCCCCACCTTGTTTGGCTCGTTGAGCATCAGTTTTTGCCGTTTGCGTACACCTCGGACCGATTGCAGGATCGAACAGCGTTTCCCTCGTTCCTAACGGCCCCCCTGGAGTTCGCCGTGGGGGAGGTGGGCAAGCTGTTGCCTGTCCTGGCCCTTTTCAGCGTGGCCGCGTTCCGGGGGCCGCGATCCCCTCGGCCGGAGGTGCCCCCTTCCGTCTCGACCGAGGACAAGGCGTTCTTCGATTACGTTGTATTAGGTCCTCCGTTGATCCTGGCCGTTCTTTCAAGCCTCGGGGGGTTTACGGTGCACCATCTGTGGACCACGGCCCTCTGGAGTTACCTGGGGCTTTGGGGCGCTCTGCGGTGGCCGTTGAAAACGGATGCGTCGTGCCTCAAAATCTTCGCAAGCATTTGGGGAGGAATCTTTCTCCTCGGTCTTGGGGGGTACGCGGTGTCGGAGGTCGGAGCACCTTACCTGAATGATCGCCCCCGGCGCGTTTTGTTTCCCGGTGCCGAAATGTCGGATGTTCTTGAAAAAGCCTGGCACGATCACGAGGGCCCATCGCCCTTGCCGTACGTGATCGGCACCACGTGGCTTGCGGGCAACGTGTCCCTTTACGGGGCCGACCACCCGCGTGTTTTCATCGACGCGGACGAGGCCAAAACCCCGACCATCACGACCCAGGATGTGCTTGCCAAGGGGGGAATGGTGATCTGGTGCGTGGCTAACTGTTTTGATCGTGCGGACATCACGCTGACGGCCGAGGGGGTGGCACAGCGTTTCCCTCGGGCGATTCAGCAAGAACCCCTGACCCTCCGGTGGGCAACATCGGCCCCGCTTCCCCCGGCGGTCCTCGGCTGGGCGTTGTTGCCGTCCCAGAAAGAGCCGACCCCTCTTCATGTCCAGGAGACGCGATGAAACGCTCCTTTTTCCCCCGTGCCTCCGCGACGTTGGCCGTGAACGCGAACCTGATCTGGGGGATGCACGCCGTCCGCGCGGCGTGGCTCAACCCGAAGCGCACGTGCAAGCGGCTCTGGCTGACCGAAGGCGCGGCGCAGGAACTGGCCGAGACCTTTGCGCATGCGGCCAAAGCCAAGCTCCCCCGCCCGGAGCCGCGTCTGACGGACCGCGCCGAGATGGACCGGATGCTTCCCGCAGGCAGTGTCCACCAGGGCGTGATTGTGGACGTCGCGCCCTTGCCCGAGGTGACGCTCGATAACCTGGTGGCCCCATTGTCGGGGCAAGAACCCCCGCGCCTGCTGCTGGCGCTCGACCAAGTGACCGACCCGCGCAACGTGGGGGCGATTTTACGCTCCGCCGCCGCGCTGGGGGCCGGAGCCATTCTGGTGACCGAGCGCCACGCGCCGGGGCTCACGGGCGTCATGGCGAAGGCGGCCTCCGGGGCGCTGGAGGTCGTGCCGATCGTGGCGGTTGTGAACCTCGCACGGGCGCTGGAGATCCTCGGCCGCGCCAACTATTTGCGTGTTGGACTTGCGGAAGAGGGGGCCCTGCGGCTTGAAGACCTGGACCTCGGCGAGCGCGTCGTGCTGGTCCTGGGCGCGGAGGGCGAGGGCCTGCGGCGTCTGACGCGCGAACGCTGCGATCACCTGGTCCACCTGCCCACGCGCGGCCCCATCGGGAGCCTGAATGTCTCCAACGCCGCCGCCATCGCCCTTTACGAGGCCCAACGGAGCCGGGAGGGTGGGACGACCTCGAGCCAACACCCAATAAGATGATGATCATCCCTTTTTAGGCACAAAAATTGCAAAAGGCACGGCGGGCTTCCCCCTCTCCTCCGTGGGAGAGGGTTGTTGTGCCGTGTCGCGATACGTCTGAGAAACGCTCTAGGAATCCGACTTTCGTCGGGAGGGAGCCCGAATCCTTAGGCGTGCCCTACGTCAGCCAACAACGTCACGGGGCTGACGCCCAGCGTTTGCAAAGCGCGTTCCCACTTGGTCTCGTTATGGGTGCTGAAAATAATTTCGGGATCGGGCGTGGCGACAAGCCACCCGTTGGCTTGAATCTCTTCCTCAAGCTGCCCTGCGCCCCAACCGGCATACCCCAGGGCTAAAAGGGCCTGCGAAGGGCCGGTACCTTCGGCGATGGCCTGCAAAACCTCCACCGTCGTCGTGAGGGCGACGTTCGCGCCAAGAACCGTCGTTCCCTCGCGCTGGTAATCGGGTGTGTGGAGGACAAACCCGCGCACGGGCTCGACAGGACCGCCAAAGTGAACGGGAAGATCGCGGGTGCTTTCCGCTGGGTTGATATTGAGTTGCGTCAAAAGCCCACGAAAATTCAAATCGCCGTAAAGTCGGTTGAGGACGATTCCCATCGCGCCTTCGGGGCTATGCGAGCACACGTAAATGACGGAGCGCGCAAAGCGCGGATCGGGCATCGTGGGCGTTGCCACCAACAGACGGTCGGCCAGCTCTCCCAAGGGTTTGGCCGCAGGGACAACAGGGTCTTGACCGGCCACGAGAATCCTCCATGTTTCCGTTTTCAGAAACGTTCGACTCCTGGACTATAGGGTATTTTCCCTTCCGGTGGGAGTATCTTCCCGTTCAGCGCAGGGCTTTTCAAAGGAGGAGAAAACTAAACAACCCTCGACTATACGGCGAGGGGATGGTCAAGAGTCGATTGAAAATCGACTATCCCCCACAATCGGCTCGCCTTCTTATTGATCGAGGTACGGCTGGATCAATTCATCCGTGATCGTCCTTGAACTGATCGCGCAAGAACCACGCGCCCAGCAATAGCGTCCCCAGAACGTTTTCTTGAGATGCACAAACTCCTCCAGCAGAACCCGCGAGCTTACCCCCTTAAAGGACGGCACACTCTTGGCTACGTCCTGCACCGGACGATAGGCCACAAACATCAGACAAGGTCGCTTCCCCCAAAAACCTGAAAACTGGTTTTTGTTCTTCAACGATCAGGTCCGAAGGGACGTTTCCAAAGCCAGAATCGCCTTATCGAGGCGACCGGCCATTTTTTGCATGAGCCCCAAGACATCGGCGCGGCGAGCTTGGACCGAAGCCTCGTGCCGACGGGCTTTTTGCAAGGCGTCTTCGGTTCGTGTCAAACGGCTTTCAAGGCCCGTGAGAGCTTCATCGAGGTCCTCAAGAGCGGCATTCAGACGGAGCATGGGCGTAGGCTCTTCCCGCCTCTCGTGAGAATCCGAATCGGCTGTCACCAATTTCATCCTCACAACCGGATACTCTTCGATTCATAGCGGCGTCCAATGAACGTGGGCATCTTTCCACCCCCTGCCCCGCCGGGAAATTGGCGCATCTGGTACGAGGGGTCCGTTTTGGTCCGCGCGCTCCACAGGGCGTCGGGATTCTGGTGGTAGAAAATATCCGACACGGCCTCGGTGCGCACCCAATCCAGGATTTGTTTACGGTGGACAATTTTCCACACCCCGGCCGGGGCGGGCAAACGCCGCTCTAGACGGTCGAGGAAACGAACGCCCATGAACACATCCTCTCGCCCCGTCGGTTTATCGAGGCGGTAGTGAACTTGCGCGTACGATTCCACAAACGCGACATCCCCTTCCACGGTCGCTTGCACGTTGCCGATCATGTGATGCGTGGAGCGAACCCCCTGCAAGACGCCCAGGATCCAGGCCACATAATCGTGAGAAGTTCCCTGAAAAATCCCCGGCCCTAAGTCCACCGAAGCATCCGGATGAAAGACGGACCGCAAAACCGTTTCGTCCATCCTGTCGAGTCCACGCGCGGCGGCGTAAAGCCGGTCCGCCACTTCCGCCTTATCAAGGAGCAATTGCAACGAGGGCGGGAGGAAGTTGGCGGCGTTGCCCGTAACGGCACGTCGTGTCGCGGGATCCGCAGGGCTGGCGGTGTGTTTGGGTCGAACAACCGTGGACGGCTTTGAGGCCTTCATGTGCGCAGGGCGCGACGGCGAAGCCTTGCGAGGCGCGGCTGTCTTAGGAGAGGTGGGCTTTGGATTTCGTTTTGTCTTTTCTGAACGGGCCATGGGGCTCTTCTCCGGTGCTCTTTGCTCTTTCCTTACTGTCTATTCCACCTGGGAACGAGGCCCTGTATACACCACCTTTTTGTTTTTGTCCTCGTTTTTTCGTTTAACCAACGAACAGCCGCCCAAACGTCAACCCGTTCCGGGTTCATTTCAAACAACAACTATCTCAACGCGGAACGTTTCGATTTTGTGCCAAGCTCGCTCGAGGGCGGTTCAGTGCCAACAAACGAGAAGGGAACGTGGGCAAGGAAGGGGATTCTGCGTCTGAAAGGAAGTGTTCATCACGCCGACGAGAGGTCGTTAAACTTCTTGGCTTCGGGCCCAAAACATGGCAGAGGGAGGATCAAAATCCGCCCCCGAAAGGAGAGCCTTGACGTGCAGAAACCGCGAGACCATACCGCACGTTATTCCGCCCAGGAGGGGTGCACACAGCTCTTGGATCGGATGGTGATCGCCTATCTCGCGGACGCCTTGAGCCGGTCCCTGCACCCTCCCGGTAGGCGTTTAGATGTTGTGTGCGAATATGACTCCAGCGGACACATGACGAACGGATTGGTGTCTTTGTCCAATGAGAGCCTCTTTTGCAAGAATCTCCCTTTCGCCCGGATTGTCCTCAGCCGCAACACCCGCATCGAAGGTGGCGGGCCTGAAGCACGGTGCTGGTCGATCCAAACTTTTCAACACCCCCCTTTGGAAGCATCTGAAGCCTCCAGGGTCTTGCTTCAAACCGTGTTCACAATATTAGATATTTCGTCTCCATCAGATGGCATGAGCGACGATGGAAGGCGGTCCGCGTCCACCTCCCTCACAGAAACGTTGGCGGAACACGCCGTAGCTCGCTGGCTCACGACTCATCCGGAGGACAGAGGGGAGTGGGAAGAGGTGCTTCTTCTGGCCCGAACTGAGCGGGCACAGGATATCCTCTTCGCGGGCCGTGCAGCTGCCTTCAGCTTTTATGATGTGATTTGTTGCCCCAATCCTTCTTGTGCAGCTTCACCCCCCCTCCCTTCTGAAGTAACGTTGCGTGTTTGTCCTACGGGTACCTCTTCACTGACTTTCAGGTTACTGTACCCTCACCTTTAAAAGGGGGGTAGTCAACCTCATCCCCTTCAGGGCCTTAGGATTTTTCGCCCCGCAGGGTCCGGGCTTTTTCACGGTTCCATTCGCGCTCTTTGATCGTGGCGCGTTTGTCCTCTTTGCGTTTGCCCTTGGCCAAGCCAAGGCGCAGTTTCACGCGCCCCCGCGCGTTAAAGTACATCTCCAGCGGCACAAGGGTCATGCCTTCCCGCTGGAGAGACCCCATCAGCTTGGCGTGTTCACGCTTGTGCAGCAGCAAAGCACGCGGGCGGCGGGGGTCGTGTTGAAGGTGTTTGCCTGCTGCCGCATAAGGGGCAATGTGGGCGTTGATCAAGCAAAGCTGCCCGTCTTTGTCGCCCGCGAACGATTCGGCCAAGCTAGCTTGGCCTTGACGCAAGGATTTCACCTCGGTGCCCGTCAGAACCATGCCGACTTCCATCGTGTCGGTGATGAGGTAATCAAACCGTGCTCGCCGGTTGAGGGCGATGTATTTTTGGGCCTCCTTGCGGGTCGACGCTGCCATGGTTTACGCCAGCCCCTCAATGGCCCCCAAGGGCCCGATCCGTACGCGGGACGCGGCGGGTTCGCGCGGAAGGCCCGGCATGGTGAAGATCGGGCCGCCCAAAGCAACGACGAATCCGGCCCCCGCCGCAAGCCTCACGTCACGAACAGGGAAGGTGTGTCCTTCGGGCGCGCCACGCCGTTCGGGGTTGGCCGAAAAGCTGTAGGGTGTTTTGGCGATGCACACGGGCAGGTGACCAAAGCCCTCGCCTTCGTACTGGGCCAGGTGACGCAAGGCCTCGGGGGTGAACGTCACATGTCCGGCACGGTAGATGCGCGTCGCGACTTCCTCAATTTTCCCGGCAAGCGGCAAGGTATCGGGGTAGAGAAGGCGGACCTCTGGCTTAGGGCCCTGCAACAGGGGCAGCAGAGCCTCGGCGAGCCCTACGGCACCCGCGCCACCTTCCGCCCAGTGACGAGCAGGGAGCGCTGTGACACCTCGTTCTTGGCAAACGGCTTGAATCGCATGAATATCCTCCGCCGTGTCGTCGGCAAAAACATTGATGGCGACAACGACCGGCACGTTGAAATGCGCCAGGTTGCTCAGGTGCAAGAGAAGGTTGGGAACACCCGCCGCGACGGTGGCTTCGGCACTTTGCGCTTTCAACGCCTTCACGGTCGTGACCAGGACAACGGCGTCAGGAAAGATCCCGCTTGTGCGCCCCAGGATGTCGATGAACTTTTCGGCCCCCAGATCGGCTCCAAATCCAGCTTCCGTGATCGTGATGTCCGCAAGGTGCAGTGAGGTTTCAAGCGAAACCAGCGACGAGCAGCCGTGCGCAATGTTCGCGAAGGGGCCCCCATGGACGAATGCGGGCGTCCCTTCAAGCGTCTGCACAAGATTCGGCGAAAAAGCGTCCCGAAGAAGCGCCGTCATGGCCGGAGCAGCACGGAGGGATTCGGCCAAAATAAGCCGCCCCGTACGCGACCTTCCCACCACCATGGCCCCCAAGCGGTTTTGCAGATCCGTCAGCGAGCGGGCCAGACAAAAGACGCCCATGGTTTCAGAGGCCGCCGTGATGTCAAACCCCGCCTCGTGCAAGGGGCCGTCGCCTCCGCCAAGCCCGACGACCATGTGGCGCAACGCGCGGTCGTTGATGTCGATCGCCCGACGCCATGTGATGCGGTTGGGGTCCAGATCAAGTTCGTTGTCCCAGTACAGCTGGTTGTCCACGAGCGCGGCCAACAGGTTGTTGGCGCTGGTGATCGCGTGCAAATCGCCCGTGAAATGCAGGTTGATATCTTCGGCGGGCGTGAGGGCGGCCTTACCGCTTCCCGTCGCGCCGCCCTTGCGCCCAAAACAAGGGCCCAGCGAGGGCTCCCGCAAACACAGCGCAACCTTGTGGTTCAGACGCGCGAAGGCGTCCGCGAGGCCAATGGAGGTGGTTGTTTTCCCCTCACCCGTTTCCGTCGGGCTTGTGGCCGTCACGAGGATGAGCTTGCCCGGCTTGGTCCGCGCAATTTTCGCCACGGCCCGCAGGTCCACCTTGGCCTTGAGGGGACCGTAGCGGTAGAGCGCCGTCGGAGGAAGGCCCAACTTGGCCCCAACGGTCTCAATCGGCCCCGCATGGCGCGAAGCCAGGTCATCGGTCATCAGAAGGTCCTCGGATTCCGGCGGCAGGGGAGTCGAAGGCGGTACAGAAGGCGTGGAATCATCCATGGGGCACGTTCATGCGGACGAGGAAGGGGCCGCGCGGCGTAAAAAGTCGCGCTGAAGCGCATCAAAGACGCGCTCCTTGAGGGAGCTGTAAGCCGGATCACGCTCCAACGCAACGGTGCGCGGACGCTTGAAAGACACCGTGACGTCCTCCGTGATCCGTGAGGAGTTTTCCGTCCACACACGAACACAGTCCGCCAGCAGCAGCGCTTCGTCGACACGGTGGGGGACTATCACGGTCGTGGGGGCTTGGGGTCCCGTGAGGATTTACCTTGTGGTTAAGATTTTGACAGGTGGTCAGGGGACAGCAATCCACCCCTAATCCGTCACCGTCTTTTTTTGTGCGAGAAGACGCACCCGCAAAACGTCTGGCGGTAAAAGCCCTCGCGTAGGGCCACACGGCGGCTGAGCTCCTCCCCACCCTGTTTGCGCCAGTCCCGCGCCCAGAATCGAAGTCCTGGAAAGGACGCCACGGCCTCGCGCCCGCAAGCGTTCACCAGCTCCCGTTTCTTGCGCCGCGAGACGCCCAGGCTGGTGGCCAGCGCATCACAGCCCTCCCCCACCGCCACGCGTGCGGATTCCCGGAGGCGCAGAGCCATGCAGAGGCGGCAGCGTTCCCCGCCCTCCGGCGCGTCCTCGTGCCCGCGAACCGCCGCAAACCAGGTGGCCGGATCGTAGGGCACCTCCACAAGCGGCACCCCGCGCGAGGCCGCAAAACGCACAACCTCCGCGCGGCGGCGATCGTATTCCTCGCGGGGATGAATGTTCGGGTTGATGAACGCCAGGGTCAGGCGCACGCCTTCCTCCAGCGCCCGCTCAATCATGCCCCCCGAGCACGGCGCGCAACAGACATGCACGAGCACACGCCGCGTGCCTTCGGGCAACACGGTCTCGTCAGCGGCGTAGTGTCGTCCTCGGCTCATGGGTGTTGCCTCGGGTTCCCTCGTGCTTTTTCAAACATCCCGTCGTAGGGTGTTGTAAGCCGCTGCCCACGATCAACCAAGACGTCGCACACGTTCGTTTTCTCGCATCCATCCGAGGTTACGATGAAATCCACGGCCCTTCTCAGCGTCGTTGTTCTGTCCTCGTTGTTGGCCGGGGTGGTGGGCTTTTCCTTGCGAACTCCCTCAACACCTCCGACAAGCGGAACCTCGTCACGATTCGAGCAGATTCTTCGGTCCAACACGATCCGTGTCGGGTATGTCAATGTTCCTGCAAGCTTTAATGTGGACCCCAACACCAAGGAAAAATCCGGTGTTTTCTTTGACGTGCTTGAGACCATTGCCAAAAACACAGGGTTCAAAATCGATTATGTCGAGGAGGTCAATTGGGGCTCGATGATCGCCGGCCTGCAGACGGGGCGGTACGATATGGTGGCCTCGCCTGCGTGGGCGAGCGCCAACCGTGCGCGACAAGCCCTCTTCTCAAACCCCGTTTATTTCAGCGCCATTGGCGTGTGGGTCCGCGCCGATGAAACGCGATTCTCGGCAGAGCCCTCCTGGAGCAGCTTGAACAACCCCGACGTTCGAATCGGAGCGCTTGATAACTCCACGGGGGTTCGCATTGCACAAAGCCAGCTCCCCCAGGCGAATCTCGTGACGTACCCCGTCTTTTCGAGCGAAAGTGAAATTTTCTTGGATCTGACCCATCACAAAATTGATGTCTTTTTTGAAGAACCGGCCAAGGGCCTCTTGTTCGCACACGGTCATCCCGGCACGATCAAGGATATTGCCAAGGACAAACCCATCCGAGTCTTTCCTGATGTGTTTCTTCTGCCCGAGGGAGAGACCCGCCTGAAACAGGTGATTGATGCCGCACTTGAAGAGCTGCACAACAGCGGATTCATTGAGCAGGTGCTCAAGAAATACGAACCCCTTCCGGGGGCCTACCGCCGAGTCGCGTCACCCTACCAGTAAGCACCACGTGCGCGTTTAGGCCTCGTCTCCGGCCAACGCATCCAGCAACCGCACGCCGAAGGCTGTGGCTCCCTTGGTGCAGGTCGGACGATCCTTAGACGTCCAGGCCGTGCCCGCGATATCCAGATGCGCCCAAGGTTGGGATTCGTGCACGAACCGTCCCAGGAATTGCGCCGCCGAGATGCTCCCCGCCGCGCCTTTGTCCGAGGACATGTTCTGCACGTCGGCAATCGGCGAATCGAGCGCCTTGTCGTAGGCCTTGCCCATCGGCAAACGCCAAAGATTCTCACCCGTTCGCACCCCGGCGTGGGTCAAACGTTCAGCCAGCACGTCATCGTTCGCAAAAAGGCCCGCGTATTCGTGCCCAAGCGCCACGGTGATCGCGCCCGTGAGCGTCGCCAGGTCCACGATGTGCCGAGGCTTGAAACGCTCTTGCGCATACGTCAGAAGGTCCGCGAGCACGAGCCGCCCCTCGGCGTCCGTGTTGAGCACTTCGATGGTTTTCCCCGAAAGGCTTTTGACAACGTCTCCCGGCCTTTGCGCGGATCCGCTCGGCATGTTCTCCACAAGGCCAATCAGCCCCACGACAGGGGCCTTCGCTTTGCGCCCCGCAAGCGCCCGCATCGCCCCGATGACAGCAGCGGCCCCGGCCATGTCGTACTTCATCGCGTCCATGCCCGCCGGAGGCTTCAGCGAGATACCGCCCGTGTCGAACGTCACGCCCTTGCCCACCAGCGCCAGGGGGCGGGTGAGCTTGCCGGAACGCGCCTTGCCGGGCCACGTCAGCACCACAACGCGCGGGGCGTGCATGCTCCCCTGCGCGACGCCGAGCAGCGCCCCCATGCCAAGCTTGCGCAAGGCTTTCTCGTCCAAGACCTCCACCCCAACGCCGTGTTTTGTGAGCTCTAAACACCGGTCGGCCAGCGCCGCCGGGAACAAGACGTTCGGGGGTTCGGTCACAAGCCCCCGCGCAAAGGCTACACCTTCCGCCACATGCGCGAGCGGCGCGTAACGCGCCTGCGCCTCAGCAGGATCGGCGCACATCACCGCCAACGTTTTCAGGGTGCCCACCGATTCTGGCTTTGCTTGCGTGCGGTACACATCAAACCGCCACGAACGCAGAGCCGCGCCCAGCGCTCCATGAGCCGCCGCGTCGGATTCGCTGAGCGCAAGCCCTTCAAACAAATCCGGAAGCCAAGTCGCTTCGACCTCCTTGCCGCCTTTCAGCGCCGCAAGCCCCTCCCCCGCCGCGCTCTCCAACGTCAAGGCCGTCGCCTCGGTCGGCTTGCCGATCCCCGTCAAGACAAGGCGCGACAAGGTTCGTGCGCCCGATCCCGGCGCGACCAACACAAGTGTACTCTCCGCCTTGCCCGAAAACGCCGAGCCTTTCAGCGCCCGCCGCACAGCTCCGCCGAGGGCCTTGTCCAGCGCAACCCCGCGCGGACCCAAAACCCCGCCCTCGGCCACCGTCAAAAGGACGGCCCCGCGAGCGGGCAAACCATCGTCGGCTTTTTGAAACGTGACACGCAGCATAGTCGGCATCCTTAAAAGGTTAGAAAAGAGCGCGTGGGGCCCCGTTCTTTCTACCGCCCCTTCCGCCCACCCCGCAAAGGGCCCTCAGAAGCCCTTGGGACGCCCGCGAGATTCACGTCCTCGCAGCACAGGCGTCACGACGCGCGCGACTTCTCCGTTGCACACGTAACTGACCCGTTGATATTCCGCCAGAGTATCGATGGCCCCGTGCCGCCGGGATCGATCCACCTCCATGCGGCGAAGAACGTCATCCGCCGCCGCGTCCATCACGCGCTTGGCCGCAACTTGCGCGGTTTCGCGCGAGCCCGCGCGGAATCTCCCTTGGGCGATCAGAGCGCTCCGAACCGCTTGGAAAAGCACGGGCCTGTAAGCGTCCACAAGCTCGCGGTCGGCCTGAACGTGCCGATGTTCATGCGCCAAAATCTCGCCGTACGCGCACGACCCCTGCGGAAATTCACGGCCCACGTAAACCGTCGTGTTCTCCAACCCCAGAGTCATCGTCGCGCGCGCTACCTGCCCGCACAGCAAGGGGTCCCCCGGAAACGCCGTCATCTTGATTTCCATGGACGACTGAAACTGCAGCCGCGAGGTGGTCAGACCGACCGGCAATTGCCGCGCCCCCGCCGCAAGCCCCCCGTTCCGTCCCACGGCCAGAGCCTCAATGCTCAAAACGTCCCGTGTCAGGTCATACCGTAACGGTTTGTTTACGATATTCAGGTCAATCACGGGCTCCTGGTACGGAGGGCACGACAAGGCCGACCCGCCGTAGGCCCGCGCCTCTTCGCTTCTGCCTCCGAGAAGCCCAACAAGGACAATCGCCCCGACGACCCGCGTTAACAGCCCCCTCACGGCCCGGATGAAAGAGAGTTTTGACTTTGCCACGCGAAATCCTTATATCCCGTCCTCGCACGTTGTCGCCCCGCCCGAGGAATCAGGGGCGGGGAGCATCGTGGCAAACTTTGAAGGATATGTCGCGTGAAAAGAACTTACCAACCGAGCAAGCTCGTCCGCAAGCGTCGCCACGGCTTTCGTGCACGCATGGCAACCCGTGGAGGTCGCCAAGTGATCGCCCGCCGCCGCTCCCAGGGCCGTAAGCGCCTGTCGGCTTAATCAGGCTCCCTCCGTGGCCCCTGAAAGCCGTGGTCCCTGAAAACGCGCCCCGGCGCCCTCCCCTTCGCCCTGTTACGCTCAAACGGCGCGTTGCGTTCCTGAAAGCGGCATCGGCAGGCCGAAAGGCCGCCGCGCCAAATCTTGTGCTTCAGGCCCTCCCGTTGCTCGCCGATCAACAGCCCCCCGGCGTTTTGCTCTACGGACTCACAGCCAGCCGCAAGGTGGGCAACGCCGTCAAGCGCAACCGCGCACGCAGGCGTCTGCGAGCGCTTGTCCGTGAGGTCTTGGTCGTCCACGCCTCACCCACCTGTGCCTACGTCCTGATCGCCCGCCCGACGACCGGCACTTGCCCCTTCGATTCCCTCCGCCAGGACCTTCTCAGTACCTTGCGACGGGTGAAAACCGGAGAGTCTCCGTCGATTCCGCTTCAAAATCGCCCGTGATGATTTTTCCTTTCAGGTCCAACCTATCCAAGAGCCACGACACAAACGCGCCGTTGACGCTGCTGGCCCGGCTTTGTTAGCCTGCCCTGACGTGTGAAAATGCGCAGCGAGGCCAATGACCATGAGCGCTCCCTCCCTTATTTCCGGGGCCGAGATTATCCTCCGCGCTCTCCGTGATCAGGGCGTCCGTCATTTGTTCGGCTATCCCGGCGGAGCCATTCTGCCGATTTACGACGCGCTGCACGGACAAAAAGACATCCTGCATATTCTTGTGCGGCACGAACAGGGCGCCGTTCACGCCGCCGAAGGTTATGCACGATCCACGGGACAGGTGGGCGCGGTGCTTGTGACCTCTGGCCCCGGAGCCACCAACGCCGTCACGGGACTCGCGGACGCGCTGATGGATTCCATCCCGCTGGTCTGTTTGACGGGCCAGGTCCCAACGCACCTTATTGGGAACGATGCCTTTCAGGAATGCGATACGGTCGGCATCACGCGCCCCTGCACGAAACACAACTACCTTGTGAAGGACGTGAACGACCTCGCGCGGACGCTGCACGAAGCCTTTGAGGTCGCGCGGAGCGGACGCCCCGGCCCGGTCGTGGTGGACCTCCCCAAAGACGTGCAGCTCGCCCTCGGGCCCTATGTGCCGCCGCCCCCGCAGGGACACCCGACGTACCGCCCGCGCCTGGATCCCGACGACGAGGCTGTCGAAAAAGCCGTGGACGTGTTGGCGAAAGCCGAAAGGCCCATCTTCTACACAGGCGGCGGGATCATCAACGCGGGCCCCCGAGCGTCGGAGCTTCTCACCGAATTTGTGCGCCTGACGGGGGCGCCCTGCACAAGCACGCTCATGGGGCTTGGGGGCTACCCGACCACGGACCGCCAATTCCTCGGCATGCTGGGGATGCACGGCACGTACGAGGCCAACCTTGCGATGCACGGGTGCGACGTTATGCTGGCGCTGGGCACGCGGTTTGATGACCGCGTGACGGGTAAAATCAGCGCGTTCGCACCGGGCTCGTTCAAGATTCACGCCGACATTGATCCCAGTTCGATCAACAAGACCGTCCACATCGACCTGCCCATCATCGGCGACGTGGGCCGGACGCTGGAGAAAATGCTCGCGATCTGGCGGGCCAAGGGGTACGCCCTGCGTCCGGAGCCGTTGGAAGCGTGGTGGAAACAGATTGAGACGTGGCGCACCCGCGATTGCCTGCGGTACGCGCCCTCCTCCACGGTGATCAAACCGCAGTACGCCCTGGAGCGTCTCCGCGCTCACCTGGACGACAAAGACGTCTTCATCACGACCGAAGTGGGCCAACATCAGATGTGGGCCGCTCAGTTTCTGCCTTTCACAAAACCGAATCGCTGGATGACGTCGGGCGGACTCGGCACCATGGGGTACGGACTGCCCGCCGCCGTCGGGGTTCAGGTCGCACATCCGGAATCGGTGGTGATTGACGTCGCGGGCGAAGCGTCGGTGCTGATGACCATCCAAGAGTTTTCAACCGCCGTGCAGTACCACCTGCCGATCAAGGTTTTTATCATCAACAACGCTTGGATGGGCATGGTGCGCCAGTGGCAAGAGCTTGTTCACGGCGGACGGTATGAACAAAGCGCCCTCACCCCGCTACCCGATTTTATCAAACTGGCCGAGGCGTTTGGCGGCGTCGGTTTCCGCGCACAAAAACCCGATGAGCTGGACGGCGTGATCCACGACATGCTGGCCGTTCAGGACAAGCCATGCCTCGTGGACGTTCAGGTGGACCCATGGGAAAACTGCTTTCCGATGATCCCTGGCGGCAAAGCCCATAACGAGATGATTTTCGCGCCCGAATGCTCGATCGACAAAGATTCATCCAAGCAATCCGAAGAAGGCATGGTGCTGGTATGACGACGACTTCTCCTGCGGCCACGCGCCATTGCCTCGCGATTCTGGTGACGAACGAACCCGGTGCGCTTGCCCGAGTCATTGGCCTGTTTTCGGGACGGGGGTACAACATCGAAAGCCTCGCCGTCGCCGAGGTGGACTCGGTTCGTCACCTTTCACGCATCAGCATCGTCACGACGGGAACCGAGGACATCGTGATGCAGATCAAGGCGCAACTCCGTCGCCTCGTACCCGTCCACCGCGTCTTGGACCTGACAACAGGGAACGGCTCGGTGATCGAACGGGACCTGGTGTTAACCAAAGTCCAGGCCGAGGACGACGCGGCGCGGACTCAAGCGCTGGCAGTCGCGAAGGCGCATGGAGCGATCCCCGTGGGCTCTCAGGCAAGGCCCCTCGTGTTCATGCTGGCCGCCGCGCCCGCTGCGGTGGATCTTTTCCTCGCGGCCCTCAAGCCCCTCGGCCTCACCGAAGTCTCCCGCAGCGGCACCCTCGGCCTCAGCAGCAGCCGCGAGACGATTGCGTAACGCGCCCCTCGCGCGGTTGAGACGTTGCGAATCCCCCCTGGAAACGTTTTGGAACTCAAATCTGTCGGAAGGAAGACTCCTTTACGAAAAAAGGCGACTTTGGACGCGTGTGCGCTATAGTGAACGTGGGTTTTCGGAAACCCGCAAAAGGGGCTTCGGTTAGAAAAGCCCCTGGGAACAAACCGTTGAGAAAGGAGGTTCAAGCATGACCACAGCCACTCGCGCTCTTGCAGCTTACCCGTCGCTCTCCGGTGAAGGAGGCTTGGCCGCCTACCTTCAAGCCATTCGGCGCTTTCCCCTGTTGACCCTGGAGGAAGAGCAGCGCCTCGCCGTATCGTGGCGGGATCACGGCGACATCACCGCCGCGCACCGGCTCGTGACCAGCCACTTGCGCCTTGTTGTCAAAGTCGCCGCCGGGTACCGGGGGTACGGCCTACCGTTCGCGGACCTGATTGCCGAGGGCAACATCGGCCTGATGCAGGCGGTCAAGCGCTTTGACCCCGCCAAGGGATTCCGCCTGGCCACGTACGCCCTTTGGTGGATCCGAGCCTCGTTGCAGGAATTCGTCTTGCGCTCGTGGTCGCTCGTGAAAATCAGCTCAAGCGCCGTGCAAAAGCGTCTGTTCTTCAACCTCCGCCGTCTCAAACGGGCGCTCAGCCTGCGGGATGATGAGGACCTCACGCCCGAGCATCTGCATTCCATTGCGCAGCGCCTTGGCGTTGAGGAATCCGAGGTCACGTCCATGAACGGGCGACTCTCGGGCCCTGACCGTTCGCTGAACGTCCTTTTGCCGGGGGACGGCGCGGGTGAGGCGCTCGACAGATTGCCCGAGGAAGGCGCCAACCAAGAGACCCTTCTGGGGGATCGGGAGGAAACCGCCTCCCGGCAGGCGCTGCTCACCGAAGCCCTGGAGACCCTGGACAAACGCGAGCGCACGATTCTGGTGGCCCGGCGATTGCAAGACCCGCCAGCCACGCTGGAAGAACTCTCGCAGCAGCACGGCGTCAGCCGCGAGCGCGTCCGCCAGATTGAAACCAGGGCCTTCGCCCGCTTGGAATCCTTCATACGTCGTCGGGCGACAGACGGAATCGCGGCATGATCTCGTTTACGCTGGCCGAGCTGGCCGAGACACTCGGGGCCCGGCTGATCGGTCGGGGGGATATACGCGTGGAGCGGATCGTCCACCCCGCCGATGTCACAGGACCCTTGGACCTCGCGTTCGCAACCGATGAGGCGTTGCTGCCCCTGCTCGAAAAAACAAAAGCGCACGCGGTTGTTGTAACCGAATCGGGTGCGGAAAAACTGCCCCCGAGACGAGGCATGACCCGCCTGGAAGTCACACGGCCCCGCCTCGCGCTGGCGACTCTCACAACTCTTTTTGCGAAGTCCTCAGGCCCCGCGCCGGGGATTCATCCAACGGCGGTGGTCGAGCCCAGCGCCGTTCTAGGGGACAATGTCACCCTCGGCGCGTTTGTGTACGTCGGACCGAACGCGCACATCGGAGCGGGAGCCGTCCTTCACCCGCATGTGTTTGTGGGCGAAGGGGCCACAATCGGCGCGGGCACGGTCCTTCGCGCGGGGGTCTGCGTGGGCGAAGGCGTGCAGCTGGGGGCCCGGTGCCTCGTGCATTTTAATGCCAGCCTCGGCGCGGACGGATTCAGTTTCGTGACACCCGAAGCCGGGAGCGTCGAAAGTGCCAAATCCACGGGTGCGGTGGGCGCGACCAACACCGCGCTTGTTCGCATCGCCTCCCTCGGGCCCGTCATCATCGGGGACGATGTGGAGATCGGCGCGAACACGTCTCTGGATCGCGGCACGTTGAGGGCCACGCGCATCGGTAACGGCACGAAAATTGATAACCAGGTCCAGGTGGGCCACAACGTCGTCGTGGGTGAGAACGTCCTGCTCTGTGGCCGCGTCGGAATCGCGGGCAGTGCGGTCATCGGCGACCGCGTCGTTCTGGGCGGCGGCGTGGGGGTTGCCGACCACGTCACCGTGGGGGCTGACTCGGTCGTGATGGGGATGAGCGGCGTGGCGGGTAACGTGCTGCCGAAGTCCGTCGTCGGCGGCCTTCCCGCCAAGCCTCGCAGCCAGCTGCTGGAGGACCTCTTGCAGATCGGCCGTCTGAAATCCCTCGCGCGGCGCGTGGCCACCTTGACCACACGCCTTGACGCGCTGGAAAAAACGCCGTCTCCGCAAAAGCCTTCGTAATCCGCCGCGCCCAGGAACAGCCCGGCTTGCTGCTCCACCCCGCAGGCGTTAGAACCCACGCAGATTGAACCTGCAGAGAAGGGGCGGTTGGATGACAAAAGATTCGCCCTACGCCCTTGTTTCCTTGATACGGCAGGTTTGGTTTTATGCAGGGAAACAGCGGCCGCAAATGGTCGCGTTTTATGGGCTGCTCGTCGTCGCTAATCTTTTTATTTTGGCGCGCCCGTTAATCCTCGCCAAGATCATCAATGCCATCCAAACGGGCGGGCCAGAAATGCTCTGCACGTCGCTTGTGTGGTGCGCAGTTTATGCCGGAAGCATCATTGGGTTCTGGTCGTTTCACGGTCCCGCGCGAGTGATCGAACGGCGCGTTGCGTTCGTCGTCTATCAACGGTTTGTGGCCGACCTTTACGCCAAAGTGACCGAGATGCCGCTGACGTGGCATCAGGACCATCACTCAGGCGCGACCATCAACCGCGTCACCAAAGCGAGTAAAGCTCTTTTCAAGTTCGCGCAGGATCAATTTACCCTGATCCAAACGACCGTTCTGTTCGTTGGCAGTCTGATGGCCCTCGGGTTCTACAGCTGGTGGGTGACAGGAATCGTGGCCTTGGGAATCGCAGGGTTGTTCGCGTCGGTGCGGCGTTTCGATCAACGTTTGAGCACCCTCGTGAGGGAAACGAACGAGAGGGAACATCATCTCGTCGCCGGACTCTACGACTACATCGGCAACATCATCACCGTTCTAACGCTTCGTCTTCACGGCCATACGCGTGAGGAGATCGGGAGGCGGTTTGAGGCCATGCGACCGCCTTTCTGGGAACAGGTCGTGATGAACGAATGGAAGTGGGCTTCCATGAGCGTCGCGCTGGTCTTTTTGCTCGCGGGCATTGTGGCCGCTTACATCGGCCTAACCGTTCTTGCGGGAGGTGTTTTGACGGCGGGAGCCGTCGTCGCGATTTTTCAGTACCAGATGATGATCAACGAGTCCTTCTTCAACCTGGCGTCACGTGCTGAAACCGTTATGCAACAGAACATGGACTTGCTCTCGGTCAAGGAGCTGCTGGAGGATCATGCGCGGCTTGGCGTCAAACCCCGCCGCGAAGAGGGCAGGCCTTGGAAGAATCTTGCGCTCCGCGAACTGGACTTCACACACGGCAACGACAAGGACGAGGCGTCGCAGGTTTTGCGCAACGTGAATCTGGACCTGCGGGCCGGGCGCAAGATCGCCATGATCGGGACGAGCGGCGCGGGAAAAACAACCCTGCTTTCACTGCTGCGCGGGCTGCGTGAACCGGAACAGGTTCTTTTGACGCTCGACGGGGAATCTTTCAATCAACTCGAGCCCTTGGCGGATTTGGCGACGCTGGTGCCCCAGGATTCGGAGATTTTTGAGAACACCGTCCGCTACAACCTGACCTTGGGGGTCGAGGTGGCGGACGACATCTTGCAGCGAGCACTCTCAATCGCGGCTTTTGATGGTGTGGCGGCTTCGCTGTCACAGGGGATTGATACCGACATCCGCGAGCGTGGCGTCAATCTTTCCGGCGGACAGAAACAACGGCTGGCGCTTGCACGCGGAATCATCGCCGCCGAGGATTCCTCTATTCTTCTTTTGGACGAACCGACGGGAAGCCTCGATCTCCAAACGGAGTCCACAATTTTTGAAAGGCTCTTCGCGGCGTTTCCGGACAAAACCATCGTGGCGACGGTTCATCGTCTGCATCTGGTCCCGCGCTTTGACGAAATTTGTTTGATTCAGGATGGGACGGTCATCGAACAAGGGACGTTCCGCGAGCTTTTGCAAAAGGATGGTGCCTTCGCCGTTCTTTGGCGCGACCACTTGACCCAGCAGGAGAGGTAACCAAACCACGGAGGAAGCTTCCTATGCCCGAAACCCATACTCTTGGTGAATTTCGCGCCAAGTTTCGTGTAGACGAATTGCTTGTTGCCAAGACCAATGCGTGGTCGTGGTCCGTGCGGCCCGATCAACCGACTCTTGGGGCGGGGATTCTGTCGCTGAATCGCTTTGCCCTGCGGCTGTCCGAGGTGACGCCTGCGGAAATGGCCGAACTCGGTGAACTGATTGCGACGCTGGAACGGGCCGTGAAGCAGGCGTTTCCCTCGTATGACATCATGAATTACCTGATGCTGATGATGAAGGACCATTATGTGCATTACCACGTCGTGCCGCGTTACCCCTCGCCGTGCACGTTCATGGGGCTTACGTGGATGGACAACGGCGGGCGTCCCGGTTTGCCCGCGTTGGGCGAGCGCCAGCACAAAGACCGCGAGGATGTTTTGCAGGGGATTCAGAAAGCCTTGCGCGACGCCCTTGAGGTGGATGTGCGGTAGCGCTGGGATTTAATCTCGGGAAGGGGTGATCCACGTCAAGGATGTCCCCGGACAAGGGGCGTCCAACAGACGCTGCAGGAGGGGGAACAGCTGAACCAGCGTTTCCTCCAACCGCCAGGGTGGGTTCACAAACACGAGTCCCGTGCCTGCCAGACGGTCGGAACGTGCGTCCTCCTCCAAGCGACATTCGGCGGCCAAAAGCCCCGGAACGCCCTCGGCGCGGAGACTCTCGTGCCAGCGCCAAATGGTGGACCTGTCCTTGAGGGGGTACCAGATCATCGCGCGTCCGCCGGGCCAACGCCGCCCGATATCGCGCACCGCCGTTGTCAGGCGATCCCACTCGCCCTCCTCTTCGTAGGGAGGGTCGATCAGAACCAGGCCCCGTTCGCCCGGCTTCGGCATCAGGGCTTTGAGGGCCTCGTACCCATCCCGCCGATGCAGCTGAACTTCTGGCCCAGGGGCTACAGGAAGGCGGCGGAAAAGGTTCTGCAAGGTTGAAAACGTCTCGGAATGCAGCTCACACGCCACAAGGCGATCGGCGGAGGTGCCTTCCTGTGCTGGGCGCAGGATCTCCCGTGCCACAAGCGGCGAGCCGGGGTAGAAGCGTAGCGTGTTGCCCTCGGGGTTCAAACGCGCAAGGACGGTTTGGTAGGGGGCCAGCAGATCCAAGGGAGAGGTGAGGGGGGAGGAGGACGGAAGTGATTCGGTCTCCATTTCCTTTTGTAAGCCCTTCCAAAGGCGGGCAATGCCCTGCTGTGATTCGCCTGTTTTTAGGGCTTCGGCATCCTGCAGGTCGTAGATTCCTGCCCCTGCATGGGTATCCAAGACGGTTAACGGCCCACCCTTTGACGTTAAGGTTTTGAGAACAAGGCTGAACGCGGCGTGTTTCACGACGTCGCAAGCGTTTCCGGCATGAAAGGCGTGTCGGTAGTTCATGGCAATCTCTAACACCTTGAAACATAAAGTGTTTATTTTTTCTACCGCTTTTTAAGGATTTTTGCGTTAAAATACTCCTTAGGGGGACAGGTTGAGGGAGATAAGCCCCTAAGGGAGGAACTCTTATGACGCGGCATAACGTTTCTGAATGGCTCGGTTTAGGCCTTCGTCCAGGTCCGTGGATGGATTCCGCGCTTATGGGCCGCTGGTTTTTGGTCCTTGTGCTGACGATGTCCGCTGTTAGCGGAGATCCTGAGGTTGCGTGGGCGGCTGCCTCAACGTTTGGCGACGTCGTCTGTAATGTTCGTAATAACTTGGTGCCCTACACGGGTATTTTTTCCGTCATTGCGTATGCCATTGCAGCCTTTTTGGCCGCCCGATTTGGTTGGCTTCTGATGCAACAGTTTCAAGATTCGAAAAGCAACAAAATTCCCCAAGCGCTTGGCTCGTTTGTGGCCAGCGCGTGCTTTTTCTCCCTTCCCTATTTCGTCAAGGCGCTTCAGACCAGCCTGTTTTCTCGTTCGCTTGCCAGCGGGGGGGGCGGGGTCACAGGGTGTGTGCCTGTTCCTGTCACACCTGTTCCGGCTGACGGCAACACGGCGGGGCTGGATCTCATTATCCAGAATCTCACGAGCAACATCCATCAACCCATGATGTCACTCATCTCCATCATTAGCATTGCAGTTGGGCTGTTTCTCATTGGCCGAGGCTTGATCCGCAGCACCAAACTCGGCACAGACCCCAAGGTGGCAGGCCCGCATATCATCGTTGTGAATCTTCTGATCGGAGCCGCGTTAGTCTCCATTGGTGAGATGCTGCCCACCATGACCACCACGCTGTTTGGTGACAGCGCGGTGCACAGCATGAAGAACTTCTCCCTCCGTTGGTCCGAGATTGTCCCTACAGGTACGGACACAACGGCAGCCAACAAAACGATTCAAGCGGTTTTGGGGTTTGTTCAGATCATCGGTGCGATTTCGTTCTTGCGTGGATGGCTGATTGTCCGCCGCGCGGTTGAAGGGGCTGGCCAGGCGACGGTGCCGCAAGGGATTACCCATATCCTCGGTGGGACAGCGGCCATCAACATTGACCGCGTGATCACGGTTTTCAACAACACCTTCGGCTTACGGCTCGTCGGGACGTAGGTCCTTTTTTGGCCTTTATTCTTCCCGCTATCCTCTGGTGCCTACCCTCTCAACGTCGCTCCCGTCGCTTTGGTAGCGGCGGTGATGAGGCGAAGAGAGAGAGCTTCAATCTCGGTGTCGGTGAGGGCGCGGTCCGTGGGTTGAAGGGTGACGGTCAGGGCCAGGGATTTTTTGCCCGTGCCCAAGCGATCATCCTCAAACACGTCAAACACCGTGACGGCGCGAATCAGGGCCTTGTCCACCCCCTTGATCGTCTTGACCAGCTTATCGGCGGGGACGGCGCGGTCCACGACAAATGCAAAGTCGCGCGTCAGGGGTTGTGTGGTTTCAAGCCGCAAAACGGGCTTGGCGGTATCGGTCCTTCGAGGTTCAGGCACAGCGTCCAAAAAGATTTCCGCTGCCACGAAGGGACCCGCCGTAAGGCCATGCCGGGCCAGGACCCCTGGGTGCAGTTCTCCAAAATGGGCAAGCAAAACGGGGCCGAGGCGCAATGTGCCCGATCGACCCGGATGGTACCACGCGGGCGCGTCAGCGGTGACCTGTAACATGTCCACGGGGGCACCCACCGCTGCGAGGGTGGCCAATACGTCGCTCTTGGCATCGAAGGCGTCCACCGGGCGACCCGCTGCGAACCACGCGCGGGGCACGGGGCCCACGCGGACCAGAGCGGCAACGAGGCGCTGATCCTCGGACGAAGGGCCGTTGTACACGGGGCCAACCTCAAACAGCGCGGCACCGGGAAAGCCTCGGTCGGCGTTGCGTTGCGCGGCTTGCGCCAGATTAGGCAGCGCCGAGGGGCGCGCGGCATCCAGATCTTGGCTGAGGGGATTCACGAGCCGCAAAGCCTCCTGCCCACCGCCAAACGATTCCGCAAGGGCCGAGGACATCATGGACCACGTGACCGCTTCCAGAAGGCCTTGCCCCGCAAGGGCGCGGCGCACGATTCCGGCGCGGCGGCTCCGTCGTGCGGCGGCTTGCGCAACCTCGTCCGGAAGGGTTGAGGACGGCGGCAGCGGGGTCGCGGGAATCGCATCGTACCCTTTGAGCCGAATGATTTCCTCGGTGAGGTCCACGTCGCCCCCGATGTCGGGCCGCCCGCTGGGGGGTGTGACGCGCCATTGCCCTTCCGGTGTTGAGGCCGCAAGGCACCCCAGGGCCGTCAGAATCGCGCGTTGCTCGGCCGGGGGAACATCCACCCCCAAGCGGCGCGCGCACAGCGTTGGATCGTAGGGGATCGCCGTGCGGGGCGCGGGCGGGGACCCCAGGATGATGGGGGCGCTGAGGGTGGTTTCCGGCGTGCCGCAGATTTCCAGAATCAAGCGCGTCGCTTCGTCCAACCCCGGCAAGGTGGAGGCCGGGTCCACACCGCGCTCAAACCGGTAGCGGGCGTCCGAGGTGATTTGTAGCGCTCGGCCCGTTTGCGCGATGCGGACCGGATCAAACAGCGCGGATTCCAAAAAGACCGAGGTCGTCGCGTCGGTGCAGCTTGTGGCCACGCCGCCGATGATGCCGCCGAGACTCTGCACACCCTGATCGTCGCCGATGACAATCATGCCAGGCGCAAGCGTGTACGTTACGGCATTTAGGGCAACAAGCGTCTCGCCGCCCTTTGCCGTACCGACCCAAAGGCCGCCTTTCAGCGTGTCCGCGTCAAAGACGTGCAGGGGGCGGGCGCGATCAAAGGTCAGGTAATTCGTGATGTCCACGAGCGCCGAGATAGGACGCACCCCAATCGCCTTGAGCTTGTGTTGCAGCCACGCGGGCGAGGGCCCGTTGCGCAAGCCCTGAATCACCCGTCCCGTGAACAAAGGGCAGAGGGATTCCTCACCGGGCGTGAACCTCCAGCGGATGGGGAGGGTGGTTTTCAGTTCCCTCGCCTCCCGAAGGGTTGAGAGGGTGAGGAAGGATTCCCCAACGTTCCTCAGCGTCCCGAGGCCTGAAGCCGCGAGGTCCCGCGCGATTCCCAAAACGCCCGCCGCATCCGCGCGGTTGGGGGTGAGCCCCAGTGTGAAGACGGGATCATCCAGCCCCGCCCACGCTGCATACTCGCTGCCGAGGGGCGCGTCCTCGGGCAGGTCCAGGATTCCGGCACTGTCCTCGCCGAGGTCCAATTCGCTGGCCGAGCACAGCATACCTTCGGACTCGACGCCCCTGATGGCGCTGCGTTTCAGGGCCGTTCCCTCGCGGGGGATGATGTCGCCCGGACGCGCGAGGACGGATTTCAGCCCCACGCGAGCGTTCGGAGCCCCGCACACGACTTGGATTTTTTCGCTCCCTGTGTCCACGACGCACACATTAAGCTTGTCGGCGTTCGGGTGTTTTTCGAGCGCGACGATTTGGGCAATTTTGAACGGAGCGAGCCTTGCGCCTTTGTTCTCGAGCGCCTCGACCTCCAGCCCCAAGGCCGTTAACCGTACCGCGATCTCGCTTGCCGAGGCTTGCGTTTCCAAATGCTCACGAAGCCAGGAAAGGGTGAATTTCATAGCCGCTCTCCTGCGGAAAGGATGCTTGTCAAAGGCAAAACACGAGCCGTTGGCCTTTCTACCATCCCGCTGCTTGCAACCTCAAGCGGCTGTCCCCTTTTGTTAGCGCAACGCGTAAGAGTCCCCCATCTGCAAAGCTAAAATGTCCCCTTTTGCTGATTCTCAGATGATGAAAACGCACGCCTGCGGCTTTTCATCCTTGAATGGGCGAAGTCAAAAAGGCGGATCGGCCTGCGTTTCTCGGCCAAAATCTCCATCAATCCTGGAGCGCCGTTTTGGGGGAAGGATGTGAGGGCGGGGACCCTCATCCCTCGGACCCAAGCGGGGATCCGGGCCTCTGTTCGGGGATGGTCAAAAACGGATGACACACGGGCGGAAAACAGGCGCTTTTCCAACCGTTTGGGCACAAAAAAACCCGCGATTCGGCCGAAACGCGGGTACACTACGCCATGGGTTTGTCAATACCCCTTTGAACCCGCCGAGTCAAGAAAAAATTCTCTCAGCGGCTGTCCCCTTTGGTCGCAACAAAGGGCCCTTCAAAAAGAACCAGAATGGCTTTTTGTAACGTCACCAACGGTGCGGGTTTCAGGCCTTGGCCGGTTGGTCCTCGGTCCCCAGCGTTTCCAGCGGGGCCTCGGGGGAGAGGGGCGGCGCGTAAGGAACGTGAACCTCGTGCGCTCCGAGGCCCTCGCCGTGAAGCGCATGGTCCAGACCCTGCTCCTCCACTTCGGCGCTCACGCGCAGGCCGCCTGCCAGTGCATGGACCGCCGTCAACAAAACCCACGTTGCGACGACCGACCACGCGATCGTGATTCCAATCCCCTTCAGCTGAACAAGAATCTGTGCCGAATGGCCGTCCACCCACCCCAAGGGATCGGAACCTCCCGTGACGGCCGACGTTGCAAAAACGCCCGTGAGAATTGCTCCCAGGATTCCCGCGACGCCGTGGATTCCAAAGCAATCCAGCGCATCGTCGTACCGGAAAAAGTCCTTTACGGCGGTGCAGGAGACATAGCAGAGCGCTCCGCCGAGGGCCCCCATTGCCAACGCGCCTTCCAGGTCCACGAACCCGGCGGCGGGGGTGATGGCAACAAGCCCCGCGACGCTGCCGCTGAGGATTCCCGTGACCGTTGGTTTTCCACGCCGGAACCACTCCACGCCCATCCACGCGAGGCCCGCTGCACCCGCAGCCGTCATCGTCGCGGCCATGGCCATGCCCGCGCGACCTCCGGCGGCAAGGGCCGAACCAGCGTTGAACCCGAACCACCCCACCCAGAGCAACGACGCGCCGATGAGACTCTGCAGCACACTGTAAGGGCGTGCTTGATCCAACGGATGTCCCAGGCGCGGCCCCATGACGAGGGCCGTCACGAGCCCCGCGACACCCGCGCTGATATGCACAACGGTCCCGCCCGCGAAGTCAAGCACACCCGCCGTTGCCAGAAAGCCGTTCGGGTGCCAGACCCAATGCGCAATCGGCGCGTACACCACCAGCGACCACGCGCCCATGAATAGCAAGAGCGCCGAGAATTTCATGCGGTCAGCAAACGCGCCCGCAATCAGCGCGGGCGTGATGATCGCAAACGTCATTTGGAACATCATAAAAACGGATTCAGGAATTGTCGTGGTGCTGGGGCTTGCACTGCCCGCGCCGAGGACGAACGCGTTGTTGAGGTCGGCACCCCGGAACAGCAACCGGCTGAAGTCACCGATCCAGGTCCCCAGGGTTCCGCCGTTCGTGAACGCGAGACTGTAGCCGACGATGACCCACAGCACCGTCACAACGCATGTTGTGGCGAACGTCTGCATGGCGGTGGCCAGCACATTCTTGTGCCGCACGAGGCCCGCGTAAAAAAGGGCCAACCCCGGCAAAGTCATCATCAAGACCAGCGCCGTCGAGGTGAGCATCCAAGCCGTGTCGCCACTGTTGATGAGCATCGCGCGTTTCCTTCGCCAAACGGGGCCGAGGTCTCGGCGACTCGGCCCTTTGCCAAGTTCCGTTCCCCTGCGGGGAGGAATCCCGTCCCCTTTCCTTTCTGTCAAGTGGCTTGAATTTCGTCCAGCAAAAACTCAGCCCGATTGTACCCAAGATTTTCCTCTGTGCTACGACCCTTAAAGGCCCGTCGGGTTGATTCCCGGTCCTTCCATGTGTCGAAAAGGCACGCGGAAGGAGTTCGGCCAAAAGACAAGCAAAGCCCGGCAAACTCCAGATAATGTGGCCATACCCATCCTCCCCTCCACCAACATTGCGGAGGGTCGGGCTTCATACCCTCTCCCTTCCTGTTTTCAGGACCACGCCCCCTCTTTCAAGGCCTGCAACGCGGCAGGGATTCCGGCAACCAGATCCTCGGCGATCAGGCCTGGACCAAAGGCGCAAGCAACTTCTCCGTGCAACCAGACGGCTGCATTCGCGGCCTCAAACACAGGCATGCCAGAAGCCAAAAGACCAAGGATCATCCCCGCCAGGACATCCCCCGAACCCGCCGTCGCCAAGTCGGGGGGACCGTTGGTTGTCGCGGTCAACCACCCCTCGGGTGTCGCGATCAACGTCGGCGAGCCTTTCAGCACAACGACACAACCCGCTTGCTGGGCCGCCCTCAGCGCCCGCTCGGCCTTAGGGGCTTGTAGGGCCAGACCCTTGCCGAAAAGCCGCGCAAATTCGCCCTCGTGCGGGGTGAGAACACATGCGGGATTCAACGCGGCCAACAAAACTTCGGGGATAGCCGCAAATGCCGTCAAAGCGTCGGCGTCCACAACGCAAGGCCGACCCGAGGCCAGCGCCGCGCAAACGCGCCCCTCGGTTTCGTCCCCCTGGCCCAGGCCTGGGCCGATCAACAGAGCCGAGGCGCGTGAATCCTCGATCAGCGCTTTCCAGGCCGCAAGCGTCGCACACGGGCGCACCATCACGCTTTCCAGAGCCGTTGCGTAAACCGTGAACGCTTCGGGGGGCGAGGCCACCGTTACAAGGCCTGCCCCCATGCGCAGCGCCGCACGTGCCGCAAGCCGCGCCGCGCCCGTCATAACCGCACCGCCAGCAATCAGCGCCCGTCCACGTGTATGCTTATGCCCGTCTGACCGGGGCCACGGAAACGCGGCCTGCCAGAGTTCCGGCGCATTGGTCGCCCCCACCTCGGAGGTCGAAAAAGGAGAAGACAGGAAGGACACCATCACGCATCCCCTTGCCGCAAGATTCACAGTCTGTCCGTGGGGCGGCCGATGGGACTCGAACCCACGACAACTCGGACCACAACCGAGGGCTCTACCAGCTGAGCTACGGCCGCCATCGCACGGGCACACATCGCCCTTTCCGGACGACCACAAGGCCCTAAGAAGCACACAGGGTCCGCCAACGTCAATCATGGCTTGACGATAAAAATCAGTTTTCTCCTTTAAAAAGCACTGACGGTCACAAAAGCCGACTTGCGTGCTGTCTTCGCGGCCCCTACGCTCCGGGCTCCCTTCTCCCTGGATCCAGGGCAATTCCGCAGAGCTGAAGGTCTTTCGTGATGACGTTCCTCAAAACAGTGGGCCTCATCTTGCTGGTGCCCTACGGGATCGCATGCCTCGCGCTGTTCGTAGGACAACGGACTCTGCAGTACATCCCCAATCAACACGAGGTGGCCCCGGCCTCCGCTGGACTCAGCTCCCTGCAAACCGTTCACCTCGTGACGACGGACGGAGAACGGTTGTTGGCCTGGTACGCACCGCCGCGCGAAGCCAACAACCCGGTGGTCCTCTACCTGCACGGCAATGGTGGAAACTTGGCGAACCGCGCCGACCGTTTTGCCTGGATGATCCAGCAGGGGTGGGGATTCTTGGCGCTGGATTGGCGCGGCTACGGAGGCTCAACGGGAACGCCGACCGAACAAGGTTTACGCGAAGATGCCCGCACGGCTTGGTGCGCCCTTGTGAAGGACGCGCAATGTCCAAAGCAGGGAGATTCGCCCGCGCTCACGGGCGGTCACCTTCCTGCGTCACGCGTTGTCATTTTCGGCGAATCGCTCGGAACAACCCTTGCCGTCCTTTTGGCCGCCGATGTTCAACCGGGAGCTGTTGTTCTGGATTCCGCCCTTGCGTCGGCACTGGATGTTGGTCAGCGGCGCTTTCCCTGGCTCCCGATCTCCTGGCTCATGCGCGATCCCTTACGCGCGGACTTGGCCGCCCCACGGCTGACACGTCCCGTGCTGCAGATTCACTGTCACAACGATCCGATCGTCCCCTTTGCGTCGGGGCAAAAGATGCATGCGCTCTTGCCGCAGGTCAGACCGCTTGTCGTCCTTGAAGGCCGCTGCCATACGCCGGCCCTCCTGCGCTTTCAAGACGAGCTGACAGCTTTTGTAGCCGAGGTGTTGGTCGCGCCCTTCCCGGAAAGGCTCAACCTCACCCGCCCGTAAAGTGGCTGAGAAGGCTTTCCACGCTGATCTCTTGCCGTTGGCCGTCGGCGCGTTTCTTGACCTCCACAACACCCTTGGCCAAACCGCGCGGACCAACAATGACCTGCCAGGGAAGACCTAGAAGGTCCATGTCCGCAAACTTCACCCCGGCGCTTTCCGTCCGATCGTCGTAAAGCGTCTCGATACCGATCGCCGCCAAGCGCTGCTCCAGGTCCGCCCCCAGCGCGTCCACGTCGGCGGCTCCTGGTTTAAGGTTGATAAGCCCAACACGGTACGGCGCAACGCTTTCGGGCCAAATCATTCCGTGATCATCGCTGAGGCATTCGACAATCGCCCCCATCAAGCGACTGGGGCCCATGCCATACGTCCCCATGATAATCGGACACCGCTCGCCGTCGCGGTCCGTGTACGTAGCCCCAAAGGGGTCGCTGAATCGCGTGACGAGTTTAAAGATGTTCCCAACTTCAATCGCCTTATGCTCTTGCAGCATTTTTTCATCACCCGGTTTGTAGCCTGGGATGATGTCCCGCACAGCATCAAGATCCCCGACAATCTCGCGGTTAATCGCGAGCTCGGTGTCAGGAATACGGTAAATGGTATCTTCGCCGTAGGGAGTCAGGGTCTGGAACTCGTGGGAATATCGGCTGAACGACCCCCCCGAGGCGTAGGTCAGCAGCGTCCGATCCCCAAGGCCGCAGCGCTCGTAAACCCGTCGGTACGCGACAACGGCGCGGTTGTAAAAGTCGTCCAAATCGTCCTGATTCGTGTGAAAGGAATACATGTCCTTCATCCGAAACTCACGCCCGCGCAAAAGCCCGGACTTGGGGCGGGGCTCGTTCCGGAACTTGGTCTGAATTTGGTAAACAACCGTCGGCAGGTCCCTGTACGAGTGAACAAACCCGGCCACAAGTGGCGTCACGATTTCCTCGTGTGTCGGCCCGAGCGCCAAATCGCACGCAGTACCCGGCGCGACCACCCCGCCCTCGCTGCTAAGGCGATAAAGGACATCCAACGTATCCCACCGACCTGTTTTCGCCCACGGTTCGCGCGGGTGCAGCGTCGGCATCAGGATTTCCTGCCCCCCGAGGGCGTTCATCTCCTCGCGGATGATGTTTTCAATGCGCGTGAGGACTCGTAAGCCCAAAGGGAGAAACTGGTAGACGCCCGCCATCAGGCGGCTGACGTACCCCGCGCGCGTGAGCAGTTGTGCGTTGAGGCTCACCTCGCTGCGGCTGGACTCTTTGCTGGTGTGCGTGACAAGACGGCTGAGACGCATGGGGCTCGGCACTCCGTGACAGAACTTGCCGCCTCTCAAAGGCAGCTTCATACTCGCGGAACCTAAGCGAAGCCCTAAGCCCTGTCCATGCCTCCCCCTTTCCCCTCCCCTCCTCCCCTTTCGGTGCCGCTCTCCCTGCCTGCAGGCGTGTCGGACACCGCCATGATTCTGGCGGCGGGACTCGGTGAGCGCATGCGCCCCCTCACCCTGACAACCCCCAAGCCCCTCCTGGCGGTGGGCGGCAAGCCGATGCTGGATCACGCGCTGGAGGCGTTGAAAGCGGCGGGCGTTCGTCGCGTGGTTGTGAACACGTTTCACCTCGCCGAGCAAATTGAATCGCACCTTGCGCGTCGTTCAGACCTTGAGGTCCTGATCGTGCGCGAGGCCTCGCTCCTCGATAGCGGCGGCGGCGTTTTGAACGCCCGTCAACGGTGGCCCGACGTGTTCGGTCCTTCACCTTTTTTCGTCCTCAACGCCGATCTCACGTGGGAGGATGGCCCCGGCGAGGTTCCCGCGCTGACGCGCCTTGCACGGTTTTGGAAGCCACGCCGCATGGACATCGCGCTGTTGGTCATGGAAACCGCCAAAGCCCGAGGGTTTCCGGAGCGCGGGGATTTCATGCGCACCCCCGACGGACGGCTCGGACGGCATAACGCGCCAGTGCCTCGCTCGCACGTTTTTATCTCGGCGCGGATCGTCAGCCCCACGCTCTTTGAGGGAATCACCGAGCGCGTTTTTTCCATGAATCGCCTTTTCGACGAGGCCGAGGCGCGAGGGCGTCTTTTTGGTTTGGAGCACCGGGGAACGTGCTTTCACGTCGGCACGCCGCACGACCTGGAGGCCGCCAACCGCACGAGGTAACTCATCCGAGGACCAAAATGGAGGTGATCGGAGACCTCTGGGCTCGAGTGACGTTGTCAGCTACAGTTCCTTTATGTTGGTAGATAGCCATTGCCATTTAGCGTTTCCGGAACTTGCGGCGGATGTTGCGGGTGTGGTGGAGCGTGCCCGCGCAGCGGGCGTCGGGCGGCTCGTGACCGTGGCGACGCGCCGGGTGGAATGGGACGAGGTTCGCCGCTTGACGGCCCTTTTCCCCGAAGTCTACGCGGCGGTGGGCGTTCATCCGCACCATGCAGCTGATGCGGGGGAGGCCGTCACGGTGGAAGACCTTGAAGCGGCGGTTCGGGACAATCCCAAAGTTGTGGGAATCGGGGAAAGCGGGCTGGATTATTTCTATGACTTCACGCCCCGCGCGGTCCAGGAATCGGTTTTTCGCGTGCAGGCCATCGCCGCACGTCGCGCAGGTGTTCCGCTGATCATCCACAGTCGGGAAGCCGAATCCGACACGGTCCGGGTCGTGCGCGAGGTCGCCGAGGCTCCCGGCTTTGATCGCCCCCTCACGGGCGTCTTGCATTGCTTTAGCGCAGGCCCCGCGTTGGCCAAGGCAGGGCTGGACCTTGGGTTCTTTCTGTCGTTTGCGGGAATCGTGACGTTCAAAAAAGCAGACGCTCTGCGGACCGTCGCAGCAACCGTGCCCCTCGATCGACTGTTGGTGGAGACCGACTCGCCCTACCTCGCGCCTGTGCCGTACCGTGGGAAGACGTGCGAGCCCGCGTATGTCGCGCGAACCGCCGAGGTGTTGGCGGGCATCAAGGGCGTCTCTCCGGCCGAGCTCGCTGCGCGGACGACCAACAACTTTTTTCGCCTGTTTACGAAAGTGCCGCCTCCATGAAAATCACGGTCCTTGGGTGTGGCAGTTCGGGCGGCGTGCCGCTGATCGGTGGAACGTGGGGCGCGTGCGACCCGAACGAGCCGCGTAATTTCCGCCGCCGCGCCTCAATCCTCATCGAAGAGGACTCAACGACTCTGTTGGTGGACACTTCGCCGGACTTGCGGGAGCAGGCTTTAACGTACGATCTGAAAAGGCCGCTGGACGCCGTGCTCTACACGCACGAACACGCGGACCACTGCCACGGCTTGAACGACCTGAGGGGATTCAACTGGCTGACGAACCAGGCTATTCCCGTTTACGGGACCGAGCACACGCTGAAAGCCATTCAAAGCTATTTTAGCTATGCCTTCGAACCTCTGGGCCCAAGCGCATATTTCTACAAACCCCTTTTGATTCCGCATGTTCTGAAGGGCTCTGCGCATTTTGGGCCCCTGACGGTTCAACCGTTCACGCAAGAGCACGGCCCCACGATGACGACGCTGGGGTTTCGGGTGGGCGATTTTGCGTACAGCACCGATGTGCGCATTTTGAACGAAGAGGCCTTTGAGGTTTTGCGCGGTGTGAAAGTGTGGATCGTCGACGGCGTCCGCGAACGGCCGCACCCAACGCATGCTCACGTGGCCCAAACGCTCGCGTGGATCGAGCGTGTCCGGCCCGAGCAGGCTTACCTGACGCACATGGACGAGAGTCTGGATTACGCCACGCTCGCGGCGAGGCTCCCTGCCGGGGTTGCGCCCGCCTACGACGGAATGGTCATTCACCTTCCTGCATCGTGAAAAGAAGACGACTAGTTTGGGTCGCGGAAGGTGATGGCAGAATTCGTGTTGTTGGGCCCGACATCCACGTCCCGAAAGCCCTGCGTTTGATAACCCCGAGCTTCACAATCACCATCGCCCTCAATTTTGAAGGCTTTAGGCAAGATGCAAAACACATAACGTCCTTCCCATACCGTTGGGGACGCTGGACCTGTTTCAGCAACCGGTGACGGAGATTTTGATCCCCGTGCGAAGTAAAAATAAAAACGCTGGGTCAGAGGACGGGCGTAGACCTTCATGCATTGTCCAGAGGGAATGGACCACCAGCCTTCGGAAATCCATGTCAAGTTCTCGCGGTACCCAAAAGCGGCTTCAACAACACCAGACGTTGCGTTGCACATACGAAATCCGCTAGGATTTTCAATGACTTGTTGAGCGGCGACCGGGGGTGGCACGGAGGCCCGCCCCTGATAAAACTTCCAAAACCCCCAAGAAAGCACGAGAATCGCGACCACAGCACCCGCAGCAATCACCGCAAGGGTTTGAGGGGAAAGTCGAGAAAATCTTTTCATGGGGCCCTTGGTCTCTGTCGGGGTTCGCGAAGAGGGGAAAACCCGAGGACAATATGATCCCCCTCTTTTTGAACATTCCCGCCACGGACTTCAAGGGGTCTCTTCGTCCACCCTCTTGTTTTTCGCCGTCGCCTCTTGGATACCTGAGGCTTGAAGCCTTGGCATCCTGAAGACCCTTGGGTCTCTTCACGCCTGTTCATCCGGAGCGGTCCATGCCCAATCCCACGTTCGCCATCCCTGATTCGGAGCTGGAGAGCCTGTTACAACGCTACACGCGCGACATCACCGCCCAGGACCGTGCGGGGCGTTTTGATCCGATTTCAGGCCGCGATAAGGAGCTGGACCGCGTGACACTGATTCTTTTGCAGCGTCTGCGTAAAAACGTCATGCTTTTGGGGCAAGCGGGTGTCGGTAAAACAGCGCTGTGCATTGGGTTCGCCCAATGGGTTAACCAAAAGAAGGTCCCCCTGCCCCTTCAAGGAGCGCGAGTCATCGAGCTGGAAATGTCCATGGTTGGGGCAGGATCCTCCTCCCGCGCCGACCTGGAAGGCCGCCTCATTCCCATCATTAAGGGCGTGGCCGAGCGCAACGCGACACGGACGCAACCGCCCATTATCTTTTTCGTGGACGAGTTTCACCAATTGATGATCGCGTTTCGGGCCTCCAGTTACGCGGGCGTTGCGGATTTGCTGAAGCCCTACATGACGACGGGCGATCTTTCGCTGATCGCTGCGACAACGCGCGAAGAGTTCGACGACTACGTCAAGCTTGATCCTGCGTTGGAGCGCCGCTTTCAGCAGGTGATGCTGGAAACGCCCGATGTTCCCGCCACGTTCGAGATTCTGAAAAACCTGAAAGCTTCGTTCGAAAAACACTACAACCTCACCATCTCGGACCAAGCGTGCTCCCACATCGTCAAGTTAGCCGATCGTTACATTCCAAGGCGTACAAATCCCGATAAATCCATTATTATTCTCGACCAAGCGTGTGCTTATGCTATTAAGAACGGTGTAACGGGTGCTTTGGACGATGATTCGGTCACAACCGCTCTTGCCGCCGAGGCGGGTTTGAACCCCAAGGCTCTTTAGCCGAGTCGTCCCCCGATGCGCCCTGGACCTTTGCCTCTCGCCCTGGATTTGCCCATGCCTTCCTTCTTGCGCTCGTTCATCCGTCCCCGTTCCTTCATCGGAGGGTGCGTTGTGGTGCTGAGTCTTTGGCTGAACCTCGGGACGGGATTGGCAGCCCCTCTTACGGTTGCAAGCCCCTCGCCGTCGGCCTCAAGCGTGGTGGAGCATTTTTACGGCAAGCTGCTTGCCACGATGAAACAAGGTGAGACACTGGGGTTTGAGGGACGCGTTCACGCGTTGACTCCCGTTGTGACGCGAGCGTTCGATATGCCGCTCATGGCGCGTCTGTCGGCGGGGCCTGCGTGGGCCACGAAAAGCGACGGTGAGCGCACCGAACTGATCAAGGTCTTCACGACGTGGACGGTCGCGACATACGCCGACCGCTTTCCGCGTTTTACGGGCGAGGCTTTTGAGGTCCTGACCGAAAAACCCCTTCCAAGCGGCGGGGTGATGGTGGAAACGCGCTTGCACCCCGCAGGCGCACCCTCCGTGGCCCTGAATTACCTGGTCCGCGTTGGACCGGACGGAACCCCCCGAATCGCGGATGTCTTTCTTGAAAACACGGTCAGCGAACTGGCCACACGCCGCGCGGAGTTCACAGCAGTGATTGCCCAGAACGGCTGGGATTCCTTGGTTGCTTTGTTGGACGAAAAAACCCGTAAGATGAAGGGAGCATAATCCGGCGAGTTTTTCCTTCCTTCCACTTTATTGATTCGGTGCTTGCTGATGATCGCTCTCGGGATCGCCGTTGCGGGTGCCTTCTCGGTTATCGAGGCGGAGTCAACGGTAGGTGCCCCCGCCCCTCCTCTCCCTGACGAGCCGAAACCCACGACGGGCGCGAGCGCGTCCATGTCCTTGAGAATCAACCCCATGGCCCTTATCGTGCCCAAGGCCCGGACGCGAGCGCGTCACGTTCCCTTTTTGCCGCTCTGAATCTGCGAGGTTTCCGCCGTGCTCCCTCCCTCCTGTCGCCTGCGTCTCGCTCGAATCTGTGTGTTAGGGGGGATTGCGTGGGTCCTCGCAGGACCTGGGATCCATGATTCCGCGTGGGGTTCAGAAAAAGAAAGCGAGGCACATGGTTCGTCCCACGGATCCGGGGAAGGCTCCAAAACGTCGTCCAAAGATCACGCCTACCTGCACCTCAAGCCCCTGGTGGTGTCGGTGCTTAAGGAAAACACGCCCCAACAGATTGTCGCACTGCAGGTGGATCTGGTTCCGCGTAACTTCGAGGCCTCGGTCAAACTGCAAGACAACCTCTTGCGAATCCAGGATGCCTTGTTCAGTGCGGCCTACACAGGCCTGAGCGACGGATCACTGTACGCGGGGCCCACCGTGGATCTCTTGAAGATCAAGGCCCGATTCGGGGAAGCCCTCAATAAACTGCTGGGCGCTGGCCTTGTGGAAGCGGTTTTGATCCAGTCGGTCAGCCAACGCAAACTGTAGAGCCCTTCCCCTGTTGCTGCAAACAGGTTGGCAACCAACTCCGCGTTGTGACCACCAGAAGCGTCCGCGATGTCCCATCGAAGAATCTTTCCCCTAATCCCCGCTGTCGTCCGTGTCGGGGAGGGAGAGGTCGGGGGCCGGCGTGTCGTCCCCGCGTGCATCCACAACGGGTGGCAAAGCGAGGGTAGGGGTGCGGAGGTTCAGAATCTTCGCGCCCGGAAACGCCGTTTGGACGGCCTGCACAAGGGGGTGACGGGCGACGTTTTCACGCCGGGTGTTTTCCTCGGCTTTGGCGGCCTCGACCAAGGTCGGCGCACCGGGCTGATCCCCCAGAACGACCATCCAGCGCTCGCCGGTCGCGATCGA
Organism: uncultured Pseudomonadota bacterium; assembly: GCA_903869345.1. GTDB lineage: Bacteria > Pseudomonadota > Alphaproteobacteria > UBA9219 > UBA9219 > CAIPYM01. Next base: position 75,256 of record CAIPYM010000008.1, read on the forward strand.
CAAGAACCGCGCGAGGTTCGGCAAAAGGTCCGCGTCCGCACCCGGCTCGGGCGTAACCTCCAAACGTCCGGGCGCACATCGCACGAAACGAAGGGTTTGCTCGACCTGCACTTTCAGCCGCGCCTCCCGTCGTTCACCGCACAGCGCCGCGATCTCGGCCAAGGTCCGGGGAGAGGGGGCGAGTTCGATCCGGGAAGGCGCAGAGTCCTCGGCAAGAGGCTGACGCGCCAGGGCCGTGGCGGTTCCCGTCCCGTTGCCGGAAGTTCGATTTTCAAAACGGGCGGTGCCCGCGAAACTCACGTTCCCACCGGACCCTGACCCTTGGGGGGGGACTGGATTTTCGGCGCGAGGCGCGGAGGCGCTTTCGGCCTGCAGGCGGCGGATCAGATCGGCGGGCGGGGGCAACGCGGCGGCGTAGGCTAGGCGAATCAGGATCATCTCCACCGCCTCGGCGGGAGCCGGCGCGACTTGGGCCTCACCCAGGCCCTTCACGAGGATTTGCCACGCGCGGGTGAGCGCGGGAACGCCCAGGGCCGCCAACGAAGTGGCCTCGCGGCGCTCCTCGTCCGAGGTGTCGGCAAATTCGACCTCGGCTCCGATCAGGCACGCTCGGGTCAGGCGGTGGATGCGCTCGGCCAGGTCGCACAGCGTCTGCAAGGGGTCCGCGCCTGCGCTCCGGAGGTTTGCGAAACAGGCCAGAGCCTCGGGTGCTTGGCCGCGCAGCACATGCCCCGTGAGGATCAGGCTTTGGGAACGGTCGGCAAGGCCCAGCATGTCTTTGACGTCGGACGCCGTGATCGTGCCCTCGCCCCGCGCCATCGCCTGATCGAGGAGGCTCAGCCCGTCCCGCACCGAGCCATCGGCGGCGCGGGCAATCAGACGCAGGGCCTCGGGTTCAGCCTCGGCAACCTCGGCGGCGCAGATGGTGGTGAAGTGTGCCGCGAGGGTTTCGAGCTCAATGCGGCGCAGGTCAAACCGCTGGCACCGGGATAAGACGGTGACGGGGACTTTGCGAATCTCGGTGGTGGCGAAAATGAACTTGACGTGCGGCGGGGGCTCTTCCAGCGTCTTCAGCAGCGCGTTGAAAGCATGCTTGGACAGCATGTGCACTTCGTCGAGGATGTAGACTTTGTACCTCGCCGAGGCGGGGCTGTAGCGCACGCCATCAATAATGTCCCGAATATCGTCCACGCCCGTGTGCGAGGCCGCGTCCAGCTCCAGGACGTCCACGTGGCGGTCTTCGGCAATCGCGCGGCAGGGCTCACACACCCCACACGGCGTGATCGTCGCGCCGCCCGTCCCGTCGGGGCCGACGCAATTCAGGGCGCGGGCAATCAGTCGGGCCGTCGTCGTTTTGCCAATCCCGCGCACCCCCGTCAGCATCCACGCATGGGGCAAGCGCTCCCGCGCAATGGCGTTGGCCAACGTGCGGACCATGGCCTCTTGCCCGATCAGCTGGTCAAACCGCGCGGGCCGGTATTTGCGGGCGAGCACACGGTAGGCCGGAAGGGGATTCCCGCCGGGGCCGTTCGACGAGGACAGCTCATCACCTAAGAGAGAGGGCGTTTCGCTCATGGGCCTTCCGGGAGAGAACACGACGGGGCGACCGTACCACAAACCCGCCCGGAGACCGAAAGAGCCGTATCTTTGTGGTCCACGTCTTTCTTGAGCTTATTATAGGCTGAACGCCCTGGATTCTCCTTTTCGTTGCCTTTCTTCCCCGTCGTCCCGACGGAGGCCAGAGTCCATGATCGTTTCTTCGATGACGGGGGTGGAGACAGGGCTGAGAAAAAGGCCCTTTTGTGCCGTTCTGTTGGCAGAGGTTGACCTTCTCCCCCTGGGCCCTGGGTGTGCTAGGTTTGCCCGCATGAAAGGGGACGTTCTTCTTGCTCTGGCCCTGACCCTCGCGGGGGGGCTTGGCGTGGCGTTTTGGCCCGCCGTGGACCTTGCAACCGCGAGCCTTTTTGCCGTGCCGGGCGAAGGGTTTCCTCTGGCGCAAAATCCCATGCTGATCGTCCTGCACCAGACGGCCTCGCGTGGAGCGTGGATTCTAGGGGTGGGGCTTGTGGGCGCAGCGGCTTTTGCGGGAGTCCGCGCTCGGCCCTTGGGGGGCCTGTCGGCGCGTGGGTGGCTGTTTCTGGTGTGTGCACTGTTGGTGGGACCTGGGCTTGTTGTGAACGTGGGTCTTAAGGATCATTGGGGCCGTGCCCGCCCGAGTCAGATCGTTGAATTCGGCGGCACGCGTTCCTTCTCGCCCGCGCTGGAGCCACACGAATCCAAGGTTCCGAATGGCTCCTTCGTTGCAGGCGATCCCGCCGTGGGGTTCGCCTTCGTCAGCTTGGCGTTTCTGGTCGCTTCCGCGTGGCGGCGACGCATCTTTTGGGGCGGCGTGGCGCTTGGCGGTGTGCTCGGGCTGATGCGGATTGCGATGGGCGGGCATTTTCTGAGTGATGTTCTGTTTTCCGGGTTCGTCGTCATCTTGACGAGCGCCGTCCTCGCACGGATTTTCTTCCCCGCATCGTTTGCCCCGTCGTTTCTTTCGAGGTCCCCCCATGCGTGAAATTGTCCTGGATACCGAGACCACGGGCCTGCGTCCGCAGGACGGGGATCGGATTGTGGAGATCGGGTGTGTGGAGCTTGTCAGCCTTCTTCCGACGGGGCGGACGTGGCATGCGTACATCAACCCGGACCGTCCGGTGCCGGAGGAAGCCGCACGAGTCCACGGCCTGCGGGATGATTTTCTCGCCGATAAGCCCGTGTTTGCCGCCATCGCAGAGGATTTTCTCGCGTTCATTGGCGATGACGTGCCGCTCGTCATTCACAACGCCCCGTTTGACGTCGGCTTTCTGAACCACGAGATGAAAATGTTGGGACTCCCGCGTCTGACCCCAACGCGGATCGTGGACACGCTCGACATGGCGCGGAAGTCGTTACCGCCGGGAACCTCGGCCTCACTCGATTCCCTCTGCCGCCGATTCAAGGTGGATCTCTCCGAGCGCAAGCTGCACGGAGCGCTGTTGGACGCCCAGCTTCTTGCGGCGGTGTACCTCGCCTTGCGCGGCGGGCGGGAGCCGGATCTGGCCATGGACACCACGCACGAAGGCGGGGAGTTTCTGACCGAGGCGGCCCCCGTAGCGGGGCGTGTTCACCGCGTTCCGCGTCCTCACGCTCCGACCGAGGAAGAGCAGGAAGCTCACGAGGCTTTTCTCGCGACCCTCAGAGCCCGTTCCTAATCCTTGGCAAAAGCCTACCCAAACAGAGGGCTTCGCAAAAGGGACGTGGCGGATTTAGCGATGAGGGTGGCGATTTTTTGGCGCTGATCGGCTTGACGCAAGAGGGCCTCGTCGTGGGGGTTGGACAAGAAGCCCGTTTCCACGAGGACCGAAGGAATCTCAGGCGAGCGCAAGACGGCAAAATTGGCAGACCGCGTCGGATTTTCCAAAAGAGGCCACTTCCGGCCCACCAAACGCACGAGCCCCGCCTGGGCTCGCCGCGCAACGTCGCGTGTTCGGCGCGTGGTGAGATCAAACAGAATGGCGGCAACGTCCGGGTCATCCACGTTCAGGTCCTCCGGCCCCGTCAGTCCCGCGACGTTCTCACGCGCCGCGATTTGCCCGGCCAGCTTGTCCGAGGCGTGGGGCGAGAGCACGTACGTCGAAAGACCACGGGCCGCGCTGTTCGGAGCGCTGTCGGCGTGCAGGGACAGGAACAGATCGGCGTTGAGATGCTGGGCCAGTGCCACGCGCTCGGGCAGGGGCAGGAAAAGATCCTCGGTCCGCGTAAGATGGACTTTGACGCCCGGTGTGTCTTCCAAGGCGCTTGCGACGCGACGAGCAATGTCCAAGACGATATTTTTCTCAAACGTGCCGTCCGTGAGGCCGAGGGCTCCGGGATCATGCCCCCCATGTCCGGGGTCCAGAACCAAAAGGCGCGGGCTGCGCGGCTTGGCGGGGGGAAGGGGAGCCGAAGGGGAGACATTCATCGCCAGGGGACTTCCCCAAGCGCCGGGCATGCACGTTGTTACGGCCAGAGCCGCTAAGGTTCCAAGTCCCAGGCGCAAAAACTGTCGGCGGGAGGACAAGCGGGCGAAGGGCATGCGACCGAGGCGTTGGGGCTTTGGGCAGGACAGACGACGAAGCGCCGAGGCGCGAGGGCATCCTACGGCACGCAATCCCGAAAGAACAGAACGCGTGGGGAAACGAGTGGGGGACGCGTGGGGGTAAAGCGAGGACATGGATCCACGATAAGAAAACCGGCCCCCCCTCAAACGGCCCAAAACCTATCCCTTTCCCCCTCCCTCCCGGAAATCCCTGCCCCGGCTTCTTGGTTTTTCAGCAGACTGTTAGGGATGTAGCCAACGTTTGGCTTCGCAAGAACTTTTTTCGGCGCACGGGGGCCTCGGCACCGGGACTTTGAGGCGTTCGCTTTTCAGCATGACGCGGAACAGGGGGAGGCGTAAACTCCGCCCATGTCGTCCTCCGCGTGGCCCTCGCCGATTCTTCTGCCTTACCGTGGCGTTGGCCCCCGCGTGGACCCGTCG
>CAIPYM010000009.1 GCA_903869345.1 uncultured Pseudomonadota bacterium
CCGCCCCGATTCCCGGTCCTCGAAATCACCCCCGCCCTCCGCCACCACCTGAACCTCCCCCCCTTCCTGTCCTTCGCCCGCCCCTCCCTCCCCGCGACATGACGTGAACAACGGAGAGGCCTCCTGATGTCCCTTTTGCGCCCCTGATTTCCCTCCCTCCCGAAAAAGAGCCCTTCAGAAACCGCACTGCCCACATGCTCGCAGACTTGGAACGATTGTGTGCGTGCTTGTGCTTAGTCTGTAAGCTTCAAACGATGCTATGATCCGCACCCTTGGAATATCCCTCCGTGGATACGCAAAAAACATCCTTTCGCCAGAGGCCGTTTCGTATGCCGTCTTCCGCTCATCCCCTCTCTCATCGGACCCCCCTTTCCCGCCTTGAATCGTTGGTGGCTGCGGCCAAGCGCGCGGGCGCGGAAAAGGCCGAGGCCTGCCTCGGGCAATCCACCTCGCTCAGCGTGACGTGGCGGGGTGGAGCGTTGGATCTTTTGGAACGCGCCGAGACGCAGGAGGTGGGTTTGCGTGTGTTCGTCGGGCAACGCCAAACGCTGGTCTCCACGACGGACCCGCGACCCGAGGCGCTGGATAAGCTGGTCGAGGATGCGCTCGCCCGTGTGAATCTCGTGCCGGAAGATCCTTTCTGTGGTCCGGCCACGCCGGACCAACTGGCTCAGAACATTCCGGTTTTGGACATGGAGGACCCTGCCGAGGTGACTTCCGAGGATCTGATGGCCGCCGCCAAACGCATGGCCGAGGCGACGGAGGCCGTGCCGGGCGTGACGCAATGTGAAAGCGCGGGGGCCTCGTGTTTTCGCTCCCTCGCGGCCCTTGTCACAAGCCAGGGGTTCGCGCGGACATGGACGAAGACGTTCCACAGCCTTGGGGCCTCCGCGCTGGCGGGTGAAGGCACCGGCATGGTCCGGGACGACGACAGCGCGACGTGCCTTTTCGCAAGCGACCTGCCGCCCCCGGAAGAAGTCGGCGCGAGCGCCGGAAACCGGGCCGTTCGCCTGCAAGGAGCGCGATCGGTGCCCACGGCGCGAGTCCCCGTCGTGTTCGATTCCCGCGTGGCCTCGGGGCTTCTTGGCCATTTGGCCGGGGCGATTTCGGGCGCGGCGGTTGCGCGGGGCACCAGTTTTCTGCGGAACGACCTCGGGCAACGGATTTTCGCACCCGGCATCACGGTTGTGGATGATCCCTTTCGGCCTCGCGGCTTGCGCTCCCGCGCCTTCGACGGTGAGGGTCTGCCCGTTCAGCGCCGCGCGATGGTGGAAGACGGCCTGCTGACCGGCTGGCATCTGGACCTGACCTCGGCGCGGCAACTGAACGTGCCCCCCACGGGCCATGCCGCGCGTTCACCGGGGGGACTCCCCTCTCCGTCACCCAGCAACTTTTATCTTTGTCCGTCTGAGCGTTCCCCCGAAGAGCTGATCAAGGACATTAAAGAAGGATTTTTCGTCACCGAGGTCCTGGGGCCCGGCGTCAACCTCGTGACGGGGGACTACAGCCGTGCGGCGCGGGGTTTTTGGATCAAGGATGGAGCGTTCGCATTCCCCGTGCATGATATGACCGTGGCGGGAAACTTGCGTGACATGTTCGCACGGCTTGTTCCCGCGAACGACCTGACCTTCCGTTACGGTGTTGACGCGCCCACCGTTGTCGTGGACGCCCTCACCGTGGCCGGGGCATGACCCCGAGCGCCCGACCCTTGCTGTCGCCGGGGGAGGACCACCTCGCGGTTGACCTCAGCGCCGTGATTGTTGCTGTCGTCGCCGGACAACCGCTGGTGCGCATTGTGCCGGGCGAAGCGTTGCCCTCGGGCCCCCTCGGGGAAACGCACCCGACGTTGGAACAGGGTCTTCGAGCGTGGGTGAAGGCTCAAAGCGGCCTGGAGCTTGGGTACGTGGAGCAGCTGTACACGTTCGCCGACCGCAACCGGGGACAAGGCGGAGGCCCCCCGAATGTCCGGCGCATTTCGATCAGCTACCTCGCACTTGTCCCGCGCGACGAATCTCACGCGGGCCCGGACGACCCCTCCTGGAGTCCGTGGTACCGCTATTTCCCGTGGGAGGACCGTCGGGGCAAGACCTCCAACACCCTTTTGACTTCCCTTCGTTCGGCCCTGAAAGCGTGGCGTGAGGCGGCCCCGACAGACGACGCACGGGCCCATCGGGCTGAACGTCTTGCCGTTGCCTTCCCCAAAGATCCCAAGGCCTGGAACGCCGAAATGGTGCTGCAGCGCTACGAGCTTTTGTGGGAGGCGGGGCTTGTGGACGAGGGCCGGGGCGAGCGGGACCAGGGCTCCGAACTTGCCCCCCAGCTTGGCCCAAGGCTCGGCGTTGCCATGGCGCACGACCATCGGCGCATTCTGGCAACCGCCATGGCGCGGCTGCGCGCCAAGATCACCTACCGTCCCGTTGTGTTTGAACTGATGCCCGAGCGGTTCACGTTGCTGACTCTTCAGACCACGGTGGAGGCCCTCGCGGGGATGACTCTGCACAAACAGAACTTCCGGCGTCTTGTCGTGGACCAAGGACTCGTTGAACCGCTCCCTGAGCAAAACCACCCGAACCGAGGCCGTCCCGCTCGCCTGTTTGCTTTCCGCCGCCAGGTCTTACGCGAACGCGCCGTCGCAGGAACCAAGCTGCCACGGTCGGGGTGAGAGAACCCGGCAGAAGATTCGCAATCGGCAAAGCCAAAGCGGTTTCTGGACACGACTCACGAGCGGAGAAAAGGGGTTTAGAATCCGAGCGACAAAGGAATGACGGAAGTGGTCTCCAAGATCAGACTCCAGGAGAGCCTGATGACGTGAAGGGGCGAGGTAACGCGGACGAATTTCGGCGTTGAGCTCAACATCAACACACGCAGACGGGAGCCTCTAACCCCTTGATGTTTCTGGTGACCCCGGTGGGACTTGAACCCACGACCCTCTGATTAAAAGTCAGATGCTCTAACCAACTGAGCTACGGAGTCACGTTCGGAAACCAGCGGACGCCTCCTGGTACCAGGGATTTTTGCAGCCTGCAACGTTCAGGCCGTACAAAATCCAGGGGGGCAGGCACGAAAACCCCCGCCTCGCCTCTTTCTTGCCGGGAGTGGCGTGCTAGAACAGGGGCCGGGTCGGTCATCTCGGACAGGGCCCGAGGGGGCTCCTGATGAAACTTGCGTTTGTTCCTTCGCCGTCCCAGCCCGCGCACGACGCGGTGAGCGTTCTGCGGCAAAAGTACGGGATCTTCGCGCCGGAAGACGCCGATTGCGTCGTGGCCGTGGGCGGCGACGGGATTGTGCTCAAGACGCTCTATGCGTTGATGCCGGGGGCTCGGCCCGTGTTCGCGCTGCGCAAGACCGATTCCGTTGGTTTTCTCTGCAACGATTACCGCGTGGAGGATCTGCCCGAGCGCGTCGCACAGGCGCACAAGGTGCTGCTGCACCCCTTGCGGGCCGAGGCGCGGTTGGAAAATGGCACGACGGAAACGGCGCTGGCCATCAACGAGGTCTCGGTTCTGCGCGATTCCCCGCAATCGGCCAAGCTGCGCATCCTGGTGGACGGGGTGGAGCGCTTGGCGAAATACAGCGGCGATGGGTTGCTGGTCGCTACGCCAGCGGGAAGCCCCGCGTACAACCACTCGTCGGGCGGACCCATCATGCCGCTCGATTCCAACACGCTGGTCATGACGGCCATTTGCGGATTCCGGCCTCGGCGGTGGTCGTACGCGGTGCTGCCGCAAGACGCCGCCGTGGACATTGAGGTTTTGGAAATCGCCAAGCGTCCCGTGCGCATGGAGGCGGGACCGCACACGTTTCGCCACGTCACGGCGCTCCGGATCACGCTGAATCAGACCGTCACGTGCGCGTTGCTTTTCGACCCCGACAAACACCTAGGCGAGCGAATCATTCAGGAACAATTCATGACGTAACGCACGACCACCGGGCGGTCCGTCGCCTTTCGTTGTCCGCGCGGGCTAGCGCCTGGGCGATGATCGGGTATAGTGGGGGCGTTTTCGGAGAAAGGAACCGCGTTCGTGAAAGCGTTAAACCCCCTGCGTCTCTCGGGCCGCGAGGTCCTTCCCCTTGTTGAAGGGGGCAAGGGAATCTCCGTCTCGACCGGCGATAGTTCGGGCGCATGGGCTGCGGCAGGTGGCGTTGGTACGTTCTCGGGCGTGAATGCCGACAGTTACGATGCGGACGGCAACGTGGTCTCCCAGGTTTACCGTGGCAAGACTCGCGCCGAGCGGCGGCAAGAGCTCGTCACTTACGCCATTCAAGGCGGCATTGCTCAGGCCCAACGCGCGCACGAGGTCGCGAACGGCCAGGGGCGGTTGCACGTCAACGTCCTCTGGGAAATGGGCGCGGTTGAGCCCATTTTAACGGGGATTTTGGAAGGTGCACCGGGGCTGATCCACGGCGTGACGTGCGGGGCCGGTATGCCCTACCGGGTTGCGGAAATCGCGACGCGCCACGGGCTTTCCTACTACCCCATTGTCTCGTCGGCGCGGGCGTTTCGGGCGCTTTGGCTGCGGAGCTACCACAAATTCCGCGAGGGCCTGGGGGGGGTTGTGTACGAAGATCCCTGGCGGGCGGGCGGGCATAACGGCCTTTCCAACAGCGAAGACCCCTTGGTGCCGGAGCAACCCTTTCCACGAGTCGCGGCGCTTCGTCGCTTGATGCGTGAATACGGCCTCGGCGAGGTGCCCATCATCATGGCGGGCGGCGTGTGGTGGCTCAGCGAGTGGGACGACTGGCTGGACAACCCGGAGATCGGGCCCGTCGCGTTTCAATTTGGCACGCGGCCCCTCTTGACCCAGGAAAGCCCCATTTCGGCAGCCTGGAAGTCGCGGCTCATGACCCTCCGCGAGGGGGATATTATCCTCAACAAGTTCTCACCGACGGGATTCTATTCGTCGGCCGTGCGCAACACGTTCTTGCGGAATTTGCAAGAACGGTCGGAGCGCCAGGTAGCCTACGCAGTGGAATCGCTCGGTGAGCTGACGGAGCCTTTCCAAACAGGTCCCGTCGGCAAGCCCATCTACCTCGCGCCGGGGGACCGGGCGCGGGCCGAGGCGTGGATTGCGGCGGGGTTCACGCGGCCCCTGCGCACGCCCGATTCGACGCTGGTGTTCGTCACGCCCAACGAGGCGCAAGCCATCCTGGCCGATCAAACAGCCTGCATGGGGTGTCTGTCGGCGTGCCAGTTCTCTAACTGGTCGCAAAACGAGATCGGTACGACGGGGCACAAACCCGACCCGCGCTCGTTCTGCATTCAGAAAACGCTCCAGAACATCAGCCACAACGGGGACGTGGACCGCCAGTTGATGTTCGCGGGCCACAACGCTTACCGCTTTGCGTCTGATCCTTTTTACGCGGGCGGGTTTATTCCCACCGTCCGCCAGCTGGTCGAACAAATCGCCACGGGGGGGTGATCAGACATCCCCCAAAACGCCGTCAATGACCTGCATCTGCGCGTGGGTGAACGCCAAGATTCGAATGACGTTGGGGATGTGCTGAAGATCGGTCAGGCTCAGAGGGCGATCGGCTTTTTTGCGTTCCTTCAGGTACTTGTCGAGCACCTGGTAGCCGCCAACGATGAACGCCCACGCCTCGGGCGGCACGTTGCCAAAGTACTGGGTTTTGTTGATGAAAAGCCGTCGTGTCGCGGGATCGTAGGCCACGTTTGTGACCTTGTTGTCCCCGTCTTCCGGAAACGTCACGTTCACGCCCGAAGGCCGGGTTTTCAGGGTGTGGGCCTGGATCAACGCCCATCCCAACGTGGCCAGACGCTCAAACGCCTTCACGCCCTTCACAAAGGGAATGCGCGGGAAATCAATTTTCAAAAACTCTTGGTAGCGTTGACGGAACGCGGGACTGTGCAGAACGGCATACATGTACCCCAGCACCTGCTCGGGCGTGAACGTCGTGCCGTACGTCTTATCAAGCCACGCCCGAAAAGCGGGCTGGAAGTTCTCGTGTTTACCGTTGCCGTTCACAATGTCGCCGTGTGAATCGCGCGGAGGGTAGAGGTAGAGAGGGCAGACAGTGTCTCGCCCTTTATTGTCAATCCCAAGAAGGCCATCCACGATGCCAATATCCGTGACCGTGACATACGTAGCTTGTGCCGTATCGGGCAACTGACGCCGAATAATCAAGCCAAAATTACTTCGTGAATCGTGAGCGAAGAGATGCTTCATCACTTTCCACGCAGGGCGACTCGTAAAACCCAATTTATAATAAATGAACCGTGCATCAAAGGGATGATACAGGATGGGACGGATTGAGTGGGCGTCAAATCGCAATTTTTGCAATCTGTCTTTGAAATCATAACTGCTCGAATTCTCGATGGCATACCGCCGCCTAAAATCATAATCATGGTGATCGCTGAAGGCCTGGCGCATGCGCTCGGATAACTCGTCTATTTCATAGGCAATCACCAGGCCGTCCCGGTCCGTCTTCACCCCGCTCCCATACTCTTCAAAAATATCGGTTATCCCCCAGAAATCCCCGTAGACTCCCAGGTGTTCTGCAAAACCGTCGCTCGATGGCACAAAAAAGCTGAGGGGTTCGGCAAAGCGTTTGGCCCAGCGCGTTGCGGCAAAGTGGTGGTTGAACGCGGCGACATCCAGGGGCTCAAAAATGCGCATATCGCTTTGGACAAGGTGCTTGTATTTGGCCACGCGCTTGGACGCCTGAATGTCGGCGTAGGCCACGCGGCACGCCTTCGGTTTGCGCTCGGTCTTCACAAAAAGAGCAATGCACGTGCCCACGCGAATATCAAAGACGTTGGAATCCTGCCGTCCGTCCGGTGCTTGTTCCCCGATCAGGCTGTTGCCGTGCAGGTTCAGAATGTAAATCGCGTTGAAATCGCGCATCAACCGATTCCGCATTTGCCGAAGCGTGACCGCGTTGAGCCACGAATTGTTTGTGATGATCCCGATGACGCCCCGGTCAATTTTCTCCATTTTGTTATGCGCGAAGCGGATGAACTTGACGTAATCGTCCCAGTTCATTTTCTTTTCGCCCTCGGGGGCGTAAGCATCCTTGACCAAATCATCAATCGCGCCGCTGTTTTTCGATTTCACGTTGTAAGGCGGGTTGCCGACAATGACGCGGATCGGCATGTCTTTGACGCGATGGGCGGCCTCGCCTTCTGCTTTCAGTTTTTGCATGAACGGAAAATCGCCCTGCGGCACGCGCATATCGAGCGTGTTGGTGAGAAAAACTTTGAGCGGTTCGTCCAGCGCGAATCCCTTGTCTTTCAGAAACTGCGAGAGTTTCAGGTGCGCGATCGTGTAGGGCGCAATCAAGTACTCAAAGCCGTACATGTTCTTGAGGATATGGTCCTTCACAAGCCGGGTTTGTATCGCTTTGCTCGCGGCTATCGCGGGGTCTTCAAACATTTGCAACAGGGCTTCCAGAATGAATGTCCCGGTGCCCGTCGCAAAATCCAAAAGCTGCACCTGCCGCGCATCCGCCAGGCCGTCGGTGATGCCAAAGTCCTGTTTCAGAATCGCGTTGACGCCCCGAATGATGAAATTGACCACCGGCGGCGGGGTGTAATAGACGCCCCGGCTTTCTTTCATGGTGGCGTCGTACTCGTGCAGAAAGTGCTCGTAAAAATAGATGTAAGGGTCGCGTTCAAACAGACGGGCTTCCTCGTCGGGAAGGTCCAGGCGCTTGTTGAACGACAGGTCGCGGGTGATCTCGGCAAGGTCGAGATGGTTCATCATGCCGAGAATCTCTTCCACCCGGTAGCGAATGGGCCGGTAGGCGTCCTCCTCCAGTTCTTTCAAAAAGTTCGCGAGCGCCTTGATCAACCCAAAGGTTGACGGGATGAACTTTTGGACGTTGTAAAGGTTGATGACGACTGACACGGGCTCCACGTTCAGCTTGGCCAAAAAGAGGCTGTACCCCAACGTTTGAGCGAAGGCGCTTGTAAACTCCTCCGGAGTCAGCTCGCCATCCACGTACTTTCGGAACGCCTCGTACATGTCGCCCAGCGGGCTGGTCTCTTTGGCTTTTCTCTGACGGGCCATCTCCACCGTCAGAAAATCACGCAAATCGTGGCACCGCGAGGCCAGCTGTTCGGCAAGCTCTTGCTTGCGCCCGATTCCCCTCGGCTCTTGGGCTAAAAAGGCCTGCAACAACCGCCGCAAATCGGCAACGCCCTCGGGGTCCGGAGGGGCCAAGCGCTGCGCATCCGGAATCGTGCCGAGGCTTGCGCGATGCGTCACGACTCCGTCCCGCAGCAAAAGCCAATCCAGGTAGTTGGTCAGAAGGATGTTTTCACTGCGCCGACGGTATTTTTGAATCTGGGCGCTCGCGATCAAACCTTCGATGTTCACGCCCATCGCTTTGTTTTCCAACAGGCCCACAACGCCCAGATTCGCAGCGTTGATGAACGAGAAGTCCGGGACACCGAGGTCGCGGGCGCTGTCTTTGACTTCCTGCCTCGGCTCAACGGTTGCGCGAAGCTCGGTGCAAGCGGCCCGCAGGAAGTTTTGCAAATCCGTGCGGTACGTCAGCTCGTTATCGGTCTTGGAGCTGTAACACCCCAGGGCCTTAAAATAGGTCTGCAAGGCAGTTTCGTAGGGCATGGGCATCAAACCTTCCGTAAGGACAGCCAGGGCGTGGAGACGAGCGGTTAGAGGGCATCGCCCTCTGTCGCACACGCAGCCACAGCAGCGACCCTTTCCTCCTGCCACGTGGCGTAGGTTGTCCGGGTATTTTTCACAAACCAACTTATGCGCCCATTCGCCGAGCGCCCGTAAATCACAGCGGCGGCGGCGCTTGGACTGCGGAAGGCCCAATCCCCTTCGAACTTTAAATGATCGGCGTCATGCGGCACGAGCGTTCCTTGCGTGCTTAACTGATGATGAAGGGCCTGATAGCTGCCCACTCCTTCTACACCCCTCCATGTGTTGCTCGCCAAGGAACCTTTGAGCACGACAAACTCACCCTCTATTTCCTGCGCTTCGGCGTGAAGGCCAAGTTTTTTGCTGACAAGCTCAAACGTAGGCGATTCCGGTGTTTCCCCGTTGGGCGTTTCAGAAAGGTCTCCTGCGTTCCGTCTGGGAGCCTCCCTCAGAAAATCAAACCCCAAGATCGGCAAAAGAGTGCGTGTTTGATCAATGAAAAACTCCATATCGGCAATGTCGGCTTCCGGCAGGGTGTTGGATTCCGGCGCGGTTCCATTCATCAAGGTCGCTCGTCCCGCCCTCTGCGTAATGTCGATCAAGCGACTTTCAAGGTAACGCACATGCGCCTTGGTCAGATTCTGGTCCTTGCTCGTGATGAAACACACACGGTCCCAAAAATCTTTCGTCTCATCTTTGTTGTGTTGAACAAGGCGTTTGCCGACGTTATCCGTCTCGCCGATGTAGACCAACGGCTTCCATCCGTCCTCGCTATCGATCCCGATCAGGAAATAGATTCCCGTGCGTGTGGACTCGGATCGCTTGATAAGGTCGGCAAGGCGTGAACGCGGTGAGACCATCACATGTCCCGTCCAGTTCATGATTTCCGCTGTGATAATGCCGCCCGGTGTTCCGTCGGCCAGAAAAAGACGAATCGAACGACCTATGATCATGGTGTTTCCTCAGTCGGTAAAAGTGAGTGAGCACTGTACAAGAGGGTCATTTTTCGTCCGTCGGAAAAGAGCCTCCAAAGAACGCGGCGCTGGCTGCTTGGTGGGCTTTTTTGCGGGCGATGGCTTCGCGGGCGCGGGCGATTTCGGCGTCCAACGAGAGGATATAGGCCTCCAGCTCACCGATTCCGAGGACGCTGAGGTCCCGAGGGGCGTTCGCGGGGCGCGGAGGAGGTTCCAGGTCGTCGGTGTCCATGGCCGGTTCGCCGTGCGGTTGAGCTTTCCGTTCGGGAAAGCGTCAGGTTTGCAAAAGCCGCTTCAAAAGATCCACGTCATCGCGGAACGCGGCATCCTCCCCGGCCAGTTCCTCCACTTTACGGACGGCGTGGAGGACGGTCGTGTGGTCGCGTCCCCCGAACTTGCGGCCAATCTCGGGTAGGCTGCGGGGCGTGAGGTTCTTGGCCAGGTACATGGCCACCTGACGCGGTCGGGCAACGGCCCGTGCTCGCCGGGCCGAGTGCATGTCGGTCACGCGGATGTTGTAATGCTCCGCGACTTTCTTTTGAATCTCGTCAATCGTGAGGTGGCGCTCGTGGGCCCGGAGGATATCCGCGAGGACATCTTGCGACATTTCCAGCGTGATCGTTCGCCCGACAAGCTGCGCGTGCGCCACGATGCGGTTGAGGGCACCTTCCAGCTCGCGCACGTTGGAGCTGATTTTATGCGCAAGGAACTCCATCACTTTGTCAGGAACCGGGCACCCCAGCTTGGCCGCCTTAGCCTGGAGGATGCTGAGGCGCAGCTCGTAATGCGCGGGGTGTAGATCGGCCACAAGCCCCCAGCCGAGACGGGAACGCAAGCGCTCCTCCACGCCATCGAGGTCTTGCGGGGATTTATCCGCCGAGATGACCAACTGCCGGTTGCGGTCCACAAGCGCGTTGAACGTGTGGAAAAACTCTTCTTGCGTGGAATCCTTACCGCCGATGAATTGCACGTCATCGATCATCAGCACGTCGACTGAGCGGAACTGGTCCTTGAACGCGACCGTGTCCCGGTACCGTAGCGCCCGCACGAACTGGTGCATGAACCGTTCGGCGGACAGGTAAATCACCCGGCGGCCCGTGGCTTTTTGCCGCAAGTGCCAGGCGATCGCGTGCATGAGGTGGGTCTTGCCCAATCCTACCCCGCCGTAAAGAAACAACGGGTTGAAACTGGGCGTGTCGGATTCCGTGACGCGCCGCGCGGCGGCGTAGGCCAATTCATTGGAAGGTCCGACAACAAAGTTTTCAAACGTGAACCGGGGATCCAGGGGCCCTTCTTCGGCGAACAACGCGGCTCCTGGCACGCTTCCCGTTGCAAAAGCTGGAGACGGAGCCGAGGACAACGCGGGCCCTGTCGATCCTGCCGGACCCGGAGCCGCCCCCGAGCCCTCTCCGGCTGCGGCGGTTGCCAGCGGCGAGACGACGATGAAGACGACCTCGCCCCCCGGCGCAAGCTGGCTCCAGAGCGAACGGACGAGGTCACCATAATGGCCTTCCACCCAGTCGCGCATGAATCGCGTGGGAAGGGCAACATTCAACACAGGCCGGGTGGGATCGGACGCCGCCGCTGTCAGCCGAGCTGTGGCGGGATCAAACCAACGGCGAAAAGCGGTCTCGCCCAAATGCGCTCGCAAGCGGTCCTTGAGAATCGGCCAAAGGAGGCCGGATTCCTCCGCGCCCTCGTTCACCGGGGCCACGAAACCGGGCAGGGGTTCCACAAGGGCTGAAGCTGAGGTGGAGGAGGACAGCATGGTGGGTAGCCAAAGCGCCTTAACAGTCAACGTTACAAACCCTTCCCCTCCCGCATCGCGACCTTCCGTAGGGCACCCCTCGCGTCGCCCCGAAGGGCGTTTCCAAGACGGACCACGGCCCGTCTCGGGCAACGATAAAGGGCGTTAACAGGCGGAAAACAACGGGTCAGGAGGTGACCGAGGGTGCCCTTAAAGCGACGTTCCCTCGACCCCCTGACCCTACGCCGAAGCCTCTCCCGCTGACAACGGCTTGACAGATCTGAGCGGGGGGAGGCAGCCACCCCCGGCGCGTGACACCCCTGTGCGCGACGTGGCTCAAGAACCCTGCAGCCGTGAGAGTGACGATAAGCTTTGGACGGGTGGTGAGAGGGTCTGTCAAGGGAGTTGCACGGGGACCTTTTTAGTACTATTAGAGGGGAAGGGTCAGACGGCAAGGTTGCCTGGGTACCCTTCCGGGTCGGGCTCCCGACAGGACTCCCTTTCACGCAAGGAGACATCACTATGACCATTGCCATCGGCGAATCCATTCCCGTCGTCACCCTGAAGCGCCTGACCCCAAAGGGATTGGAAGATATCAACACGGGTGCGTTTTTTGATGAAAGCAAGGTTGTTTTGTTCGGCCTTCCCGGTGCGTTCACGCCCGTGTGTTCGGCCTCGCACCTTCCTGGGTACGTGGCTCTTTTGCCCGCGTTTAACGCCAAGGGAATCAAAGTCGCCTGTTTGTCCGTCAACGACGCCTACGTCATGGACGCCTGGGCCACGTCAATCCATGCGGAAGGTGTCACGATGCTGGCTGACGGCAACGCTGCGTTCACCAAGGCTTTGGGTTTGGACGTCGACGAAACCGCCCTCGGGTACG
Source organism: uncultured Pseudomonadota bacterium (assembly GCA_903869345.1). Taxonomy (GTDB): domain Bacteria; phylum Pseudomonadota; class Alphaproteobacteria; order UBA9219; family UBA9219; genus CAIPYM01. The sequence goes on from CAIPYM010000009.1 coordinate 12,229, forward strand.
GCATCCGCTGCAAGCGGTCGGCCCTTTACGCTGAAAACGGCATCGTCAAGCTGATCGTTGTCGAAAAGCCCGGCGTGTTTGAGAAAACGAGCGCTTCGGCGATGCTGGAGGCGATCACAGGTGTTAAGGCTGCACCGGACGAGTCGGGCTCGTGCGGGTGTGCGTGCTCGTGTAGCCGCTAGCCGTCCGCTGCCTACCGTACGACGATTCCCCCCGTCATGGGGGTGGGAACGCCGGTCGTGCCGGGAAAACTCAGGGGAAGGCCGAGGATGGACCGCACGGCGAGGTAGGCGAACGCTTCGGCCTCTAAAGCGTCACCGTTGGCACCGAGGGATTCGATCGTCCCCACGACGGTCGCTGGGGCCACGAGATTGTGCAGCAAAAACAAAAGCGTCGTGTTGAGTCGTCCGCCGCCGGTGACGTACAGGCGACGGGGGAGGGCGGGCAGGTGTTGCAACCCGCGCGTGATGGCGCGGGCCGTTGCGTGGGTCAGCGTGGCTGCGCCGTCCGCCGGACTCGTGCCGGGGGGGAGGGGGAGCGCGTGAAAGGCCGCACGGTCCAGCGACTTGGGGGGCGGGGCGGCAAAAAACGGATGAGCTAAGAACGCGGCCAGCCACGCCTCGTCGGGACGGCCCGTTGCGGCCAACGCACCACCTTCGTCATACGCTCGTCCCGTCGTGCGGAGCAGCCAATCGTCAAGCAGCGCATTGCCGGGGCCCACATCGAAGGCCACAAGGTCTGCCTCGTCGGGACTGCCGATCCAGGTCACGTTTGCAACGCCACCGATGTTCAAAACAGCCAACGGCTTGGGGCACGCGGCGGTGAGGGCTCTGTGGTAGACGGGCACCAGCGGAGCGCCTTGGCCGCCTGTCTGAACGTCGTTCAGGCGGAACTGATGGACGACGGGAAGACCAAGAAGACGGGCCAAAAGAGCACCGTCCCCGATTTGAATCGTGACTCTTTCCTGCGGGCGGTGCCAGAGCGTTTGGCCATGCACGCCAACCACGTCCACATCACGGGGCGTCATCCCTGCATGGCGCAACAGCTCGTGAACATGGTCGCTATGACGGCGCGTGAGGATCTCCTCGCAGGCCCTTATTTCATCGGCGTTTTCAGGATGGGGTGGTCCGAGGATGTTGCGCAAACGGGCTCGCCAGGGCGCGTCATACGCTGCGCCCAGAAAGGCCAACGGGCGGACATGGTCGCGCCCGTCGGTTTCGAGAATCGCGGCGTCCAGGCCGTCCAGCGACGTACCGCTCATGAAGCCGATTGCCCGAAACAGGCGGGGAGGGGGCTGCGTCACGGTCCGCTAGCTCCACGTGCGGCGGGCGTTGAGGGCGGCGGTGAGGGTCCCATCGTCCAGGTAATCCAGCTCACCCCCGACGGGCAGGCCCTGGGCCAGACGCGAAACTTTGACCCCCAGGGGTGCGAGGCGCTCGCTGACGTAATGGGCCGTCGTCTGGCCCTCCAGCGTCGCGTTGAGGGCGAGGATAACTTCCTGAATCTCGCCCTCGCCGACGCGCCGGGTGAGGGAATCAAGCCGCAGGTCCTCGGGGCGAATGCCCTCCAGGGCCGACAGCGTGCCGCCGAGGACGTGGTAAAGGCCATGAAAAGCGTGGCTGCGCTCCAGCGCCCAAAGGTCCGCCACGTCCTCCACCACGCACAGCACATGCCGTTCGCGCTTGGGGTTGGTGCAGAGGGCGCACGGGTCGCGGGTGTCCAGATTGCCGCACACGCTGCACACGCGGACTTCCTCGGCGACGGTTTTCAAAGCCTCCATCAGGGGCAAAAGGAGCGTCTCGCGCCGTTTGACAAGGCAGAGCACCGCCCGCCGCGCCGAACGCGGCCCCAGACCCGGCACGCGGGCCAAGAGCCGGGTCAGATGATCAAGGGGCGACAGGTCAGCCATCCGGGGTCCTCACAAGGAGAGGAGCGGACACTAGCAGGTTGCGGAAAAACCCCGAAAGAGGGTTTGTGTCTCCGTTGGCGAGTCGCTGAAGGCGTGCTAAACCCCGCCTATGGCCGTTTTCACACCTGTTTCCGACGACGAGGCGCGGGCGTTCCTGGAGGTTTATGACCTCGGTGCGCTCGTTGCGCTTGATGGGATTCTCCAAGGTGTTTCGAACACGACGTTTCGGCTCACGACCTCCACGGGGCGGTACATCCTGACGCTCTACGAAGCCGCACGGACGAATCCGGATGACCTGCCGTTTTTCATGAATCTGATGGATCATTTGGCCACGCATGGCATTCCATGTCCCGCGCCCGTGCGGGGGAAGGATGGGCGCGTTCTGCGGACGCTCAACGGACGTCCGGCGGCGGTTGTGACCTTTTTGGAGGGGAAGTCCACGCCGGAGACTCTGACGCCGGCGATGTGCGCCGAGGCGGGGCTGAATCTGGCCAAGCTGCACGAGGCCGGTCGTACCTCGGGGCTTACGCGGAGTGACGCGTTGGGGGTGACGACGTGGGAGGCGCAAGCGGCCACGTGTGCGCCTCGGGCCGATACGGTCAGCGCGGGTCTTGCATCGCTGATTCAGGACGAGGCGCGGACCCTGGCCCGCACGTGGCCTACCGATGTTCCGACCGGGGTGATTCACGCCGATTTTTTCCCCAACAACGTGTTTTTCAAGGACGATCGCTTGTGCGGGATTTTCGATTTCTATTTTGCGTGCACCGGGGTCTTGGCGTACGAACTCATGATTGTGATGAACGCGTGGTGTTTTGAGCGGTCGGGGGCCTTCAATGTCACCAAGGCGCGGGCGCTTGTAAGGGCCTACCAGAGCATTCGCCCTCTGGAGCCGTCCGAACGCGAGGCCTTGCCGATTCTAGCACGCGGGGCCTCGATGCGGTTTCTGCTCTCGCGCCTCTACGACTGGCTTAACCCCGTGCCGGGGGCATTGGTTCGGACGTGGGATCCCCGCGACTACCTCGCGCGGTTGCTTTTCCACCGGGACGTCACGTCGCTCGCGGCGTACGGACTGGAAACGCTGTGAAAGAGGTCGCAGCGACACGGGTGGAGGTGTTCACGGACGGGGCCTGCCTCGGCAATCCTGGACCTGGGGGCTGGGGCGCCTTGATGCGCACCGGGGACGTTGAAAAGGAACTCTCCGGGGGCGAGGCGGCGACGACCAACAACCGAATGGAGATGATGGCCGTCATCCAAGCGCTAGAGGCGCTGAAGCGTCCCGTCCATGTTCACGTGACGACCGATAGCCGCTATGTCCACGATGGACTCACTCTTTGGCTTCCCCGGTGGAAAGCCCACGGGTGGAAAACAGCGGATAAAAAGCCCGTGAAAAACCAAGACCTGTGGCAACGGCTCGACGCCGCTGTAGCTCGGCACACCGTGACGTTCGCGTGGGTGCGCGGCCATGCGGGGCACGCGGAGAATGAACGGGTGGACCGTTTGGCCCAGGCAGCGGCTTGTGCTCAACAAGATCGGTGATTCGGGTTCCCGTTGGTTGACACCCGCAAACCCGGCAGAAAATGCCTGCTTGACGGCTCAAAAACAGAAACGGAGGACGGGCTCGGCAGAAAATGCTCACCCTCTTGCCGTTACAGGGGCAGGGTGTTTTGTGTCTGAATCCGAAAGGAGCACACGCCATGAAGGAGGATTGCCGAGGGGGAACGCCTTGGGGCGTTAACGAAAAAGTAAGATTCGTTTGGCATGATCCGCGCATGCCACAGCTCCGAGCCTCGGGGCAATCCTGTCGGCGCGCGTCCGTTCGGGCGCTTCTCTCTCGCGGAAGGAGTCCGCGTCCCACCTCGAAAGGAGTTCTTCACTATGGCAATCGGCGATATCACACTCAGTAAATCGGCGCGTGCGAACGTGCTTTCCTTGTCCCAAACAGCCAACAGCCTGAACACGGTTCAAGGGCGTTTGGCGACGGGCAAAAAAGTGAACAGTGCCATGGACAACGCCACGGCCTACTTTACGGCCAAAGGGTTCTTGGACACGGCCAACTCCATTCAGAACATTAAAGATACCCTTGCCACAGCGATTCAGTCTCTCAAAGCCGCGACGGACGCGATTTCGACGATTGATACGCTTATCCAAAACGCTCAAGGTTTGGCGGTTAAGGCGCTTCAGTCGGGGTCGGACACGGCGGCCACGGGCATTCTTGGGGCCAGGTACGATGAGGTTATGTCGCAAATCCGCAATGTGGCCACGGACGCGACGTTTAACGGCGTCAACTTGATTGCGACCGCAGCCACTGCCGCATTGGTGGTGAATTTTGACCCTGTCAATGCGAATTCGAAATTGTCTATCGATTCTGTCGATTATGCGGGGACAGGGACGGCGTCAACTTCTCTGTCAGGAGTTATGGGAACGGCCTCAACGAATGGGTGGTCGAGCGCGGGGACCTTGACGGCCAACATCGGTACCGATCAGGCAAAACTCACAGCTGCGCTCTCGATGATTCGCTCGCAGGCGGCGGCTTTCGGGTCCAACAGCACGATCATCTCGGCGCGGTCGGATTTTTCGGCAAACCTGATCAACACCTTGACGGTGGGTTCGGACAACCTGACTCTGGCGGACATGAACGAGGAAGGCGCGAATGCGACGACCCTTCAGACCCGGCAGCAATTGGGGGTCATCAGTCTCAGCATTTCGGGCCAGGCGTCGCAAGCCGTCTTGCGTCTGTTCGGCTAATCCACGCGGGAATGATCCTTTGCCTGGAGGGGGTTCCCTCCGGGCAGAGGGTTTTCCAAAGCGGGTGTTGGGCATTCACCTTCCCCGGTTGGGAAGGGTGTATAAAAGGCGGGCGATTCGCGATGAATCGTCCGCTTGTTTTTGGGGGAAGGGGGAGTCGTGCCGCTCAAGATTCGCATCAAGCCCGAGGGCAAAATTTTCGCGGGCGGCGCGGTGTTGAAGAACGTTGGCACGCGTCCTGCAGAGCTTCTTGTGTTGTCCGACGGTCCCGTGTTGCGTGAGGACTACATGCTGGGGCTCGATCGCCAGCATGAATCGGACGCCAGCAACGTCTACTTTCTGTTGCAGGTCATTTACCTCTTTAAAGGAAAGGGCAAACCGCTCGACCAACTGGTGATCAAAACGCTGGAGAGCTTTGCGGTTCTCTACCCTGCGCTGGCGGGGGATGTGCGGCAGATTGTCGCGCACCTCGAAGCGGGGGAAACGTTCAAAGCGTTACGTTTGGGCCATCGGCTTCTTGACGCGGAGAAATCGGGGGGTGTCCCCCCTCCTTCCTGCTCGCCGGCTGCCGGTGGGGAAGGGGTAACATCGTGTGCGGCGGCCAAGGTCTCTGACCTCCAACCTCGTTCCGAAGGAGCTTAATCCATGCCATATTCCCCTCAAAACGCTTACGCCCGTACCCAACGGGAAGGGCTGAGTGACCGTGCCATTGAAAGCTCGGCTTTGCTGAAGTGCGCGGCGCTTCTTGAAGAAGCAGGCGCATCGGACGTGGCCTACGCCACAAGCTCCGAAGCCGTGAAGTCCAACCAGAAGCTCTGGACTCTGTTCCAAATTGGCCTTACGGACCCTGAAAATCCCTTGCCGCGCGAGATCAAGGTCAACCTTCTGAACCTCAGCCGTTACGTGGACAAGCAGAGCTTGAGGTTTCTGGAGAAGGCCGACCCCTCCATCCTCAAGGGGTTGATTTTCATCAACCGCAACCTTGCGGCTGGTCTGCAGACGACTCCCTCTGCGTCGGAGCCGAGCCCTGATGCGACGGCGGAAGGCCCCCTCGGACGCATGGCCTAAATCGGCCTTGCGGACTTCATGTTGAAGGTGTTGCAAGGGGAAAGGGAGAAGTCTTTACGACTCGATCTTTCCCCTTTTGTACAGCCCACGTCCCCTCAAGTGATAAGGGGGGCAGGCTCATTTTATCGCAGATCGGCTCGAGCTTTTGGCCTCGCGTCACTTTCTCACAAGCAGCCTCTACTTTCAGGGGCAACTCTATGATAGCGTCCCTTTGATTCATCGCCTTCCTCCCTCGATCGGGGAGGGTGATCAATCCCTCCTCAATCTTTAACGTGAAACGTAAGGGCCGCGTTTCTTTGTCTTCCAAGATCGTGAGGAACGCGCGAGGGGCTCGTTGATAACGTTCTGAACCTCTCTGTCGTCGACAGGCAGGGATGCAGGGACGAGCAAGAGTTGCTGCAAGGGGAAAGAAGGAGACGTTGGCCGTGCACAATCTTGTGAAACCCCTTGCGCTTGTGGGCTTGCCCGGCTCGGGCAAGAGCACGCTCGGGCGGCTTTTGGCCGAGCGGCTTCACGCCCCTTTTCGCGACGTGGATGCGATCATCGAGCAGACTGTCAGTCTGCCCATTACCGCCATTTTTGACCAGCGCGGTGAGCCCTGGTTTCGGGCCCAGGAACGTACCGTCATCAGCGACCTTCTGGCCTCGCCCGAGCCCGTTGTTCTTTCGCTGGGCGGCGGGGCGTTTATGGACCCCGCGACGCGGGCGCTCCTTCGGATGCACGGCGTGTCGCTTTGGTTGCGCGTGCCGCTGGATATCCTGGTCGCGCGGATTGGCGAAACGGAGCCAACCCCCGTGATCACCGCCTTGAAGCGTGAAGGGCGCACAACGCGCGAGGCGCTTGAATCGTTGCTTGCCGAGCGAGGCCCGGTCTATGCTGAGGCCGACCTTGTTGTTGATGTCGGCACCGAATCGTTGGACGAGACCTTGGTGCGCGTCATGAACGTCCTGACCCAGGCTGCTCTCCTTGCCGAAGGGTCGCTTGCGGTGGATTCCTGATATGACCTCTCCGGCTTTCCCTGCCGATCCTGTCGGTTGCCCGACCTCACCCGAGCGCACCGTGCGCGTGGACTTACCGGGCGCGGAACCGCGCGGGTACGATATTATCATCGGCACCAAGGTCTTGGCTGAAGCCGGGACGTTGATCCGCGACCGTCTGGGCGTTCGACGGTGCCTGATCATCAGCGACAGCGCGGTGGCCGAGCTCTACCATGCACGGCTTGCGGCGGTTCTCGCGGCCGCAGGGCACACGCTTTTGCCGCCCGCGTTCCTGTTGCCGGGCGAATCCAGCAAAGAAATCGCGACGTTGGCGCAAGTGCTGGATCACGCGTTGGAAGCCGGGCTGGACCGTCAAACGCTTCTGATCGCGCTGGGCGGAGGCGTCGTCGGCGACCTGGCGGGGCTCGCGGCTTCGCTGGCCATGCGTGGCGTGCCGTTTGTGCAAGTGCCCACAACTCTGCTCGCGCAAGTGGACAGCGCCGTGGGGGGCAAGACGGGCATTGATACGCGTTGGGGCAAGAACACCATCGGGACGTTCTACCAACCCGCGCTTGTGCTCACCGACGTGACGACGCTCGATTCGCTCCCCGTGCGGGAGATGCGGGCGGGGTACGCCGAGATTGTCAAATACGGACTCTTGGGCGATGCACCTTTTTTTGCGTGGTGCCAGACCCATGGCGCGTTGCTGCTGCGCGGCGACCGGGAGGCGCAGATGTACGCGGTCGCGAGCGCGTGCCGCCACAAGGCCCGTGTCGTCGCGGAAGATGAGCACGAATCCACGGGGGCACGGGCGCTTTTGAACCTGGGTCACACGTTTGGCCACGCGCTGGAAGCGGCGGTGGGGTACGATGGGAGTCTGCGGCACGGCGAGGCGGTGGCCATCGGCATGGTCCTCGCGTTCCGCCTGTCGGCACGGCTTGGCCTTTGCCCTTCCAACGACGCGGATCTCGTGCGCGCGCATTTTGAAAGCCTCGGGCTGCCCGTTGCGCCCCCCGCGAGCAAACTCTTCTCGGCCGACACGCTGATCACGTTAATGGGCCACGACAAAAAGGCCCGCCACGGTGCGCTGGCCCTGGTCCTCGCGCACGGTATCGGGCAAGCGTTTTTGGCGAACGATGTGCCGGTTGAAGAGGTCCGGGCCGTGTGGACAGAGACCATGAGGGGGTAGGACCTTCTAACGGGGATCGACGATTTCAGGAAGAGGTGGAAGATTCCAAAGTTGGCGTAGATAACGCCCAGGTGGATCGGGGTTTGCGACAACCCTCAGAATATCTCTTCCGACGGCAAGGAAAAAACCTTCCGTATACGCCAAACGCACAGAGTTATCTGGTGGTGGAAAGTGTTGATGGGGATGAAAGAGGGTCCACATCGCCCTGTCTTGATCGGACTGTGCCCGTAGCCGTGTAACCATGTCAGACGCAGGTGCCAAAATCACGCGAACAAGCGCTTGAATCATCGTGGCACGGTCTCGAAACAATTTGGGGGCTAAATGGGCGTTACCCAGCGAAAGATCCTGCGCCCACAAATTCGCTATTCCTTCGTCAATCACGACGCCTGGCAAACGAAGCTTCAATGGACGGTTCGGCTTCGTTTCTGAGAGATCGGCCCCGTATCTTTGATAGGCCAAGGCCACCAAAACCCATTGTAACTCCGGGAGCGTGACGGGGGATAGTTGCTGCGTTGGGTTTCCACGCGGACGCCGGACAGAGGTGACGACGGAATATAGGGTTTCCGTTGCTAAGCCCGACAGGATTTCTGGTGGGATCATCGTCCTTGGAAACGTGACATAGGCTTTACGCCCTTTACGCGAGAGCTGAACACCAATCTCTCCCACTGAGAGCTCGCCGTCCTGAGTCATCGTCTTTCCTTTCGGCTGAAGGGATTCACACCCCCCCAACATGCAGGATGAAAGGGTTTGCGTCGATTGAAATGTTGTTAAAACATGCTATCATAGATAAAATACATACTTTTAGGAGGAAACCATGACGCCCATCACTATCGAGCACATTAAGGCCGCGCGTGTTTTGCTTCGCTGGGGGCAGGCACGGCTCGCCGGAGCAGCGGGTATTTCCCTTCCTGCTTTAGGCAACCTCGAGCGTGGGGCCGTTTCGCCTCGCCTGAAAACGCTCAACGCTATTCGCAAAGCCCTTGAAGACGCAGGGGTTGAGTTCTTGGAGGGGCCGGGGGTGCGCCTTCAGCGCGAAGTGCTGAAAATTGAAATGTTGGAAGGCGACGATGCGGTCAAAAAGCTGTTTGCCGATTTCTATCTGACCCTGCAAGCCGAGGGCGGCGAGCTGTTGGTCAGGGGGGTCAGCGACCAGCGGTTTATGAAAGTTCCGGCCACGCGTGAGGCCCTTGTCGGGTATCTGCGCAAAGTGCACCAGCACCCCAACCTCAGTGCCAAGCTGCTTGTATGCGAAGGTGATACATATTTTTTCGGAAAACGCACAACAACGATTTATCGCTGGGTGGACAAAAACGTGTTTGGGCATGTGCCTTGTTATATCTACCGCGACAAATACGCCGTTTTGCTCTGGGGTCCGCCTTTACGGGTGGTCATCGTCCAGAACTCCTCGCTTGCAGAAACGTACCGCAAGCAGTTTCAGGCGGATTGGAAAAACGCACGTATTCCTCCGCGTGAGATCCCTTACCGTTGGACGGAGTAAGGGAAGCCAAGAAGACGATTCTCAAGGTGGGGGCGCGACAAGCCACCACCCTTTGGAGCTGAGCCGTCTTCTCGTGTGGGGAGCCACTCCCTGCCTCTTTGACAAAGGCTCCCCTTTTGACCACCTTTCTAACAGACCTCTGTTCGTCGCATGCACAACCAGGGGGAAATGGGTTTCCGAGGGCAAGCGTTTTTCATGCCGGTTCTTCTCATCAGCGCCGAACATCTCACCCTGGCCGACAAGGTCAGGCTGGTGAACTGGGGACTCGTGGTCTTGATTGTTGCGCTGGGGGGAATCGGGATCGGACTTTTGTACTCGGCGGGTGGCGAAAGCTGGCGGCCCTGGGCGGGGCCTCAGGGGGTGAGGTTTCTGGTGGGGCTCGTCGGCATGTTGGCCCTTGCGCTTGTGGACGTGCGCATATGGTTGCGCCTGGCGTATCCCCTCTACGGTGTGATGATGGGGATGTTGGTGTTGGTGGAGGTGATGGGGCACATCGGCATGGGGGCTCAACGCTGGATCGATCTGGGCGTGTTCGTGATCCAGCCGTCCGAGCTCATGAAAATTACGTTGGTTCTTGCCCTGGCCCGCTATTTTCACGGCCTGGAGGATGAAGAAATTGGGCGGTTGTCCCGCCTGGTGCCGCCCGTTCTGATGGTGCTGGCCCCTGTTGGGCTTGTGCTGTTGCAGCCCAATCTGGGGACATCCCTGTTGTTGATCCTCACGAGCGCGGCGCTGTTTTGGGGCGCTGGTGTGCGGGTTTGGGTGTTCCTGGTTGCCCTGGGGTTGGGCCTTGTGTCCCTGCCCGTGGCCTGGCACCACCTGCACGATTATCAAAAGGCGCGGCTCATGACGTTTGTGAATCCCGAGGCCGATCCGCTGGGGGCAGGGTACAATATTTTGCAATCCAAAATTGCCCTAGGGTCCGGGGGCCTTTTCGGGCGTGGATTTGGCCAAGGGACACAGAGTCAACTGCAATTTTTGCCGGAAAAGCACACGGATTTTATTTTCGTGGTTCTTGCCGAGGAATGGGGGCTCGTGGGGGCGGTGGCTCTTTTGCTGCTCTACGCGGGGCTTTTGGCGTACGGGTTTGCGATTGCCCTGAGTTGCCGAAACTTGTTTGGTCGCTTGGCGGCGCTGGGGCTCACGGCGACGTTCTTCCTTTACGTGCTGGCCAACGTGGGCATGGTGTCGGGCCTTTTGCCCGTGGTCGGCATTCCGTTGCCGTTGGTCTCCTACGGGGGGACCGCGATGATGACCCTGTTGCTGGGCTGCGGGCTGTTGCTGGGGATCTCGATTCACCGGGACGTGCGAATCTCGCGCACGGGCATTAGCACGTCCTGAGGCTGTCACGGGGTGTTGGCACGAACCCTGCATCTCCTCGGGGTGAGGAGACCAAGACCCCGTGAAAGCGCCTTTTCCCACCTTATGTTCCATTGTGTGCCCCGGTGCGCGACACGCCGGGCGTACGACGACGGCTTGGGGAAAACGCTTGGGGCGTGTCCTAATCCAAGGGCTTATCGGGCTTACCCTCCTTTGCCCGATCTTGGCTCCTCCCTCTTCTGCCTGGGCCGCCTCGCGCCTGAAGGACATCGTGGACGTCGAAGGTGTGCGCGATAACCCCTTGGTGGGGTATGGGCTCGTGGTCGGGTTGAATGGCACGGGCGACAGCCTCACAAACTCGCCGTTCACGGAAGCGAGTCTGGTCGGTATGCTGCAGCGCCTCGGCGTCAACACGCGCGGTGCGAGCATGAAAACCAAGAACGTCGCGGCGGTCATGGTGACGGCGACGTTGCCTCCGTTTGCGGCGCAAGGCTCGCGCTTGGACGTCAGCGTTTCGACGCTGGGGGACGCGAAGAATTTGACGGGGGGCACGTTGCTGGTGACCCCTTTGCTGGGGGCCGACGGGGAGGTTTACGCCGTCGCGCAGGGTTCGTTAGCGGTGGGGGGCTTTTCCGCCGAGGGGCAGGGGGCGTCCGTCACGAAAGGGGTTCCGACCTCCGCTCGCATTGCCAGTGGCGCAACCATTGAGCGCGAAATTGCGTTCCATTTTAACGATCAGGAAGCCGTTCGCCTGTCGCTCCGCAACCCGGATTTTACGACAGCACGGCGGATTGCGGAGGCCATTAACGTGCATTTGCGGGGCTCGGCGGCTGAAGCCGTGGATTCGGGGACCGTGCGTTTGCTGGTGCCCGAGGCCCATCGCCACGACGTCGTGGGGCTTCTTACGGACATTGAGACCCTGGCGGTTACGCCGGATCAGCCAGCAAAAGTCATCATTGACGAGCAATCCGGCATCATCGTCATGGGCGAAAACGTTCGAATCAGCCGCGTGGCGATTGCCCAGGGTAATTTGACCATTCGCATCACCGAAAGCCCCCAGGTGTCCCAACCGGGTCCCTTTAGTCGCGGCGGCACAACGGTTGTCACGCCCAAAACGAGCATTGATGTGGACGAGAGCAAAGGCAACAAGCTTGCGGTGCTCGACACGGGGGTGAGCCTGCAGGAGGTCGTTCAGGCTCTGAACGCGCTGGGGATTGGCCCGCGTGACATGATCACGATTCTCCAGTCCATCAAGGCGGCAGGTGCTCTTCAAGCCGAACTGGAGGTGACGTGATGGAGATCACCTCGTTATCCGCCTCCCTGACGCGTGCGCCCCTGAGTGTGAGTGACCTGGGAAGGGTGTCCGCGCCTCGCGGGGCGGCGTCCGGGGATGCGACGGCGTTTGATAAGGCGGCCAAGGATTTTGAAGCGATGTTTATGGCCCAGATGATGCAGCCCATGCTGGAAAGCGTGGCAACCAATGACCTCTTTGGCGGGGGGCATGGCGAAGATTCAATGCGCCTGTTTCTGGTGCAGGAATACGGAAAAGCCGTCGCGCAAGGGTCGGATGGTGGCTTGGGTGCGGCGATTAAGCGTGAGTTGCTCAAGGCTCAAGAATCGGCGTCATCCGTTTCAACGTCGTTGGTCCCTGCATCGTCGGGTCCCGCGTCGTCATCCTCGGTGGAGACTCACACAACATCGTTCCAAGCTTCTCTCCCCTCTCGGACTTGATGGAGGTCTTTTATGACGCCTTTCCACGCCCCCGCACCTCAACCCTCGTCCGATTTGCCGGAACGTCTGGCGGGAATCATGGAATCTCTGTCCGCTTTGATGGCAGAAGAGCAAGCGCTTTTGGCGCGTCATGACATGAAGGCCCTGGGGGTGCTCGTGCCACGCAAAGAAGAATTGGCCGTCGCATGCCAATCGGCCACGCGAGCCCTGACGCCGACGGTTGTGGCGTCGCTCACCCCTCGGCAGAAGGCGCGTCTGAAGGCGGCGCGGGACGCCTTGGCCTCTCGGGGGGCGAGCAACGCCCTTTCCCTGCAAGCGGCGATCCGGGGAGCGCGAACACTCCTCGGAACGTTGATGGATTGTCTGCGGGAGGAGGTTCGTCCCCAGCATTGCTACGCGGATCCGCGTCGTTTGGCGACCGTGGGGGGAGCCCGCGAAACCGACTGTCGTCCGGTCGTTTTGCGTCGGCTTGTCTGAAGAAGGAGGGTTGCCTGGTGTCCGCGTCGTCGCTTGCCCTTCGGGTTGCTGAGGCCCGACTCTCTGGAACGCCTACGTTTTCTGACGCGTTGGACACCACGTTTGCTGTTCGTGACCAGGCTTTTCAGTCGGCTTTACAGCAGGCGACGGATCGCACCCCGGCCTCGTCACGCGGGGCGTCGCCTGCGGCGGCGTCCTTGGATTCGTCGGTGACTTACCGGAGTGTGTCCCGCGCGACGAGGGACGAACAACGGGAGCGAGCGACCTCTTCCGAGCGTTCGGAGCCGACGGATGCCGCGGATCGCACGACGCGCGAGGTCTCGCACGATTCCAAGACGTCCGCCAAGGGTTCCTCCCGCGCACCCAGAACATCTCGGGAGGAGATTGCCTCGAGGTCCCGAACGGGACGCTCGGAACGCGCGACGCGCGAGCCCATCAACACGCCATCGTCTTCCGACACGGCGTCAGGACCGGTGGCGTCCGAGGTCGATACGGGGCGCGTGGTGGGGACGGAGGGGTTGGGTAAGGCCGATCTCAGGGTCGCGGATGCGACCGCCGCCGCTGCCGATGTCTCTCCGACGCCCGAAGCAACGACGATCCTCTCTATCATCGCCGTTCCACCGGACCCCTTAAGTCCCCCGTTGAGCGAGTCCGGCTTGCCGGCCGCGCTGTTGGCGCCCAACGGGGATGTGCCTCCGGGGGCAACGACATCTTCCTTCCCCTCGGTGGGAACGTTGGATTCGGGGCGCGAAGGGACAGCAGATTCTGTGAAAGCTGAACCCCATCCTTCGGAAGGTTTTGCGGCCCTTGGGACGCGTTCGGACTTGTCGGGATCGTCCGTGCCAGGTGCGGGCATAGGGGGGGAGGCTGCGGATTCTTCTTCGGCAAGCACGACGATGGAGGACGGGGCGGCGACGGAGCCAACTCTCGCTGACCTTTTGCGCACGTCTATGCCTTTACAGCGAGGGAAAGAAGCGGAAGGCGTCGACTCGGTTCCGCGTCCGGTCACGAACTGTGTGGACGCAGGGGCCCCCGATTTGCGCCCTGTCACGAGTCTTGCGGAGACCGTCGCCCCGGCTTTGGGTTCTGTCACGGGTCTCGCGGATGGGGGTTCCCCGGCTTTGGAAGGCGCGACGGAGGTGGCGGCGCTTAAGGAGGGGGCGTTGAGTCCGACCTCGGCACCGGACGCGGAGTCCCTCGCGTCGTCGGTTGTGCGTTTCTCGCCGTTTGCGATGGTCGCCACGGGAAGCGCGGCGATGAGTCGGGCGTCCGCACACGAACTCCGCGACGGGTCCAGAAGCGCCCCTGTCCGGGGACAGGGGGAGGCGACAGCGTCACGGGGGCTTGTGCCGATCATCTTCACGACGTTTTCGGCCCTTGATTCCCCGAAGACTTCACCGGCTTCCGCCCTTCTAGAATCTGCGGGGACAGGAACGGGGATGTCTCCGACTCCCGCTTCGCCTCAAGTCTCCGTTTCCGGCAGCCTCACAGCTGCACAGTCCGTTGAAAAAGCACTCAACGTGGAAATGGGCGTTCGGTCGGATGCCGCGCCTTTGAACGCCGAAGACGGGCTCATCAGCCAAGAAAATGCATGGACTGTGACGGAGGGGGCCGACGGTTCATCGTTCACGCCGTCATCCGGTGTTGCTCATGCTGTTGCGCCGAGCGTTGTCGATTCGGGTGCCAAACCCCCCGTCGGAGGTGGGCGGGAGCCTGGTGTCGTGTTGCAGGCTGGGAACGCAGCGGCCCTGTCACTTTCCCCGATTGTTGTTCCGGTCGCCTCGGCGTCTCCTGTGTCTTCTGTGCCCGGTGGATTGCCATCGGAAGGCGAGCGTTCAGCAACGGGAAAAAGTGCGGCCCCTGTTGTTCCGACGGCCCCGGATCCTGAGGTGTCCACGGCGTTGGGAGGGACCAGCACCCGCTCGGTAGGGTCGTACGAATTCGCTAAGCACTTGGCCTCGGCGCAGAACGGGACCTGGACCTCGCGGGAGGCGGCTCGCGTGACCGAGCAAGTGGCGGTCCGTTTGCACCGTGCCGCGCAAGATGGCACGGACCGTGTGACCCTTCAGCTGCGGCCCATGGATTTGGGACGGATTGAGGTGCGGCTCACGTTTGCGCAGGAAGGGCAGGGTGTACAGGCGACGATTCTCGCGGATCATCAGTCCACGTTGGATCTTTTGACCAAAGATTCCAGCAGCCTTCAACGAGCCTTGCAAGACGCCGGGTTTCAGACCGACGCCGGAAGCCTGAACTTTGGTCTCCGGGGTGACGGGAACTCCCAACAATCCGCCTTTTTTGCAGGCACGCAGGATCACAGCAGTACGCCTGGGGCCTCCTCCGTGCTTTCTCCAGGGCTGGAAGAAGGGATTGAGGATGTTGCTCCTCCCGTCGAGCCCGTCTCTTTGACCTCGGAGCGAGTCAATTTTCGTGTTTAGACCGATATCCACGCCTAGCGCACCACATCACAACGTCACGATCCCCACACCGAAAGGAAAGACCCCATGACGATCACCGCCGCAACCACCGCCGCCGTGTCCGATCCCTTGGCCGCGTACGTGGCGACGCAAAAAACATCCTCCACCAGCAGCAGTTCGAAGGCGGCCTCTTCGGGGACGTCCGTGACGGGGCTTGGCAGCGATTTCAACGTGTTCCTCAAACTGCTCACAACGCAGCTCAAGGACCAGGACCCCACAAACGCGATGGATGCCAACACGTTCACGACGCAGCTCGTGCAGTTTGCTTCCGTTGAGCAGCAGATCAACGCGAACACGAATCTGCAGAAAATCGTCAGCACCCTGAATCCGAACGGGATCTCCCCTCTGCTGGGGTACATGAATCAGTACGTGGAGGCGACATCGTCCAACAATACGATTGAGGTTCAGAGCGGCCAGGGCGTTTTCACCTACACCTTGCCCTCTGCCGCCTCCAATGTGCAGATTGCCATCAAGAACAGCGCGGGGAAGACCGTGACAACCCTCAACGGACCGACCGTGGCGGGAACAAACCGTGTGGTATGGGACGGTAAGGATAGCTCAGGCACGCAACTGGCCGATGGGACCTACAGCCTCGCTTTCACCGCCAAAGACAAGACGAGCGCGGCCCTTCCGGTGTCGGATGTTAGGCTTGTTGCGCGGATCACGGGTCTTGAGACCGCGACCAACGGGACGGGCACGCTCGTGGCCGGGGGCATCAAGTTCAAAGACACGGACGTGAAAGCTGTTTATCCTGGGGCATAACGCGGAGAAACGCCGTGAAGGGGCTCTTTTGCCGGGGCTGTCCGCCCTCCATGACAGGGTCTTAGGAACTTGCTAGGGTCCCCCCGGCTGCGGTTTGGCGGCAGGAGGTAACATGGCTTTAGTCGTGGTGAAATTCGGAGGGACGTCCGTTGGCGACGTGGCGCGGATTGCGAACGCCGCCGCCAAAGTTGCGGCCGAAGTGAAGCGCGGGAATAAGATTGCCGTTGTCGTTTCGGCGATGTCGGGTGTGACCGATCAGCTTTTGGGGTATTGCCATCAAATCTCTTCCCGTCCCGATCGACGAGAACAGGACGCCGTTGTGTCCTCGGGCGAGCAGGTCACGGCGGGGCTTATGGCGATCGCCCTTCAGTCGCAAGGGCTCCAGGCGCGGTCGTGGCAAGGTTGGCAGGTGCCGCTCCGCACCGATGCGGCCCACACCAAGGCTCGCATTGTGACGCTGGAAACGGACGGCCTTCGTCAGCGCATTGAGGACGGAGAAGTGGCTGTTATGGCGGGCTTCCAGGGCGTGACGGAGGACGGCAGCATTGCGACCTTGGGACGCGGAGGGTCGGACACCTCGGCCGTTGCGCTGGCGGCTGCGCTGAAGGCTGATCGGTGCGATATTTACACGGACGTGGACGGCATTTACACGACGGACCCGCGCATTGTGCCCGCCGCTCGTAAGTTGCACCGTGTGACGAGCGAGGAAATGCTGGAATTGGCTTCGCTGGGGGCCAAAGTTCTGCAAACGCGCTCGGTGGAAATGGCCATGCGCTACCGTGTGCCGGTGCAGGTGCTTTCGACGTTTGACGCGGCCATTGGCAGCGATTTTCCCGGCACCCTGATGACGGATGAGGACCCCACCATGGAACAGCAAACCGTGACCGGCATTGCGTATTCTCGCCATGAGGCCAAGCTCACACTGGTCGGGGTCGAAGACCACCCCGGCGCGGCGGCGGCGGTGTTTGGGCCGCTCGCTAAGGCCGGGATCAGCGTGGGCATGATTGTGCAAACGGCCTCGGCGTCCGAGGACGACCGAACAACCGACATTACCTTCACGGTGCCGCGCGGCGAGGCCGATCACGCGACGCATGTTCTGGACGAGGCGCGGGCGTCGTTGCGCTACGGAGCGTTGCGGGCGGACAAGAACGTGGCCAAAATCTCGATTGTGGGGCTTGGAATGCGCAGTCATCCCGGCGTTGCGGCGATGTTGTTTGAAACGTTGGCCGCGCGGGGCATCAACATTCAGGCAATTGAAACTTCCGAAATCAGCCTCGGGGTTTTGATTGCCGAAGAGTACACCGAGCTGGCGTTACGCGCCCTGCACACGGCCTATGGTTTGGACGCGGTGGAGTCGTCGCGCGAGGGGTAATCGGTCACCATGTCCACGGTTCTTCTCACCGGCGCTAACCGGGGCCTTGGCCTTGAGTTCGTGCGTCAGTACGCCGCCGACGGGTGGGACGTCCTCGCGACGTGCCGTCACCCCGAGAAGGCCGATGCGCTCAATCGATATGCGGCCGAACACCCCACGGTCAAAGTCGCTTCGTTGGATGTCACGGAAAGTACCTCGATTGAGGCCCTTGCAGAGCGGTGGCGCGACATCCCTGTGGACGTTCTGATCAACAACGCAGGCGTGCTGTCGGGGGGGGCCTCAACGGGGCCCGCAACGCAGACTGATCCTGGCCAAGAATGGGGCGGGTTGGACGCTGAGGCCTGGGTCCGCGCCTTTCGTGCGAACACGGTGGGCCCGGCCCTTGTCACCGAGGCTTTTCTACCCAACGTCCGTAAGAGCCAGGGGCGTAAAATCGTCATGGTCTCAACGTCCATGTCCTCGCTCACGCGTGGGCAACCGGGATTCATCGCGTACCGTTCGACCAAGGCAGCGTTGAACATGGTCATGCGAACACTGGCCGCTGAGGTCACGTCGGAAGGCCTTGTCGTGGTGAGCCTGCATCCCGGTTGGGTCCAAACTGACATGGGCGGGATGGAAGCCGAGCTTCGGCCCGAGGAGAGCGTTCGAAGGCTCCGGCGCGTTATTGAGGGACTTACCCTTGCCGACAGCGGGGCTTTTCTTGATAACCAGGGCGGGGTGATGCCGTGGTAACGCCTTCGCCTCGCCTGCAAAAACTGATGCACCGGGGGTGCGAGCTTCTTGGCTCGCCGCTGGCGATTCTGGGCGGGGCGATGACGTGGATCAGTGAACGGACCCTTGTCGCGGCGATTTCAAACGGCGGCGGGTTTGGCGTTCTGGCCAGCGGCTCCATGCCGCCCGAAGCGCTGCGGGAGGAAATTCGCCAAACCCGCGCCCTGACCGACCGACCTTTTGGCGTGAACCTTATTACGCTGCACCCGAATCTGGCCCAGTTGATCCAGGTTTGCGCGGACGAGCGTGTGACGCACATCGTACTGGCCGGTGGGATTCCAACGGCCCCGATGGTGCGCCAAGCCAAAGAGTCGGGTGCAAAAGTCCTGTGCTTTACCCTTTCGACCGCGCTGGGGCGGCGGCTCATTCGGTTGGGGGCCGACGCCTTGATTTTGGAAGGGACGGAGGCCGGAGGGCACATTGGTCCCGTCAGCACCTCGGTTTTGGCGCAAGAGATTCTGCCCGAGATTCGCGACGTGCCCGTGTTCATCGCCGGGGGAATCGGGCGCGGGGAAGCTATGGCCCTTTACCTGCGGATGGGTGCGGCGGGGGTCCAGTTGGGCACGCGCTTTGTGTGTGCGACCGAGTGCATTGCGCATCCCGCGTTTAAGCACGCGTTTCTGCGGGCGGCGGCGCGTGAGGCGTTGCCGTCGGTTCAGGTGGACACGCGTTTTCCGGTGGTTCCCGTGCGGGCGCTCCAGAACGAAGGCACGCGGCGTTTTCAGGACAAGCAGCGGGAGGTCATCGCGCGTTTTGATCGGGGCGAGATCACAAAAGACGCCGCACAACTCGACATTGAACACTTCTGGGCCGGGGCGCTCCGCCGCGCCGTGATTGAGGGCGACGTGGAAAACGGCTCGCTCATGGCGGGGCAAAGCGTCGGCATGGTGACGCGGGAGCAACCGGCAGCCTCGGTGCTGGCCGACCTGGTGGCCCAGGCCGAAGCTGCCCTGGCCTCCGATGGCGTGGACGTGGCATAGGGGGCCTTCGTGGGTTGAACAAGAAGGGCTTTACAGCAAGATGCTTGTCACTCCTCAAAATTTCAGTTGTCCAACAATCCAGTCACGGTTGTGTGCCTGAAGGGGGGCAAGGAATTAGGCAGGCGGCACGGCAGGAGTTCTCCTTTTTGTCCTGTCCTTTCTGTCGTTATCGCGAGCGAAATGAAGCAATCCAGCTCAGGGCCTCTCGGCAAAAACCCCCAACGTCGAGAGATGGATCGTCCCGGCCCTTTTGGGACCTCGCGATGACGGGGGAGGGGGCGGGGCCTTATCCTTCTCCGTCGTCCCGGCGAAGGCCGGGACCCCTAAAAAATCACTGAACGTCTCAACCCAACGCATTAATTGTTATTTAATTGCAGAAGAGTATGGTAGGGTCAATGGGTGTGGAAAACACACCATCCGATCGCATGTGTAAGTTTGAGGAGGCAACGTTGGCAACGGCAACGAGGTCTAATGAAGTCCACACTTCTAGTCCGCGACAACATCGATTCATCCTAAGGAGGTTCTCATGTCAGATCTTTATGCTCATCTTTCAGTAGGGGGTGGAGGCCCCACAGGTCCTGAAGTCCCCGTCGAGTTTGGTCGAGTCTTTCATTATCCGACGGGAGATTATAAGGGTGTGCTGGAATTTGAAGTGTGGCAACCTTCAGCGGAACAAAGGGAGTCTGGCCACCAAACCACAGTTGGCGTTCGTTCGGATGCAGCCAGTTGTGATGCCGTAGCAACAGCCCTTACAGGGATTGGCAACCGCCAACGCCAGTCAGAGAGGACTCGCTATGTAGAAGCAACGCGCCTCGGTGAGGTCGCAGAAAGGCTTACACAGGCGGGCCTGCTGTCTGAAGCTGGGCACAAGAGAGTCTTGGAGGCGATGCAGAAGGACAGAGGTCAACCCCTTGAACCCGTCGCAGGGATGCCCACTTCGTCAAGGGACGCGCCAAGACCTTAAAGATGCCGATTCTTTCACTCTATCCTCTGCATTGTTAGGACGAGTAGGGCGAATCCATCCAGGGGGCTGGGGGCCATGGCCCTGGATCGTCCCGGCCTCTTCGGGGCCTCGCGATGACGGGGGAGGAGGCGGTGCCTTATCCTTCTCCGTCGTCCCGGCGAAAGCCGGGACCCCGATGGATTCCAGGAACAGAGCTCCTCATATCCCATCGGGACCCCGGCTTTCGCCGGGGTGACGGTATAACAAATCACCGTCCCCTCACTCCCTCCCCAACCTTGCCGTGATGTACGCCTCGACCTGCGACAGCGCGACGCGTTCTTGCTGCGCGGTGTCGCGGTTGCGGATCGTGACCGTCTGATCCGTCAGGGTCGTTCCGTCCACCGTGACGCAGAACGGGGTTCCAGCCTCGTCCATGCGGGCGTAGCGTTTCCCGATAGATTGCTTGGGATCGTACTGGCAGACAAAGCGGCGGCGGAGGTCGCGGTAGAGCTTTTCGGCAACCTCGGGCATCCCGTCTTTGTTGACCAAGGGGAAGATGCCGCACGTGATTGGCGCGAGGCTCGGCTTGATTTTCAGCCATTCGGGTGAGGCGCGGCTTTCGTCGTACCGGTAGCCCTCGCAGAGCAAAACCAACACGCCGCGCGTGAGGCCGCTCGCGGGTTCAATGACATGCGGGATGTAGCGGCGGCTGTTTTCTTGATCAATGTAATCCAGCGGGGTCTTGCTGAACGTTTGGTGCTGCGTCAGGTCGTAGTCCGTGCGGTAGGCCACGCCCTCCAGTTCGCCAAAGTGGGGGTCGGTGAAGGGGTATTTGTATTCAATGTCCGTCGTGCCCTTGGAATAGTGGGCGACTTCATCGGCGGGGATGACGTGCGGGAAAAGATTGGCGCGCGCGACGCCGACGCTTTCCCACCACCGCAGGCGCTCGGCCACCCAGAACTCGTACCACGTCATACCGTCTTCCGGGGCGCAGAAAAACTCCATCTCCATCTGCTCAAACTCGCGCGTGCGGAAGATGAAGTTGCGCGGAGTCACCTCGTTGCGGAAGGACTTGCCGATTTGCGCGACGCCAAAGGGGATCTTGACCCGCGAGGTGTCGAGCACGTTCTTGTAATTCAGAAAAATCCCTTGCGCGGTTTCAGGCCGGAGGTAGACCTTGGAGGCGTCGTCTTCGACCGCACCGACGCGCGATTCGAACATGAGGTTGAATTGGCGAGGTTCGGTCAGGTCGCCGCCGCAATAGGGGCAGGGAAGGGGCTGCGATTCGGGAAGAGGTTTGCCCAGCTCGCGGTAGAGGTCCGCGATATGATCGGATCGCACGAGCTTTTTGCATTTCCGGCAGGTCTGCATGGGGTCCGCGAACCCACCAACGTGGCCCGAGGCCTCCCACGTGCGCGGGTGCTGGATGATCGCGCTGTCCAACCCCACGATGGAGAGCGGACGCCCGTCGGGACCGTCGGGGGGGCATTCGACCATCGCGCGCCACCAGTTGTCCCGGAGCCTGTTTTTCAACTGCACGCCGAGCGGCCCAAAGTCCCAAAACCCGTTGAGGCCGCCGTAAATCTCGGAGGCCGGAAACACAAACCCCCGGCGCTTGCAGAGCGCCACCAAGCGGGTCATCACCTCGGAGGGAGAAAGCATCAGAGCCATCCTTTCACGTCGCGTTCCATCCCGGCCTCTCGGGGCCGTTCCGGGAGGGTATAGCATAAAAGGACGGTTGTCCCAGGTGAAACCTTGCCTAATCCCAGGGCTTTTTAAAGGAGAAGAGGGAGGGGGAGAAAGGATGGCATGATCTCTGTTGGGCCTTGTTATGCGGGGCTTTTGGGGTGGGCGGAGCCGTCTGTCGGGAGTGTGCCGTTAACGGCAAAACGATCAAGGGCAGCAAAGACGAAAACAACGTTCGACCCGTGTTCACGGCTGTGTCCCCGATCACAAAAAAATGGGAACACGTCTCTTGAAATCGGATTTCGCCCTTTTCGCCCCCGCCTGAACGCGCTAAGCCGGAAGAGGACAAAAAGAGTCCCTTTCAACCCTCTCTGCACGATGCGCCATGAACGACGATAGGCCTTCTCTCTCCTCCTCCCTCCCCGGTCAGCCTTTGGGCATCTTGGCCCTTCAGGGCGGCGTGGCCGAGCACGAAGCGCACCTGGAGCGCCTCGGCGTTCCCTCACGGCTCGTCCGGACCCCCGCCGACCTTGACGGGCTTGGCGGGATCATCCTGCCCGGCGGCGAGAGCACGTGTCTTTCGCGGTTGCTGGTGTTGTTCGGCCTGGATCGGGCCCTCCGGCAGGCGCATGCGCAGGGATTGCCGATGTGGGGCACGTGCGCGGGCGCGATTTTGCTCGCACGCGAGAACATCCGGGAGATGCCGCACCTCGGCCTCATGGACATCGCCGTGCAGCGCAACGCGTTTGGGGCGCAGCTGGATAGTTTTCAGACAACGATCCTCGCGCCCCTCCTCGCGCCAGAGCCCCTGCCGGTCACGTTCATCCGCGCCCCCCAGATCGTGCGCGTGGGGCCCTCGGTCCGTGTGCTGTCCCAACAAGAGGGATACATCACCGCCGCCGAGGATGCTCAGTGCCTCGCCACGGTCTTTCACCCCGAGCTGACCCCAACCCTCGCCTTTCACCGCCACTTCGCTCAGCGGTGCGGCTGGGTGTTCCCTGAATCCGTGCCCTTCCTTGATCCAACCTGGACCCCCCAGCGGTGGATGCACGTTCACACGTCTTCGGATTGAAAGCTCTGCTCCATGGTTCGTCGCCTCCTTTGCCTTACCGTGCTTTTTCTCGGGCTTGTCAGCCCGAGTTTTGGGCCCCTTGGACCTGTTCACGGAAGCGCACAGGCGGCCGAGTTCCTCCCGGCGGAATCCCTCCGGATGCTTTTGGACCAAAACCCGTCCCTGACGTTTGAGGGCGTGCCACTGCCTGTCGCGGCCCTGTCTCGCTTTTACGCCGCCCGCGCCGATGCGCCCGCCTGGACCTTCAGTGCCCTGGACCACCGCGCCGAATGGGACACATTTCTCGAGCGCACACGGCTCGTGGCGCGAGCACACGGCCTGCCCGCAACCGGACGGCTTCGCGTTTTGCTGAACGCCCTTGCGACCACGACCATCGAGGATCCTGCGCGGCGCGATATCGCGGTGACGGCCCTGACCTTGACGTTGATCCAAGCGTTGCGCGGCGAGAACCTCTCCCTCATGACCGTCTACCCCGATTGGCCTTTCCACCGCGAATCCCTGGACGCGCCCCTCGCCCTGGCCGCCGCGATCAAAGCGCGGCAAGACCTGGCGACGTTCTTGACGGCGCAGGCTCCGCAAACCGACGATTACCGCCTTCTTATGAGCGCGCTCGATGCTTACCGCCTTAAGGAGCCTTGGGTCCTCCTTCCTCCGGGGCCCAAGCTGGAACCCGGCGCCATCGACGCGAGTGTCCCGTTGGTGTGGACCCGTTTGCAGGCCGAGGACCCGACCGCCGTTGCTCCCTCGGGCCTCGACGTGAACCCGCACCTCTACGATGTGACGCTCCGCGAGGCGGTCCGTCGCTACCAGGAACGCCACGGGCTTGAACCCGATGGAGTCCTGGGGGCCAAAACGCGCGAGGACATGAACATTCCGCTTGCAGCCCGTCTCGACCAAATCATCGCCAATCTTGAGCGGCTTCGGCACTTCACCGATCCCCTGCCTGCCCGCCGCGCCGTCGTGAACATTGCCGCCTCAACCCTGACCGTGTTCGATGCAAACGGCCTCCGTTACCGTGGACCTGTTGTTGTGGGGCGCACCGATCGCCCAACGCCGTTCGTTCAAAGTGCGATCCACGCAGTGATTTTCAACCCGGCCTGGCACATCCCCCCCAAGTTGGCACGCGAAGACGTCCTGCCCAAGCTCCGCAAGAATCCTCGGTACCTGGAAAAAGAGAGCATCGAGATTGTCGGGCGCGAGGACGACCCTTACGGGCTTAACGTTGACTGGACCCGTGTGCCCAAGCGCGCGTTTCCCTTCACGCTACGCCAGACACCAGGTGACGGGAACAGCCTCGGACGCATCAAGTTCGTTTTTGAAAATTCCTTCTCCGTCTATTTACACGGCACGCCTCACCAAGAATTGTTTGTCAAGTCCGCGCGCTTTTTCAGCTCTGGTTGCGTGCGCGTGCGTGACCCGGACGTATTTGCAGAAATCCTTTTGAACCCCAACGGTACCACGTGGGACGATGCAAAAATCCGGCAAGCTGTGGACGACGCCACGACACGCTGGGTTCCCCTGAAAAAACCTCTGCCCCTTTTCATCACGTACGCGACTGTCTTCCCGAACACGGACGGGACAATCGCCTTCCTTCCCGACATCTACGGCTACGACCGTCACCTGCTGGAGGCGTTCCTCCCTGCCGAGGACACGTAACGTGTCACCCCGATACAAGGATCATCGATTTTCAGGCCGAGCGGTCGCGGAATCCCCTCTCCCTTGGGAGGTTCCCTCCCATCGGTCGGGGAGCAAGAACTTGACCGCAACGAGCTGACTCACTTCCGGCTGCGCGGGGTTGCCTCACTTTCGGGTACCGGTCTATACGGTGCGGAGGGGATTCTTGCCGTGAGTCCGCCCGCGTCCTGTTCTGGGGCGCTCCTGATCTTTTCCGGGAGGGTTTCGCATGCCGTCGTCCGCTGTCATTGTGAGTGCAACGCGCACAGCCATCGGGTCGTTTAACGGCGCGTTGGCGTCGGTTCCCGCGCATGTTTTGGCGGCAGAAGCCCTGAAAGAAGCCCTGAAGCGGGCCGGACTTGCTCCGGCGGATGTTGACGAGGTCGTCTTGGGTCAAGTCCTTGCGGCGGCTCAGGGCATGGGCCCGGCTCGGCAAGCGGCCCTGGCAGCGGGTCTTCCGGTGGAATGTCCGGCCTACGCGGTCAACCAGATTTGCGGTTCGGGTCTGCGGGCGGTGGCGAACGCCACAAGCGCAATTCGGGCGGGCGCGGCCTCGGTGGTGGTTGCGGGCGGCATGGAGAGCATGAGCCTTTCGACCCACGCCGTGCATCTTCGCGCAGGGGTCCGCATGGGCAACGCGACGATGAAGGACACGATGATCTCGGACGGGCTTTGGGATGTTTTCAACGATTACCACATGGGCGTGACCGCCGAGAACGTGGCGAAGCAATTTGGGATCACGCGGGAGCAGCAAGACGCCCTCGCGCTGGGCTCGCAGAACAAGGCCGAGGCCGCGATCAAGGCGGGAGCGTTTGTGGACGAAATCGTGCCGATCACGATCCCCAGCAAAAAGGGGGACGTTGTGGTCGCGCAAGATGAATTCCCGCGCTTTGGGACGACTCTGGAGGCGCTCGCCAAGCTGAAACCCGCGTTCCAAAAAGACGGGACCGTGACGGCGGGCAACGCGTCGGGCATCAACGACGGCGCGGCGGTGGTGGTTGTTATGGCCGAGGACGAGGCCGCTCGGCGAGGCCTCAAACCCCTTGCGCGGATTGCGTCGTGGGCCTCGCGTGGCGTGGACCCGGCCGTGATGGGCTCGGGCCCCATTCCCGCGAGCCAAGCGGCGCTGAAGGCCGCCGGGTGGTCGGTTCAGGACCTCGATCTGATTGAGGCGAATGAAGCTTTTGCGGCTCAGGCGGCGGCGGTGAATCAAGCGATGGGATGGGATCCCGCCAAAGTGAACGTAAACGGCGGGGCGATTGCGCTGGGGCATCCCATCGGGGCCTCGGGCGCGCGTATCCTTGTCACGCTTCTCCACGCGCTGAAAAAGCGTGGTGGCAAAAAGGGCCTTGCGACGCTGTGCATCGGCGGGGGAATGGGGATTGCGCTCTGTGTGGAGACCGTCTGATGGTGAAAGTTGCTGTTGTCACCGGGGGAACACGCGGCATTGGCGCCGCGATTTGCGAAGTGTTGCACGAAGCTGGGCACACCGTCGCGGCCACGTACTACGGCAACGATGCGGCCGCCAAACACTTCACCGAGCGCACGGGCGTTCCGCATTTCAAGTTTGACGTGAGCGCGTTTGGCGCGTGCGAGGCGGGCCTGGCCCAGATCGAAAAAGACCTGGGTCCTGTGGACATTCTGGTCAACAACGCGGGCATCACGCGCGACGGCTTTTTGCACAAGATGACGCCCGAGCAATGGACCGAGGTGCTCCGCACGAACCTCGATTCCCTGTTCAACATGTCGCGTCTTGTTGTGGGCGGCATGCGGGATCGCGGGTGGGGACGCATCGTCAACATCAGCTCGATCAACGGTCAGACGGGTCAGGTTGGGCAGACGAATTATGCGGCGGCCAAGGCGGGAGTCATCGGGTTCACCCGTGCCCTCGCGCTGGAAGTCGCGAGCAAGGGCGTGACGGTGAATGCCATCGCGCCGGGGTACATTGACACCGATATGGTGCGCGCGGTGCCCGAAAGCGTTTTGGAAAAGATCATCACCAAAATCCCCGTCAAGCGCCTCGGCAAGGCGTCCGAAATTGCCCGCGCAGTGGCGTTCCTGACCGACGAGACGAGTGGCTTTATCACGGGCACCACGCTGTCCCTCAACGGCGGCCAGGCGATGGTGTAGGGAATCAGGAGACAGGGATCATCGAAGAGCGGTGTCAAAAACCGCCGTCCTTGCGAGCCCCCGAAGGGGGCGCGGCAATCCATCTCCCGTCCGTTCCGTTGTTCCACCAGGGAGCAGAAGAGGGATGGACTGTGATGCCCCCCTCGATGCTGAACCCGGATCTTGAGCCGACAGATTCCGAGATGGATCGTCCCGGCCCCTTCGGGGCCTCGCGATGACAACGGAGGGTTTATGCCATGGTTCTTTTGAGGCACCGTCGCCTCAGCTATGTGCAGATTCTTGCCGGAGCCAGACGGGTGGGCCTCCCCTTTTTGAGCGTCATTCCGGTGAAAGCCGGAATCCAGGGATGGAAAAGAGCTGAAACCTCCACTTTCGCCGAGGTGACGGCCCGAGAGGAGGGGACGGGGCAAAGCCAACCCCGTCCTCTGTTCTCTAATCCCCGTCTTCTGCCCTCGGACGTTTACCGCGAGTAGTATTCGACGACGAGGTTCGGTTCCATCTGCACGGGGTAGGGCACGTCCGCGAGCCCAGGGGTTTCACGAGATGTGGCGCATCCAAAGTTTATCTCTTTTCTCTGTAGCAAACTGTGCTCGTCCCTGCATCATCCCACGTCGACGACGTAGGGGTTCAGAACTTCATCAACAGGAGGGGAGACAAGGAGAGCAATGTAATTTGACAACATTTTACGCGCAATCGAGGCAACAACCTCCATCGCTTGCTCACGCGCGTATCCGGCATGGACAAACGCATCAACATCCGAATCGCTCGCCCGTCCGCCTTTCGTGATCAACACCTTCGTGAAATGATGCAACGCTTCAAGTTTCGCAATCTTGAGCGGCTGGTCGGCGATAACGTCTCGAAGAGTTGCCATATCCAGGCCCGATTCATCGGCGATTTTGGAATGTGTGGCAATGCAATAACGGCATCCATTGAGTTTGTTCGTCGTGATTTGCACGATGTGTTGTTCGAGCGGTGACAGGGTTCCCTGCGCAATCTCGGACGATAACCCCATATAGGCCTTCAGGGTGCTCGGCGACCCCGCCATCATTCTGATGATGTTGGGCAGAAAACCATATTTATTCTGGAAAGATTCCAGAATAGCCCGTGATTCTTCCGGAGCGGTGTCCACAGAATGGAGGATAAAAGCTGTCACGATCCGGCCTTCCTTTTTGAGCGTCACTCCGAATCCAGGGACGGAAAAGAGCTGAAACCCCCACTTTCGCCGAGGTGACGGCCCGAGAAGAGGGGACGGGGCAAAGCCAACTCCGTCCTCTGTTCTTTGATCCCCGTCTTCTGCCCTCGAGCGTTTACCGCGAGTAGTATTCGACGACGAGGTTCGGTTCCATCTGCACGGGGTAGGGCACGTCCGCGAGCCCAGGGGCACGGACAAACGTTCCCTTCAAGGCTGCAACGTCCACCTTCAGGTAATCCGGAACATCGCGCTCGGTCAGCTGGCACGCCGCGAGAACCGACGCGAATTGCTTGGCCTTGCCACGCACTTCGATTTCGTCTTCATCGCGCACCTGGTACGAGGGGATGGTGACGCGCTTGCCGTTCACCAGGATATGCCCGTGGCTCACGATCTGGCGGGATTCAAACACCGTTGCCGCAAACTTAAGCCGGTAAACGACGGCGTCCAGACGACGCTCCAGCAGCTGAATCAGGTTCTCGCCGTTGTCGCCACGCCGCCGCACGGCTTCTTCGTAGTAGCGGTGAAACTGCCGCTCGCCGATGTTGCCGTAGTAAAAACGCAGGCGCTGCTTGGCCATCAGCTGCGTGCCGAAGTCCGAGGGCTTGGTTCGCCGCTGGCCATGTTGACCAGGACGGTAATCGCGTTTGTTCAAAGGGCTTTTGGCCCGGCCCCACAAGTTGACTCCGAGCCGACGGTCAATCTTATGTTTGGCCTCTAGACGTTTGGTCATGCGAGGTTCCTTTCTTCTTGCTGTTGTCCCGATTCTTCCTGCCCCGCCCAAGCGGGAGGCGCACCGTTGGCTTTTGCACAAGGCAAAACCCCCGGCGACATCCTCGGGAAAGGCGGACTTATACGCACGTCAGGAGGACTTGTCAAAAATTTTCCCATCCTCCTGCGGGGGGGCGGCTCAGCCTGTCGGCCTTAATACCGGTACCCCTCGCCTTTGTAGGGACCTTCGGGGGAAACGCCGAGGTAGGCGGCTTGTTGAGGGGTCAGCGTTGTGAGGTGAACGCCGAGCTTTCCAAGATGCAGCCGCGCCACTTTTTCGTCCAGGTGCTTGGGCAGCGTGTAGACCTTGCGCTCGTAAGTGCCGGGGTTCGTCCACAGCTCCATCTGCGCAAGGACCTGGTTTGTGAACGACGCGCTCATGACGAAACTCGGGTGCCCCATTGCGCATCCCAGATTCACGAGCCGCCCCTTGGCCAGGACAATCAGCCGCTTGCCGTCCGGGAACACAACCTCGTCCACCTGGGGCTTGACCTCGTCCCAAACGTAATTTTGCAGCGCGTTGATCTGAATCTCGGAATCGAAGTGCCCGATGTTGCAGACAATCGCGCGGTTTTTCATGACCCGCATGTGCTCCAGCGTGATGACGTCCACGTTGCCCGTCGCGGTTACAAACACGTCGCCCAGCGGCGCGGCCTCGTCCATCGTCACAACGGCATAGCCTTCCATCGCGGCTTGCAGGGCGTTGATGGGATCCACCTCGGTGACAAGCACGCGCGCCCCGGCGCTGCGTAGGCTCATCGCGGAACCTTTTCCAACGTCCCCGTACCCGCAGACCACGGCTACCTTGCCCGCGAACATGATGTCCGTTGCGCGGCGAATGCCGTCCACAAGGCTCTCACGGCACCCGTAAAGGTTGTCGAACTTGGACTTTGTCACACTGTCGTTCACGTTGAACGCGGGCACACGCAACGTCCCGGCCTTCATGCGTTCATGCAAACGGTGAACGCCCGTCGTCGTTTCTTCGGACACGCCGCGCACGTCGTTCAGGAGATCCGGGTGCTTGTCGTGCAGATGGTTCGTAAGGTCCCCACCGTCATCGAGCAGCATGTTGGGCCGCCACCCGTTGGGACCTGAGAGCGTCTTTTCAATGCACGCGAGGTATTCGTCTTCCGTCATGCCCTTCCAAGCAAACACGGGGATACCCGCTGCGGCCATGGCCGCCGCTGCGTGGTCTTGCGTCGAAAAGACGTTGCACGACGACCAGCGCACCGTTGCGCCCAGGGCCAGCAGCGTTTCCATCAGAACCGCCGTCTGAATGGTCATGTGGAGACAGCCGGTGATGCGCGCGCCCGTCAAAGGCTTGGATGTCCCGAACTCGGCCCGAAGGGCCATGAGCCCCGGCATTTCGGCCTCGGCCAGTGTGATCTCTTTCCGGCCCCACGCGGCGAGCGAAAGGTCAGCAACCTGAAAATCATGGGCAATCGTCGTTTCGGATGGCTTTGTCATGACACTTCTCCTGTCCGTTCCTTGGGCCAAAGCGGGGCACCCTAACAGGACGATCACGATTCCCCAAGTCCCGGTTTTGGGGCGTCTTCCTCCGCCTGTCTCTCGCGGGCGGTTTTTGGTAGCTTCCCCTTCTGATGAGCGATCTTTTGTCCCCCGAGGCGCCTCTTGCCGGGCCCGATGACGGCGTGCGCGCGGGAGCGGCTCCGGCGTGGGCTCCCCTGGCCGATCGGCTCCGGCCGCGAAGCCTTGCGGAGGTTGTGGGGCAAGACCACCTGCTCGGGGCTCGGGGACCGCTCGGGCCTGGGGCGCGGGCTGCACGACGGCTGTCGTCCATGATCCTCTGGGGGCCGCCGGGGTGCGGCAAGACGACCCTCGCACGGCTTTTGGCCGATGAGACGTCCCTGGCGTTTGAGGCTGTGGCGGCCGTGGCCTCGGGCGTGGCCGATTTGCGCCGCGCGTTCGAGGCTGCCGCTGCGCGTCGCGCCGAGGGGCACGGCACGCTGCTTTTTGTGGACGAGGTCCACCGCTTTAACCGGGCTCAACAAGATGTGCTTCTTCCCTATGTGGAGGATGGGACGGTGACGCTTGTGGGCGCGACAACGGAAAACCCGTCGTTTGCGCTGAACGGGGCCTTGCTGTCGCGGTGCCGAGTCCTGGTGCTGCGGCGTCTGGACGAGGCGGCGCTTGAAACCCTTTTGGCGCGGGCGGAAACGACCGAGAACGCAGGGCGGCCTCTGCCGCTGACCGCCGAAGCGCGAACGGCGCTCGGGGCGATGGCGGACGGGGACGGGCGGGCGCTCTTGGGGCTGGTGGAGTCCGTCTTGGCCGGGCATGCCCCCGATGCTCCGCTCCTGGACCCCGCTGCGTTGGCCGAGATCGCGCAGCGCCGTGCGCCTCTGTACGATCGTGCGGCCGAGGGGCATTACAACCTCATCAGTGCACTCCACAAGGCGCTGCGGGGCTCCGATCCCGATGCGGCGCTTTATTGGTTTGCGCGGATGCTGGAGGGCGGCGAGGACCCTCGGTTCATCGCCCGTCGTTTGGCACGGTGCGCGAGCGAAGACATCGGCCTGGCGGACCCTCAAGCCCTGGTCGTCACTCTGGCGGCGTGGAAAGCCTACGAGCGCCTTGGCAGTCCGGAAGGGGATCTCGCGCTGGCCCAAGCGGTGATTTACCTGGCGACCGCCCCGAAATCGAACGCGGCTTACGTGGCGCTGAAGCAGGCGAAAGAGGCCGCGCGGAACGGTGGGTCGCTCATGCCGCCCAAGCACATCCTGAACGCCCCCACGCGGCTCATGAAGACAGAGGGTTACGGTAAGGGGTATATCTATGACCACGACACGCCCGAAGCGTTTTCGGGCCAAGATTACTTTCCCGAATCGCTGGGGCGGCAAACGTTTTACCGGCCCGTAGCGCGGGGCTTTGAGCGCGACATCACCAAACGTCTGGAGTACTGGGCCGCGCTGCGCGACCGGAAACGCAAGGAGGAGTCCTCATGATCACGCTCAAACGGCTTGTGCGTCGCGGGTTGATGATTCTCGTGAGTGTGATTCTTCTGGGGACGTTGATCGGTGCGGCGGGCCTGTGGTGGGGGACGCAGACCCTCAATACGCCCGAGGGCCGCGCACGCCTGACGGAGGGTTTGAGCCACGCCCTGGGCCGAACGGTTGCCCTCAACGGGCCGCTCAGCCTCGGGATTTCGTGGTCCGGGGGGCTGCACCTGTCGCTCCGCCGGGTCAGCGTTGCGAACCCTGCGTGGGCCAAGACTCCTTTTTTGGTCGAGGCGGAACGGCTGGATCTGGGCTTGAAGCTTGCGCCGCTGCTTGCGCAACGGATCGTGATTTCCTCCCTGACCCTTGTGGATGTGACGGCCAACCTTGAGGTGGGTCCGGCAGGGCAAAAAGCGTGGGCTTTGGGCCCCGATTTGGTGCCCTCGGCGGTTCCTTCGGCGGAACGTGCACCCCCGGCCACGGAGGTGAACGCGACCAAGGCCAGACCGATGGTCCTCCCGATTCTCGAAAAGGCGTTCGTGACCAACATGCGGATCACGTGGCGGAACCAGGGGGCCGCGCCGATGACGGTGACTCTGCAAAACGCTGAACTGGCGATGACCTCCACGCGGACGGCGCTGCACCTCGCGGCGACGATTCAGGGCACGCCGGTGACCTTCACCCTGAACGGCGGTCCCCTGGAGCCGCTTGTGACGGATGGGCGCGACACATCGTTTTCGGGGAGTCTGACGTACGCGAACGTTGTGCTGGAGGGTGTGGGGGATGTGAATCCGCAAGCCAAGACCGTGGACGTGACAAGCCTGAACCTGACGGCGGGGGATTCGTCCGTGCGAGGGCAAGGAAAGCTGGCGTGGAGCGGGGCAAAGCCGCATCTGACGGCCACGCTGGAATCGCCGCTTTTGAACCCGGCGGATTTTGAGGGGCTGTTGGCTTCGGGGACGATCGAGTCTTCTTCCTCCCCCACGTCGTCGGCGACACCCGCCTCCACCGCGCGTCTCCTGAGCGACCGCCCGTTGAACGAGACGGGGCTCAAGGCGCTGGACGCCGAGGTTCGGATTCAGGTCGGGACGCTCACGGTTGGCGTCATCACGGTGCAGGATGTTGTGGCAGAAACCAGCTTGGAGAACGGGCGACTGTTTGTCTCGCCCCTCACGATGAAGGCGGGGGGAGGAACCGTCGAGGGCCAGCTGAAATTAGAGGCGGACACGCTGCCCGCACGCCTTGCGCTTTTGATCACGGGCCGCCACGTGGATCTCAGCCAAGCCGCCTCGGGCCTCGGAGGGGCCGAGCGTGTGTTGAGGGGTTCAACGGATCTGGATGTGGACCTCGTGGCGATCGGAGCGAGCCCCCATGCGCTGGCTTCTTCCGCGACCGGGCGCGTCAACGTTGCCCTGCTGGGGGAGGGAGGGGGCGTAACCCTGCCCGCTTTCTCGGGGGTGGCGGGGATCGCGTCCTCGCTTCTGGGGCAAGGAATCCCCGACATGCTTCAGACGCCCCTTGCGTGCATGGCCGGGCGGCTGGTTATGAACAAGGGCCAGGCCATGATTCAGGGTTTCATCGGCGATTCACCCCTCGCAACGGTGATGGGTCAAGGGGGCGCAAACCTGGGGACCGAAACGCTGGATGTGATTCTTTGGACGCGCCTGAAGAGCCAAATGGCCGCGGCCCTGGCACCGACGCTGCAAATCCAGGGGCCGATCACCCGTCCCCAGGTGAGCGTGGATCAAGCTGGCGTGATGGGGAGCGTCCAGGGCATCGCGGAAAACCTCCTTGGTAAAAGCCTGAATCTCTCGGCGGTGGGCGTCACCCCTCCCGTCAATCGGGTGCCTGTTATCGGGCCCTCGGAAGGGGGGCGGAACGCCTGCGTTGAAGCAATTGTGCACGGCGGCGCTTCCAAGACGGCCGGGGCCTCGCGGGACAATCAGGTGTTGGTGCCAAGCTCTTTCGGCGGGGATCTGGGCCGCAAGGTGATGAGCCCCTTGAAAAAATTTGGGCACGACGCCCTGCAGGGGCTCGGCGGCGGGCAAGGGCTCGGGGATCTTCAGAAGGGACTGGGCAAGCTGCTCGGGGGCGGATCGTAAACGTGGCTACCTGTTACGTCGCTGTGCAGGAGCCTTCCGGCGCGTTTTCCGTGCGGTGGGAAGGGGGGGGCCCCCTGGCAACCCCGGCGGGGCGGGGGGTGGTGACGCTCCCCACGCGGGCCCTGGCCGAAGCGGTGGCCGAGGCGCTGCGCCCGCCTGAAAGCCCCCTCGGGGCACGGTGGATCCAGCGGGCGAGGGCGGGACTGCCGCTTCCTCCTCCCGTGCCGCCCCTTTTGCCGCTCGTGTTCACGGCGCTGGACATGTCGCCTGAAGCTCGCGCGAAAAAGGCGCATCGGCTCGTTCACGGTCTTCTGGCAGGGGGGGACGTGGTGTGTTACCGCGCCCCCAGGCCCGAGGACCTGGCGCGACGGCAGGCGGTGCTGTGTGACTCGCTTCTCGAATGGTGTGCCAACGCACTGGGATCGCGCCTGAATGCGACGGAAGGTGTCATGCCGAGGGCACAACCCCCCGAGGCCTTGGACGCACTAGGGCGCGTTATAGGGGCTTATGACGCCTTTCGGTTTGTTGCCCTGGCCGACGTAGCCGAGGCCACGGGGTCCTTGGTTCTTGCTGTTGCTCTTTCGGAATGTTTTAGGGACGTGGACGGTGTGATGGAGGTTGCGACGCTGGAGGACGCCGACCGCGCCCTCGGGGTGGGCGAAGACCCCTTTTTGGCGGCTCGCCGCGCCTCCTTGCGCGAGGACATCACCCTGGCTGCAAAATGGTTTGCGCTGCTGACGGAAGAGAGCGCTTCATAGTCAATCCCGTTAAGATGCCTCCACCCTTGGTCTTTGCAATCGATTGGTTTTGAACGTGTTCAGCCTCTGGTTCCGTGGGGAGGGAGGGCGTAAAGTGTGGGGCGTTGGGAATCCCGAGTTCCAGGGAGGGAGGCAGGTATGCACATCACATCAACCGGGGTCCTGAACGTGGCTCTTTGGGTTGGGTTGGTCATCATGGCCAGTCCGGTTCATGCAGGAACGCTGTCGTTTGTAAACGGACAAGGCGTTTGGACCTCGACGGCCTGCGACATGCCGCAAGGTGTGGGGGGGGCTCCCCAAGACCCCGAAACGCCTGCTGACGACCTGAACGCGCGGAGCGCCGGGCATGCGCCCTATGTGCGCAGCGTGGAAGACGCCATGAATTGCGTCGCGCAGGAAGCCGAGAACGACGCGCAAGTCAGCGGCCAGATCATCATTCAGGAAGCGCAGATGCTCATTCAAAAGCTACACGCGGGCACCCTCCCGGCCCCTGCGTACGCTGTCGTCGCGCCAACCCCTCCGGCCGAGTAGGAGCTTCGTTTTGCGTGTCGCGGTGGCGCAACTGAACCCCACGGTCGGCGCGCTGGTCTCCAACCGGGAAGCGGTCCTGAAGGCTTGGAACACGGCCAAGGATGCGGGTGCGGACGTGGTGGTGGTGCCCGAGTTGGTGCTGAGCGGCTACCCGCCCGAAGATTTGGTCCTCAAGCCCGCCTTTCAAGACGCCGTGCGGGGGAGCCTGCACACGCTGGCCAAAAAGACGGCCCGAGGGCCCGCGCTGATCGTGGGGGCCCCGTGGCGGGATGACGCCTCGAAAGCGCTCTGGAATGCGGCCCTTTTGCTGGAAGGCGGGACCGTACGGGCGGTTTACGGCAAGCGCCTTTTGCCGACGTACGGCCCGTTTGATGAAAAGCGCGTGTACACACCGGGGCCCTCACCCCATCCCTTCACGCTTCAAAGCGGCGAAAAAGTGGGGGTCATGATTTGCGAGGATATGTGGACGCCCGAGGTCGCGACGGCCCTCAAAGCCGAGGGCGCCAGTGTTCTGATGGCCCTGAACGCGAGTCCCTTTGAGGAGGGCAAACCAGCCCTGCGCCTTCGGGTCGCGCGGGCGCGAACGCGCGAGACCAACTTGCCCTTGGTGTACGTGAACCAAGTGGGTGGGCAAGACGAACTTGTGTTTGACGGGGCCTCGTTCGTGTTGGACGGGGGCGGCACACCTGTTGCGCGGCTTGCGGCCTGGGCCGAGGACCTTACTGTTGTGGACATCACCAAGGCGACTCCACCGCAGAGCGACGAGGCGGAACCGCCGGACGACGCCGACGGCGCGATGTACCAAGCCCTCGTGATCGCCGTGCGGGATTACGCCCGCAAAAATGGCTTTAAACGGACACTCTTGGGACTGTCGGGCGGGGTGGACAGTGCGCTCGTCGCGGCGCTGGCCGTGGACGCGTTGGGGCCTGCCGGGGCACGGTTCGTGATGATGCCTTCGCCCTACACGGCCCCCATCAGCCTGGAGGGTGCAGAAAGTGTCGCTCAGACGCTTGGCGTTGTGTTGGAGACCATGCCGATTGACCCGCTCCACCAGCAGTTCCTGGACACACTGGTGCCGCTCCGCCCCTTGCCGCGCCGCAGCGGTCTTGTGGAAGAAAACCTGCAAGCGCGAATCCGGGGAACGCTGCTGATGGCGCTTTCCAACGCGGACGGGAGCCTCGTTTTGGCGACGGGCAACAAGTCCGAGCTGGCGGTTGGGTATTCAACGCTCTACGGCGATTTGTGCGGAGGGTTCGCGCCCCTCAAGGACGTTTACAAAACGCGCGTTTACCGGCTTGCGCGGTGGCGCAACGCACAGGTGCCGCCGGGGGCCCTTGGTCCGCCGGGACCCGTCATCCCCGACATCATCCTGGAGCGGCCCCCCAGTGCCGAGCTCCGCCCGCAGCAAACGGATCAGGACACGCTGCCCCCGTACGACACATTGGACGGGATTCTCGAAGGGCTCATTGAGGACGACGTCGACGCGGGAACCCTGGTGGCGCGGGGGTTCGCGCGCACCCTGGTGGAGGACGTGACGACCAAGCTTTACCGCGCGGAATACAAGCGTCGCCAAGCTCCCCCCGGCCCCAAGGTTACGCGCCGACACCTGGGCCGCGACCGCCGTTATCCTGTTACGCAGGGCTTTGTCAGTCGGTAAGACCGCAAGGTCTCGGGCCCACACGTCATGTCCATCAACGCGCGGCGCACTCCCCTGCCCAAAACGTGTATAACCTTCATGGGAAGCGTCCCCAAAAGGGGGGGCTCAAGGAGTGCGGTGTGATGGACCTTGCCCTGGTTTTGCTGGTGGTGACCATCGTTGCGGCGCTGGCGTTTGATTTCGTGAATGGCTTTCACGACGCTTCGAACTCGATTGCCACGATTGTTGTGACCAAGGTGCTGACTCCCCGGCAGGCGGTGCTCTGGGCGGCGAGCTTCAATTTCCTCGCCGTTCTCGTGTTTGACACCGATGTGGCCAAGACCGTCGGCAGCGGCATGGTGGACCTGAACGCGGTCTCGCCCGGCGTTATCCTGGCCGGGCTTGTGGGGGCCACGGCATGGGGGATTCTGACGTGGTGGCTCAGGTTGCCCACCAGTTCCTCGCACGCGCTCTTGGGCGGGTACGCAGGTGCGGCGATTGTGCATCATGCGCTGGCGGCAGGCTGGCGCAACGGGCCGGACGTGATCCTCGCAAGCGGGTGGGGAAAGACTCTGGTGTTTATCGTCGTTGCGCCGCTTTTGGGCCTCGTGCTCGGCGGGGGGCTCATGAAGCTGATGTTGGTCGCGCGGACCAAGTGGGCCGGGATATTTTCGGATGTCTGGTTTGGGCGCCTGCAGCTGCTGTCCTCCGCCTTTCTCAGCCTGACTCACGGCGGGAACGACGCTCAAAAGACGGCGGGGATCATCACGGGTGCGCTTATCGTCTCAGGCCATCTGGACCATTTTGCGATTCCGTGGTGGGTGCTCGTCCTCTCGTACGGCACCATCGCCTTGGGAACCCTGTGGGGAGGGTGGCGCATTGTCGAGACCCTGGGCCGCCGCCTGACACGCCTGAAACCCATCGGGGGGTTCTGCGCCGAGACGGCGGCGGCGTCCTCCATTTTGCTGGCCACCCTGCTGACCCTGCCCGTTTCAACCACCCACGTAACGACCGGCGCGGTCCTTGGCACGGGATTCGCCCGCAACCGACGGGCCGTTCGGTGGCCCCTTGCGGGGCGGGTGCTGATGGCGTGGATCATTACGCTGCCGGGGGCCGCCCTGCTCGGCGGGGTTGGCCTTGCGCTTGCTGAGGCCTGGTAGGGCCCAAAGGCCCCCCTGCGCGGAAGCTCACGAATCATCTTGGCGAACCGTCCAAGACACAGTACGCTGTGCTCCTTCGTTTTTGACCCCCGATGCTTTTGCCTTATGACAACCCTGGAGAATCGTCATGCTCATCACTCTTCCCTCTCCTCGTACGGCTGTCCTTGCCGTGGGCCTCGTCTTGGCGGCGTGCAGCACGGCACCCAGCGGCGAATCGCCGACATCGGTCACCCCTTCCACAACCATTCAAGGGGCTGAGGATCCCCTGGAGCCCGTCAACCGCGTTGTGTTTGACGCCAACGATTTTATGGATCGGCTGTTGCTGAAGCCCATCGCCGAACTGTACCGCGTGACGGTTCCCCCTGGCTTGCGTGATCGTCTGGTGGCGATTCTGTCCAACATGGGCGAGCCCGTTATTTTCGCCAACAACCTGCTGCAAGGTAGAGCCAACGAAGCCAGCACAACGTTTGCTCGGTTTATCATCAACACAACGGTGGGCCTTGGCGGTCTGTACGACGTCGCCAGCGAATGGCAACTCCCCGAGCAGCAGGGTGACTTTGGCCAGACGCTCCATGTGTGGGGTGTGGGTTCGGGCCCCTACCTCGTCCTTCCACTTTTTGGGCCTTCGACGGCGCGGGACGCGGTGGGCTTAGCGGCCGATTCGTTGACCTTGCCCTGGCCTTACGTTGCGGACGCTGCCGGGGGCGCGTACGCCCGCGACACGTTCTCGCTGGGGTCGATGGGAGCGACGGCGGTTGTCCAGCGCGAAGCGGCGATCGATCCTCTCGAATCCCTTCAGGCGGGATCGTTGGACATGTATGCCCAAATGCGGAGCATGTACCTCCAGTACCGCAACAAGACCTTGGGGATTGCCCCCCCCTCGCCCGCGTTTGAGGACGAACAAGTGTCCACGCGCTAACATCACGTGGACGGTGTTGAGGAAGGGGGGGCGACCCAGGGTCGCTCCCCTTTTCGTTGAGGGGAGAAAAATTCCTTTTCTTTCGCCCTTTCTCACTTTATACAACGCGTTATGACGATCCGTCCTGTTCCTCTCTTTCTGGCGGCCGACCACGGCGGCTTTCGCCTGAAGGCCTTGTTCCTCGCCTGGCTTTCCGAAAAGGGCGGCGACGTCCGTGACCTTGGAACGTTTTCGGACGAGCGATGCGACAGCCTCGATTACGCCATCAAAATGGCCGAAGCTATCGCCGCCAACCCTTCCGCGCTGGGCGTTGTGATCTGCAAATCCGGGAATGGCATCACCATGGCCGCCAACCGCTACCAAGCCGTCCGCGCAGCCCTGTGCCTGAACTCGACCATGGCTCGTATGGCCCGCGCCCATAACGACGCCAACGTCTTGGGCCTGGGGGCCGAAATGACCGGGGAGCTCGTCGCGCTGGACTGCCTGGAAGCGTTCTTGACAACGCCTTTCCTCGAAGGCCGCTACGCCGAACGCCGTGACCGTCTGACGGCTTTGGGCGGTCTGAAGCCGCCTCCCTCATCCCCCTTGGATTAACTGTGGATGTTCCTGCCCCTGTTCCTGCCCCTGACGTTGATCGCGTTCCTCACCCTGATCGCCCTGTTTCCACACGCCTACAAAAAACATCGTCGCGGTTTGTTTCTGGCGTTGGGCCTGGGGGCACTCACGCTCGTGACAGGCTCGTGGGGCATCTTGCAGTCACGTTCATCAACGGCTGTTATTAGCTTTCTGTTTCTGCCTGGCTACGCCGTCTTTGCGACTGTTATGGGGGTGCTTTTTGCTCAACTCAAACCGTCTTCCAACCTCGTTTGGCGTATCGTCGGTTGGATCTGTCTTGCCACAGCCCTAAGCGTTCCTGTTTTTCTGGTCCATCAGGGGTTCGGGACCCTGGCCTTTAATCAGGAACGGGACGCGAAAAACGCCGCGATTCGAGAAGAAATGGAACGCAACAGGCAGGTGATCCAAGAGGCCCTCGATCAGAATCCCGGCCGAGAGAACGACATTGTTGAAAAATTGATTGTTGACCATGCCACGGATCGCAATTTTCTTCTGCCTTTGTTGGGAACCCCTTTTGTCTCACCTGAAACGCTGGATCGTCTGGCCGACGTGCCCGAGCTGACCCTTGCGAGCATACGGAATCCACACTGCCGATCTGAAACCCTGGAGCGTGTCTATCGAGCTCACCTCCTACCACTCTACTCTTTTTTGGATACTCTGGCCGCTCACGAAAACACGCCGCCCGAAATCCTCTCCGAACTGTATCACCAACGTCCGGCTATCATCAGCGGACTTGATCGTTGGCTTGCCAAAAACCCTTCTGTGCCTAAGGAAATCCTGCAAGAGATCGCCGCGACAACCACGGAGAGTTTTGTCGTTCAGCAGCTTCTTCAGAATCCTAAGTTTAACTGTACGTTGCTGGAGCCCCTTGAAGCCGCCTTGGGTCGATCGGAAAACCCCCGCGACGATTATAGTCTGAGGCGCATCAGAGAACTGCACGCCGGACCGTGCGCGGGGCCTTAACCCTTGGGATTTAGGGGGCTGCGCGGGCGTTGCTTGGCGGGTTTGGCTCTAGAGGTCCAGGGCTGCAGCGATTCGGAGCAATTGGTTGTATTTGGCGATGCGGTCATTACGCCGCGGCCCCCCGATTTTAATGAACTCGGCCCTTGTGGCGACGACCAGGTCCGCCAGGAACGTGTCTTCCGTTTCGAGCGACCGATGCGAACCGCAGAGAAACATGTTGTGTCCCCGCGCCATGCGGACCGCCTCAAGGGTTCCCGTCAAGGTACCGTTTTGATTGGGCTTGATCAGAATCCCGTCGGCTAAGGTCGGATCGATGTTGCCTGGGCTGGTCGCAAACAGATCATCGCCGATGAGCTGTGTGTGTCCACTCAGGCGAGCTTTCAAAACCTTCCATTGTTCGGGATCTTGCGCGTCGAACGGATCTTCGAGCAAGCGGATGTCATAGGTCTGGGCGAGCCCCTCAAGATAGTCCACGAAAGCCGGACCATCGTACGCCTTTCCTCCGCACTGATAGTGGCCACCCTCTCTGCGCAAGTGTTCGGCGGCGACGTCAATGGCAATGTCGTATTGGCCCTGAAGACAAAGTTCTTCTCCAGTTTTCCGAATCATGGTGAGCAATTGTTCAGGAGGTGCGCCTTGGAGGATCAGCCCGCTTGAATCCGAGAGTCCACGGTATCCCGAGTCGCCCACCGCTTTTTGTTGAATGGCGTTGTAAAATGCGATCCCAACACCGAGACGTTCTCTCATGGTCGCACCTTGCGGAACCACCATGATTTGCTGAAAGGGTTGCTGTCCCGACAGATCATGCAAACCGCCGCTGAAGATGTTGATCCAGGGGCGGGGCATTGTCGGCTGAAGCCCGGTGAGCGTCAGAAGGTGCTCAACCAACGACGTTTTGTTGGACTCTGCACACGCTCTCAGGTAAGCTAACTGTTTGGTCCCAATAAGTAGTGGTATAAGATGGGTCCCACTTGAACGGGAGAGACTATGGGACAGGTACTGCACAAACGCGCCACGACGACGCAGCGTATCCGAGCTGAAATACAGCAATCTCAAGAAAAAGTCAC
>CAIPYM010000010.1 GCA_903869345.1 uncultured Pseudomonadota bacterium
CACCAGTCGGCAATGACAACCCCCTGCCCACCGCCCCAGTGGATGAGGTGCCCGACCCCGCCGAAGTAGAAGAGCGGGCGGGGATCATCCAGGCGAACGGGCACGCGCCGGACTGGTCGACCGAGGCCGCAACTCTCTTCACGATGACACCCCCCGCATCGTTCACTGAGGCACGGTGGGAGCAAATCCTTGACGATGGTGGGAGGTTTGCCGACGCATGGGGCAAGCAGGCCGCTGCATTGGGATGGAGCCCTGTAGACGCCTTCGGGGTGTCACCCTACGCCCCCGAGGTGAACCCTGGAGCCTCGGGCCTTGTGCTGCTCTTGGAGGGCCACTCGGTGATCGCGCTGGATGCGGACACAGCTACCATTGATTGCGGACGGGGCGTCACCCAGCGCTTCTACCGTTCCTCTGGTGGGCGTGAGGGCTCAAAACCTCTCTGGTCCCTCGCATCGT
The DNA here is from genome assembly GCA_903869345.1 of uncultured Pseudomonadota bacterium. Lineage (GTDB taxonomy): Bacteria > Pseudomonadota > Alphaproteobacteria > UBA9219 > UBA9219 > CAIPYM01. The sequence continues at coordinate 457 of CAIPYM010000010.1, forward strand.
AAGCGCACGGGTCCTTCCTGGCATAATTCCGGGTATGGGATATTCAAGCCCCACACCTGGCCTAGGCATATAGTCTTAAAACGTATCCGCAACGGGTCCTTCCCGTAACATTTTCGGCTAAGGGATATTCCGGCCCCAGTGTGTCCCTAGGTATGGGATGTTAACATTCCTTAACAGTTAGCCCTCACGCTTAACGATGATCTCACCGGACACACGCCCACCGGATAAATCTCTTGAGCGTGAAGGGGGTTTCCGCCGACATCGCGCACGCGGATATCACGCGTATAGGGGGAAGAGTTCCAAGCGAACTACGCACGCGCACGTATATGGGGGGAGTTTTCTGAGCAGTACGCACGCGCACGCGTTATCAAGATAAAGAAGGCCCCCAGCTGCTAGCAGGCGCGGAACAATGGACACTCTCACTATAATAGCGAGGAAATAGTATCATCCTTCCCACCGAGGTAGACTGTTCCGGTGGGATAACAATACACCCTATAGACCCCCTTGGGAGAATCGTTTCGATTATATAATAATACTACTATATCCTATGTTTTTTCCAACCGGGTAGGATATGATCCTTGTTTCCTATGGTGTTAACAAAAACCATGGATCGTTTCGGTGTTCAACGGCATTTATTTAGGGGGAGAAATTGGGGGAGATAATTCCTCTCGGTTGTAAATAACAATGAAAAGCAATGACTTACAGCCTAACTTAGGCGGTCATCCCTTTCGCCAATTTCTCTTGTTTTATCGTTGTTTTTCAGGTGATTAGATTTTTTGCCCTTTTCTGTCCCCTGCCTTGTCCCACGTCGTGAAGCCCAAGGGTCTTCCGTTTGTGCCCTTCATCGCTTGGCTTAGGCCGAAGATTCCTCAAGCGTCCTCGGTCGCATGAACCACCCAGGCCAAAAAGTCCGGCGTCCCGTGGCTGAGGGATCCGGCGACGATACAGGGGCACGTGGCCGGGTGCAGCGTGCGGATTCTTGTGGCAAGCGCGTCAAAGCGCTCGGCGCGGGTTTTAAGGATCAGGACCACCTCGTCCGAGGTCTGGACCTCTCCCTCCCACCGATAAAACGACCGCACCCCAGGGAAGACGTTCGCACACGCCGCAAGGCGCTCCGTGACAGCCGTTCGTGCCAGCTCTTCAGCAACGGGACGGCTTGGCGCCGTGACATAGACAAAAAGAACAGCCGACATCAGGACCCCAGGAGGTAGAGGACACCGTGCGTGGCACAACCGATCCCGTCATGTCCTTCGTCATCACGCCCCCCTTCGGGGACGTACGCTTTAGGCCGCCGAGGACGGAAACGCTGAGAGGGCTTGAACGGCCCGCCACCCGATGTCCCGGCGGCAATAGCCTTGGGGCCAATCCAGGCGATCCACGACTTCATAAGCCCGCGCTTGCGCTGCCGCAATGGTGGGGCCCCAGGCCGTGACGCCCAGAACGCGCCCCCCCGCCGAGAGGATCTCGCCGCGTTTCCCGTGCGCTGTCCCTGCGTGAAAAATAACGCTGTCGGGAATCTCCAGGGCTTTGTTGAGCCCGTGAATCACGGACCCCACCTCGTGAGGTCCCGGATAGCCCTTGCTGGCCATGACGACACACAGAGAGGCGAAGTCGTACCACTGAAGCGGCTCCGGCAAAGAACGTCCCATGGCCATGGAGGAGACAACGGCCAGCAAGTCCGAACGCAGACGCGGCAGAATGGCTTGCGTTTCCGGGTCGCCAAACCGGACGTTGTATTCAATCAGCTTGGGCCCATCGGCCGTGATCATCAGGCCCGCGAACAAGACGCCCGTGAACGGCGTGCCCCGCGCTCGCATAGCGTCCAACGTGGGTTGAATGATCGTCCGCATGACTCGTTCTTGCATCGCGGCATCGAACTGCGGGGGCGGTGAGTAGGCCCCCATGCCGCCGGTGTTCGGGCCGAGGTCGCCATCCAGCGCGGCCTTGTGGTCTTGCGCGGCCGCGAAGGGAACGGCCGTGACGCCATCGCAGAGGGCGAAAAAGCTGACCTCCTCCCCCACCAAAAACTCTTCCACCAAAATCTCGTCGCCCGCGTCGCCAAACGCGTGTTTGCTGAGGGCCGCATCGATGGCCGCGAAAGCCTCGGCTTCGGTGTGCGCAACCGTCACGCCCTTGCCCGCCGCCAAGCCATCAGCCTTGATGACAACCGGAGCGCCGTGCTCTTGCACGTGCTTTTTGGCGGCCTCGGGGTCCGTGAAGCGCGCGTAAGCCGCCGTCGGGATGTTGTTCTGAAGGCAGAGGTCTTTCGTGAAGCTCTTGGAGCCTTCGAGCAACGACGCCGCCTGCGAGGGTCCAAAGCACACAATTTTGTTTTCGCGCAAACGGTCCGCGAGCCCCTGCGTCAGGGGCGATTCGGGCCCCACCATCACAAAATCGATGCTGTACTGCAGGCAGGCGTCTAAAATCCCTGGGGTGTCCATCACCTCAACGTCCAGGCATTCCGCCACGTTCGCAATCCCGGCGTTGCCGGGGGCGCAGAAGATCTTGTCGCAGAGCAGGGACCGCGCAAACGCCCAACAGAGGGCATGTTCACGCCCGCCTTCGCCGATGACCAGGACTCGCATGGGGAAGAACCTCCGTAAGGGCCTCAGAAACGTGGGATGACGCCTTGGGAAATGCCGCGATCTCGCGGTAAGGTGGACGCATGAGCCGAACGCCGACAACCGACGCCCCCCTTCTGGATGCGCTGAACGCGCCCCCGAACGACTCGCCTGCCGAGTTTACCGTGACCTCCCTCGCGCAGCAACTGAAGCGAACGCTGGAGGACGCGTTCGGTGTGGTGCGCGTGCGCGGCGAGATCGGCACGTGCTCGCGCCCCGCCAGCGGACACCTTTACCTGACGCTGAAGGATGAGGGTGCCGTTTTAGCCGCCGTGTGCTGGCGCGGGCAGGTTGCGCGGCTGGGCGTGAAGCCCGAGGCGGGGATGGACGTTGTCTGCGTGGGGCGGCTCACGACCTATGCTGGACAGTCGCGCTACCAGCTGATCATTGACCGCATGGAGCTGGCCGGGGTCGGCGCGCTTTTGAAAATGCTGGAGGAACGCAAAGCGCGTCTGGCCGCCGAGGGGCTTTTCGACAGCGCCCGCAAAAAGCCCTTGCCGTTTTTGCCCGAGGTGATCGGCGTTGTGACGTCCCCGACCGGGGCCGTGATTCGGGACATCTTGCACCGCCTGCGCGACCGATTCCCGCGCCGAGTCATCGTGTGGCCAACGCTCGTGCAAGGGGAAGGGGCCGCGATGCAGGTGGCCGCTGCCGTGCGCGGCTTTAACGCCCTGCCGCCGGGGGGGGCCGTGCCGCGCCCTTCGCTGATCATCGTGGCGCGGGGTGGGGGGTCCTTGGAAGACCTGATGCCCTTTAATGACGAGTCCGTCGTACGGGCCGTGGCCGAAAGCGCCGTGCCCGTTATTTCCGCCGTGGGCCACGAAACCGACACCACGCTCGTGGATTATGCCGCCGACGCGCGGGCCCCGACGCCGACCGCAGCGGCGGAAATGGCGGTCCCCGTCCGCAGTGAACTGATCAGCACGGTGGCCGAGGAAGGCGCTCGTCTGGTCGGCGCGTTGCGGCGATTCCTGCACGTGCGGCGGGAGCGCGTGGGCCTGTTGCGCCGCGTGCTCGGGGAGCCCGCACGGGCCCTCGGCCCCCTGGCCCAACGCCTGGACGATCTGACCGAACGCCTAGGGCAAGCGGCCGCACGCCTGGCCGAGGTTCGGCGCGGGCGTTTGATGACGGCCGCCGGGCGGCTCCGCCACCCCGAAGTTCTGGCCAAGCTAGCGGCCCAGCGCCTTGAATCCCTGAGCCGCCGTCTGGAGGGAGCCCGCGCCGAACGCCTTCAAGCCCCGCGCGTGCGCCTGGACCGCGCGAGTGCCCTGCTGGAGGCCCTGTCCCCCCGCGCCGTTCTGGGGCGGGGGTACGCCCTGGTGCGCAACGCGGACGGCGGGCTTGTGACCCGCGCCGCCGCCCTTGCCCCCGGCGATTCCGTCGGCCTGGAGCTTCAGGACGGCACGCGCGAGGCGGTGATCCGGGGGTGACCGTGCCTGAAGGTCCGTTTTCTTTCTTTTTGAATCCGTGTCTTAAGGAGCTGGGGGATTCAAGTCATCCGCCACGCGCTGAAGGTCACCTTCTTTTTTGGGGACATTGAGGTACAAAATACCATGGTAGGACCCAACATCGAGACGTTCTCCTGTCCCTGTCTTTCCAGGAAACAACCGATCATTTATACTTTTTGCGGTCGCTTGCATGGCCCCCTCTACTTCTGGAGGTGGGCAAGGGGTAACGGTCCAACAATCAAACAACCCTTGCTCTTGGACTACAACCCCGTTGACTTCGCCGCTTGCCTGTTGAAAAAGAGCATTTATAACCGGAGGGACAAGTGCGCGATGGCGTTGGCAGGATTCGATTCTCGGAGCGGCTTGAGCGGCAACGGACTGTTGAAGCTCCTTTGTCTCCCCTGACAACAAGCGCTGCAAGGGTTCAATATCTGAAGGCAGGAACACCCTTGCACTGCTGCTACTCCAAGGTATAGCCGCTGGGGAACGGCCTATCGAATTGTTTCCTACTTTTGCCCACAAAAGCCCCTCGCTTAATTCTTTCCCCGAAGATTCCTGCAATTTTGTTCGAATCGCCTCCGAAAGACAATCAAATCTGATTTGTGCGGCTTCAAGTGTCGCCCCCCCCCCGCGCAGACAAAGCAGCCTCTTGATCTTTTACGGGCCTAATATAGACTTCGACATTTGCTTGTCCTTCCTTCTGTGTCTCCACAGTCGCCGTTACCGGCCCAAGACCCGCCAAGTCCGCAAGCTGGATCGCCATTGGTGCATGAGTAGCGATCAGCGCCTGATGTGCTTCGTCCCCAAATTGCATGATTTCCCCCCTTTCAAGTTGAAGAACCCTCTTGGCCTTCTTTCCGGGTCTGTTATAGCACAACTTGTGGCCCTTCTCATAGGCCCAAATTACTTTCGCTTTCTTCCTCCCTCCCGGATTCTTCCCACAAATCGGTCGGGCGGTCAGAGACGGAAGAAGGTATGCTGCCTCGGGGCACGGTGTTTCCAGATCTGCGCCAGACACCCCAACGCCCAGAGGAGTTTTGCGCCATGAAAACACCCCGGTTTTGGTACACCTCTTCCCCCAGCCTGACGGCTCACCTTTTGAGGCCAGGGGCATGGATGTATGACGCAGGCCGCCGGGTGCATCGCGCGGGTGCTGGGCGGCGGCCTTATTGTCCCCACGTCCCCACGGTTTGCCTCGGTAATGTGACGGCGGGTGGCGCGGGCAAGACGCCGACGGCGATCGCGCTGGCAGGGCTTTTTCGGCGGGAAGGCTCAACACCGGTGTTTGTCACGCGCGGGTACGGGGGCGATCTGCGCGGGCCTGTTCGCGTGGACCCGGCCCATCACACAGCGAGGGAGGTGGGCGACGAGGCGTTGCTTTTGGCGGCCGTCGCGCCGTGTTGGAAGGGCACCGACCGTCCCGAGGCTCTGCGGGCAGCAGAGGCTGAGGCCTGCCTTTCGGGGGAAGTCTTGATCGTGGACGATGGGCTTCAGAATCCCACGTTTCGGGCGACCTGCAACCTTCTGGTGGTGGACGGCGGCGTGGGGTTCGGCAACGGGCGATTGCTGCCCGCAGGTCCCTTGCGGGAGCCGCCCGACGAGGCTCTGGCGCGGTGCGCGGGGACGATCCTGATTGGCGAAGATCAAACGAACGTTGCGCCACGCCTGGCTTCCAAGCCCCTTGTGCGGGCGCGGTTGGTCCCGGATTTTGGTGCGGAGCCCCCCCCCGCAGGACCCGTTTTGGCGTTTGCGGGAATCGGGCGGCCCGCGAAATTTTACGCCCTTTGCCGCGCCGCAGGGATTCAGGTCGTTGCGACTCACGATTTTCCCGACCATTACGCCTACGGGCCAAACGATCGGGACGGGCTGATCGCCGAGGCGCGGGCCTTGGGAGCGCGTTTGGTGACCACGGCCAAAGACGCCGTGCGCTGGGCACCCGACGACCGAAAATCTCTTTTTGTGTTGAATATCAGGCTTATTTTTGATGATGAAACGGTTGTGCGAGCGATTCTCGGAGCCCCTTTCTTTAATGCTTTATCAACATCTAACAATAAAAAGTAATCAAAAATTCTCGACGCGCAGATAAAAACGCCCCCCATTCTGTTAACTTTAATTTTAGACCTCCTTGATACAGTGAATTCATCAAGCCGGTCACAAGGACCGGGGGAAACTTGGATGAAAGAGACGGTATCATGGCTCAGGAACGCGAATTCTTCTACGCTCCGGCAACCTTGGACGAGACGTTGGAACGTCTGGTGGCGATGACCACGCAGACCAACCTCGTCGCGCTTGACAAGGCGTTGGCTGCCATTCGTCGGGCCCCTTCGGGCTACGCCGTGGCCGCCGCACGCGTCGGAAGCATCGGGGAGCGTTTGGTCCGCGCGGCGCACGAGGTGGGCATGACCCTCGCCCCCTCTGTCCCCGAACCCGCTGATACCACCTGCTCTGTCGCCCGCTAACACCCCGTCCGTGGAGGACTCAAACCCTCCATCCGTCCGATCAAGACCCCCGCTTTCTCACAGCTTCTGTCTTCAAAGCCCCTTTGCTTCTCCGATGGATTCAAGAATCCTGTCGGACAAAGGGCTGCCGGAGCTGACTTAGCCGAGGAGCCAATCCTCGTTGGGGCTCGGTTTCCGGGCCCCCTCCGACCCCTGAAAAGGGCCTTTTTCGGTCTACCGGAAGTCGGTCGCAATCTTGCCGCCCCAGGTGAGGCGCAAGGCGTTGGCGATGGCCAGGACATCAATGACTTCTTGCAACAAGGCCCCCATGACGGGCGTGATGAACCCACCCGCGGCAAAGCCCATGGCAATCAGGCTGAGGGCCATGCCCCCGAGGGCGCTTTCAAGCATGATCCGCCGCATGGTCTTGCTGATGTGAAGCAGCTCATCCACTTTGGTCAAGGAGCTTTCCAGAATGACGGCCCCGGCCGCCTCCGCTGTCACGGAACTGTGCTGCCCAAAGGCCAGCCCTACGGTCGCTGAGGCCAGCGCGGGCGCATCGTTGATCCCGTCGCCCATGAAAAGGGTGGGGGCCTTGGCGGTTTCCGCACGAACGATTGCTACTTTTTGTTCGGGGCTTTGGGAGGACAACGTCTCGGTGATGCCGAGCAAGTCCGCAAGGTAGGTGACTTCGGAATCGCGGTCGCCCGAGACCAGCATGATCTTGTTGAAGTGGTGCGAAAGGGCGAGGTGCCCAATGAATCGTTTCCCATCGGACCGAGGCGCATCACGAAAATGAAATGTGGCCGCATAGTGCCCGTCCACCATGACGATGCATTCAAGTCCGGGGGCCGTGGGCGGTAGGGACGAAAGGAGGGCGGGCTCTTCTTGAAGAAGTTTTTTGCGATGCGTTACGCGGACATCATGCCCCGCCACAAAGCCCGTCAAGCCTTGGCCGGGTTTTTCGGACACGCGGACGACGTCCACCAGCAGCAATTTTTCGTTTTGAGCCGCCGCGAGGATGGCCTGTGCCAGGGGGTGTTTGGAATAACGCTCCAGGCTTGCGGCGCTGCGAAGGATGGCGTCGCGGTCAACGCCCGTTCCGACAAGAATATCCGTCAGCTCTGGTTGGCCATAGGTCAGCGTTCCCGTTTTATCGAAAATCGCGGTACGGCAGGTCGGCAGCCGTTCCAGCACCGTCGGGTCTTTGATGATAATGCCCCGCCGCGCCGCCATCGAGATCGCGCTGATGAGCGTAATGGGAATGGCAATCAAGAGAGGGCATGGGGTCGCGACAACCAGCACCGCCAGAAAGCGGGTGGGGTCGCCCGTCAAAAGTCCAGCCCCAAGCGCACACACGAAAGCGAGGGGCGCAAACACAGCGCCGATCTGATCCCCGAGGCGGCGCAGGGTCGGACGCTTCTGCTCGGCCTCCTGCATGACGCCCATGATCTGCGCGTAGCGCGAATCGTGCGCCAATTTTTCCGCGCGGATGACGAGCACGGCCTCGCCGTTGATCGCCCCCGAAAGAACCGCAGCGCCGGTCGCTTTGGCCACACGGTAGGGCTCACCCGTGAGGTACGACTCGTCCATGGACCCCTGGCCCTGAAGAACGATGCCATCAACGGGCGCGGTTTCATGGGGGAACACGACGATTTCATCCCCGATCGCAATCTCGGCAAGCGCGATGTCTTCCGTTTTATCGCCCCGTTTCCGATGCGCGGTGGAGGGCATGCGCTCGGCCAGGGCCCGTAGGACCGAGGACGCCTTGCGGACGGCATAGGCCTCCAACGTCTTACCCCCCGCCAACATCAGAATAATCAGAACGGCCGCCAGGTATTCGCCAAGGACAGCGCCGGTGACCAACGCCAGGACGGCAAGCAAATCCGCGCCAAAATCGCCCCGAAGAAGCCTCCGGGCAATTTGCAGGACAAGGGGGATGCCGCCCACCCCGATGACCGCCAACAAAGGAACATCGGCGAGAGCGACGGAATAAAAGTTAGGAAAGTGGGCAAGGACCAGCGCAAAATGGGTGGCAATCGCCAAAAGTCCAGCAAGGCACAACGCCCAAGACCATCGTGACGGAACAATCTTGGACGGGTGTTTCTGTTGGGCTGACGTCTCCATGCGTTGCACGGTAGCACAAGAATACTTTTTCCCCCAGGACGAGCCCTTCTGGAAAGGCCTCCTAAGCCGCGCATTCCAGCGTCCGCAGAGGACGGCGGCGAAGAACGAGCTGCGGGAAGCTGGGTTCAGCAGCGGCCTTGGCGGCCTTGGCAAGACCGGTCCCGAGGTTCCCCATGATGCTCTGTGCGGCGGCCTGCAGGGTGGCGGCGGTGGCTTGGCGAGCAATCGGGGCCACGGGTTTCAGGGCATCGTAGCAGTGCGCGTCCGTCCGGGCCGCTTGCCGGGGGACCAAGGGCGCGGCCTTCGGGGTGGGGGTCACGTATTCCCTAAAACCAAGGCGTTCAGCCTCGGCCTCGGGAACGTTGGCTTTGATCCAGGTTTGCATCAGCTTGGCGTGCTGCGCATGAACCTGAAGGTTCATGATCCGGCGCTGCGCGAGCATGTTCTGCATTTCCAACATGGTCTGGGCCTGAATGCGTTGCCGGGGCGTGAGCACGGGCGATTCCAGCGCCTTTTGCAGGGCCTGCGTGACCGTCAGTTTCGGAGCAGGTTTCGTTGTGGCCATGGTTGGCGTCAGGCGGCACGCGGAGGCCTTGGCGCCCAAGGATGCGACCACCAGCAGACCCATGGGGCGCCCATCCGAACCCAAGGTGACACATTGGTTGGGAGCGAAACACGAGCCGACGGCGGAACCCCCGGCTTGTTCGATCTGCTGGCCGCTGACGTGAACTTGGGTCATCGCACGCTCTCCTTTTTGCTCGTTTGGATCGTTCACCTGTTCGATCCACCTGAGCCTAAGAATAACGCTTTTGCGTTAAGGAGCGCTGATTTTTGCCTTGTAAGTCATTGATTATAAAGCAACATTCTACAATTTAGCTCAAATGTCCTCTTGTTGGTGAAAAGGGCTAGAGCGTACGGGCTGCCCTGCGCTACGGTGGGGTGCATGACACCCGCCCCCGCCCCAACGCCCCGGCTTGTGACGCCCGAAACCCTGCCGGGCGAGCCGCCGGATGTGGCCTTTCGTCCGCAGAATCTGGCCGAATTCGTGGGCCAGGCGGCCTTGCGGGCGAATTTGGTTGTGTTCATCGACTCGGCGCGGCAAAGGCAGCAGGCGCTGGATCATGTGTTGCTTGCGGGCCCACCTGGGCTTGGCAAGACAACACTCGCGCAAATTATCGCCCGCGAGCTGGGGGTGAGTTTCCGCGCAACCTCAGGCCCGGTGATTGCACGGGCGGGAGATTTGGCGGCGTTGCTCACCAACCTGCAGCCGCATGATGTGTTGTTTATTGACGAAATTCACCGCTTGAATCCGCAGGTGGAAGAGATCCTCTACCCCGCGATGGAAGATTTTCAGCTGGATCTCATGATTGGCGAGGGACCCTCCGCGCGGTCCGTGCGGATCGACGTGCCGCCGTTTACGCTGATTGGCGCAACCACGCGCAGTGGGCTGATTACGCGCCCCTTGCGGGAGCGCTTTGGAATCCCCTTGCGCCTCACGTTCTATGAACCCGAGGAGCTCAGTCGCATCGTCTTGCGGGCGGCCTCGAAGCTGGGGGTCATCCTTGAGCCCACAGGGGCCGACGAGATTGCTCGACGGTCGCGGGGAACGCCGCGCGTGGCCGGGAGGCTGTTGCGGCGCGTGCGGGATTTCGCGATGGTCGATGGAGCCGCAACGATTGACGCGGCGCGGGCGGATGCGGCGCTGACGCGGCTGGAGGTGGATCGTCTGGGGTTCGACGCCATGGACCGGCGCTACCTGACCTTGCTGGCCGCCAATTACGGCGGCGGCCCCGTGGGGATCGAGACTCTTGCGGCTGCGCTGGGGGAACAGCGCGATGTCCTGGACGAAGTGATTGAGCCCTATTTGTTGCAACAGGGCCTTTTGCAGCGTACGCCTCGGGGACGCATCCTCACCGAGGGTGGGTACCGGCACCTCGGTTTGGCCCCGCGTAGCCGTCCTCTGGCGGACACTGCGGAGCTTTTGGGGCTCGGGGACGGCCTTGAGGACGATACCAACGAGGCCACCGTTCCTATTTCGTGACAAAAAAACCAACAAAAGAGTGGAACGCGTGCCATTTTTCGGTATAATGCCGACCCAGGGGCACGTGCAGAGACCGCAAGGTCGCCGCGCCCCGTGATCCCGGCGATGAGCAAAAAGTTCGTGGATCATCCGGGGCTTTGTCGGCCTCGGGGAAGGGAAGCGTGTGGCCCGATTTTGGGCCCAGCGCAACGACGACGGTTTTGAAGAACCCGGAAAGGATGCACCCCATGACTCTGCCCCTGATGCCCAAGGCAACCGCCGTTTGGCTGATTGACAACACCCTGCTGACGTTCGAGCAAATTGGGGCGTTCTGCGGCCTGCATCCCCTGGAGGTCCAAGCAATTGCGGATGGCGAAGGGGCCGTCGGCACGACGGGGCTCAACCCCGTGGCCGAAAAGCAGTTGACGGCCGAAGAAATTCAGCGCTGCGAAGGCGACAAGGACGCCCGGCTCTCTTTGCTCGCGCACGATCTGCCCGTGCCGCAAAAGCGGGCGAAGGGGCCGCGCTACACGCCCGTTGCTAAACGCGCCGACAAGCCGGACGCGATTGCATGGCTTGTGAAGACCTACCCCGACTTGTTGGATGTGCAAATTGCCCGTCTTGTGGGGACCACCAAAACGACCATTGCCAAAGTTCGGGACCGTTCGCATTGGAACGCGCCGAACATCAAGCCGCATAGTCCCGTGCTGCTCGGCCTCTGCACCCAGGCCGACCTGGATGCTGCGCTGGCCAAAGCTGCGCGGCGCGTCGCCCGCCATGCCAAAAACAACCCCACGGAGGCCGTTCAGGACTCTGCGGGATCGGATGATCGGGCCGTGGCGGTGGAGCCAAAGGTTGAAGACCTTGCACCCGCGTGGGGTGATCTCCCGCACGAGTCGTAAGCGACGAGGCATTTTACCTTCTCCGACAGGGAAAAGGGGAGGCTTGTTCCGCCCGGTCCCCTGTCCTCCAGGGCCTCGGTAGAACTCACGGATCGTTGAAGACGTGATGCCCCCTCGCCTCTGTTTTTTGCCGATCCACAGTAAACCTGCTAGAGAACCCTTGTTTCCGATTAACCCGTGCCGTTGTTCCCCATGAGCTCTTCTGTCCGCGTTCCTGAAAGCCGTTACGATATTCTGATCGTGGATGACGAAGTGGACATCTGCTTGTTGGTGGAAGGTCTTTTGCAAGACGAAGGTTTCGGAGCTCGGCATGCGACCGGGGCTGAAGACGCCCTTGCCGAAGTGGCCGCACGGCGGCCCAGCTTGGTTTTGTTGGACGTATGGTTGCAGGGCAGCAGTGAGGACGGGTTGGAGGTTCTGGACCGCCTGCGCCGCGAGCATCCTAGCCTTCCCGTTCTGATGATGAGCGGGCACGGCACCATCGAAACCGCAGTCGCGGCCCTGAAACGGGGGGCGTACGATTTTATCGAAAAGCCGTTTAAGGCCGATCGACTCATTCTTCAAATTAGGCATGCTCTCGAAATCGCGCGCTTGAAACGCGAGAACGAGGAATTGCGCGTCATTGCCGGGGCCGATGAGACTTTGATCGGGGTTTCCCCGGTCCTGAATCACATTCGCCAGATGATTGACAAGGCCGCGCCGACCAACAGCCGCTTGCTTATTGTGGGTCCTCCGGGGACCGGCAAGGAAACCGTCGCTCGCGTTGTCCACGCTCGGTCCCGCCGCGCAGAAGGGCCGTTTGAAACCCTCAGCTGCGTGGGCCGCGACAGCGCGAGCCTGGAGGCCGACTTGTTCGGCGCGGAGGATCAAAACGGCGTGACGGTGGGTGCCTGGGAACGCGCCCACGGCGGCACCCTTTACCTGGACGAAGTTGCGCGGCTTCCTTTGGACCTGCAAAGCAAGCTGGTTCGCGCCCTGCAAGACAACGCCTTTACACGGCGGGGCGGTTCGAGCCGTATTGAAAGCAATGCGCGGGTGTTTGCTTCCAGCGCGGGGGATCCGCGTGTGGCGTGCGAAACCGGGCGCTTGCGGGAAGACCTGTTTTACCGGCTCGGCGTTGTGACTCTACCCCTGTCGCCTTTGGCCGAACGTCAGGAAGACATTCAACCGCTCGCCACGCATTTTCTTACCCGCGCCGCCGAAAGCGCCGGGCTTCCCGTCCGTTCGCTGGGGGAAGATGCCCTGGCGGCCCTGCGTGCCTACCCCTGGCCCGGTAACGCCCGCCAGCTGCGCAACGCGATGGAGTGGGTGGTGATCACGACGTCGCTTGACCGTCTGCGCGAGCCCGTGCGGACCGATGATCTTCCCCCCGACATCACGGTCTCGGCCCCGACGGTGGCCCTCAGCGACAAGGGATCCGAACTTTTGGCCCTGCCCTTGCGCGAGGCACGGGAAATGTTTGAGCGGGATTACCTGCTGGCGCAGATCGCCCGGTTCGGGGGCAATATTTCGCGCACGGCGACGTTCATCGGCATGGAACGCTCGGCGTTGCACCGCAAGCTTAAGATCCTCGAGGCGCATGGCGCCAACGAATCGGATTCCGCCCCTGCTTTGTCCGACGAGCCCCTCGACGAGGAGCCCCCCGCTTTGCCGAAGGAAAAAGTGGGGTAAGGGACGCCCCAGAACGGTGGATTTTACCGGACCAACATCACCGCGATAAAGCTGAGGGCCCAGCCGACCAGGGTGATGATCATGAAGCGGTCATGGAGAACAATCTCGGTCGGCGATCCCGATTTCTCGTCGACGAGCGTGATTTGCAAATAACGCAAGATTCCCGCGATCACAAACAGCGTTGTGTAATACAGCTTGTCGGTCCCGTAGCGTGCAATGACCGCCGGATCGGTCGTGAACACCAGATAAGCGACCAAAAGACCGCCGAGCACGACGGAGATCGTGACATCAATGAACGCCTTGTTGTACCCCTCAATGCTTCGTCGGTGTGAGGTTCCGACCTCCAGCAGCAAATCATCGCGCCGTTTGGCTAAGTGTTTGGTCCCAATAAGTAGTGGAGAGGGTTTGAGTGAAAAAGGTGTGGGTGATCTCGCCACTCTGAGAGGATTTTCTCATAGGGTGAGAGGAACTTCAAGGCCTTAAGCTCGCGCTGGAAGTTATAAGCCATCAAGAA
>CAIPYM010000011.1 GCA_903869345.1 uncultured Pseudomonadota bacterium
GCGCGTATTGTTCGTCTTGACTCCCTCGGGGGCGATTCCGATCTTTCATTCCTCCTTCTCGCCTTTCCCGCCCGGCTTGTCAAGTATTTTTATGCGGGGTTAGCAGTCAGTCCAAACAAGAACCCGACATGTCTCGTGGAGGCGCTGAGGAACGATCTGTCCAAAGATGAAGGACGTCCTCTCCTGCTTGCGCGGCGGGATTCCCTCTCCCCCCAAGAGGAGAGGGAGAGGGGGCCTATGGCACCAAGATTCTCTCCTCTCAGGGGCGGGGAAGCTGCATCGCCCGTTCGACGGCCTGGAGAGCCTCGGCGAGGGCGTCGGTCCGAGGGCCTCCGGCCTGGGCCATGTCGGGGCGGCCTCCGCCCCCTTGACCGCCGAGGGCCTCGGCCCCGACGCGGACAAGGGCCACGGCATCCCACCGCGCCACAAGGTCGGGCGTCACCGCAACGACCAGCGAGGCCTTGCCTTCAAACGGCGCGGCCAGCGCGACAACACCCGAGCCGATTTTCGCCTTCAGCGCATCGGCCATGGATTTGAGTTCTCGGGCGGGAGTCTCACCGAGCAGCCGAGCGCAAAACGTCGTGTCCCCGACGATCTTTGTGCCCTCCAGACCACTTGGACCGTTCCCGGACGCCGGACCCGCTTGCCCCGCGCTTCCGCCCACGGCCAGACGGCGGCGGAGGTCCGCCACTTCGCGCTCCAAACGGCGCTTGTCGTCGGTCAACGTTTGCGCTCGCGCAGCGGCCTCGGTCGGGGACACTTTCAAAACATCCGCAACGCCTTGCAGGGCTTCGGTGCGGCGCGTGACTTCCGTGAGCGCCGCTGCCCCCACAACGGCCTCGATTCGCCGAACACCCGCCGAAACGCCTCCCTCGGATACGATCAAGAGCGCACCGATGTCGCCCGTGCGACGGGCGTGCGTGCCCCCGCAAAGCTCGACCGAGAGAGGAACACCAGGATCCTGATGGGTCTCGACTCGATCACCCATCGCAACCACGCGCACCTCGTCGCCGTATTTTTCACCAAAAAGTGCCATCGCGCCTTCGGACATGGCCTCCTTGATCCCCATCAAGCGCGTCGTCACTTCGGCGTTGCCTCGAATCTGCTCGTTCACGATGCGCTCGACGACACCAAGCAACTCGGGCGGTACAGGCGTGGCATGACTGAAATCAAAGCGCAGACGGTCGGGCAGCACAAGCGAGCCCTTTTGCGTAACGTGCTCCCCTAAAACGTACCGAAGCGCAGCGTGCAAAAGGTGCGTGGCCGAATGGTGCGCCCGCAAACCCGCGCGGCGCTCGGAATCCACAGTCAGCTTCACAACGTCACCCACGTTCAGCGTCCCCGCTTCGAGACGCGTCGCATGCACCCAAACAACCCCAGCTTCCTTGTGCGTGGTGTGTACGACCCCACGCACCCCGGATTTGGTGGTCAGA
This sequence comes from uncultured Pseudomonadota bacterium, assembly GCA_903869345.1. Taxonomy (GTDB): domain Bacteria; phylum Pseudomonadota; class Alphaproteobacteria; order UBA9219; family UBA9219; genus CAIPYM01. The sequence goes on from CAIPYM010000011.1 coordinate 1,434, forward strand.
GTCCCCGTATCGCCCGTCTGCCCCCCGGATTCGGCGTAAAAGGGCGATTGGTTGACGACGATCAGCGCGTCTTCACCCGCGCCGATCGCTTGGACCTGCTGGCCGTTCCGCACCAACGCAACCACGCGCCCTTCGGCCTCTTCCGTGCTGTAACCCAGGAACTCGGTCGCCCCGACAGCCTCGCGCACCTCGAACCACACGCGATTCGTGCTCACGTCGCCCGACCCCGCCCAGGCCTTGCGCGCGGCGGCTTTTTGCCGCGTCATCGCGGCATCAAACCCGGCAGTGTCCACGCTCTGCCCGCGTCCCCGCGCAATGTCTTGCGTCAGGTCCAAGGGGAACCCGAACGTGTCGTAAAGCTTGAACGCAACCTCGCCGGACAGCGGCACACCGGGCGCCAGCCGCCCCGCCTCGTCCTCCAGCAGATGCAGGCCCTTGTCCAAAGCTTGGAGGAACCGCGTTTCCTCCAGCTGCAACGTCGCGACAATCAGTGGCTCGGCACGGAGCAATTCGGGGTACGCCGCACCCATTTGGCGGCCCAGCTCAGGGGCCAGACGGTAGAGCATCGGCTCCCGCGCCCCGAGCTTGCGCGCATGGCGCATGGCCCGGCGCATAATCCGGCGCAGGACGTACCCGCGCCCTTCGTTGCTGGGCAACACGCCATCGGCAATCAAGAACGCGGTCGCCCGCAAGTGGTCCGCAATGACACGAAACGACGCCTTGTTGGGCCCGGCGGGATCTTCGCTGACCAGCCCCGCAAGCGCTCCGATAAGAGCCTGAAACAGGTCAATGTCGTAATTCGACGGCACACCCTGGAGCAGCGCCGCGAGGCGTTCCAGCCCCATGCCGGTGTCCACGGAAGGCTTCGGCAAAGGCACGCGCGACCCGTCGGCGCGTTCCTCAAACTGCATGAACACGAGGTTCCAAAATTCCAGGAACCGATCCCCGTCTTCATCGGGGGAACCGGGAGGCCCGCCCGCAAGCGCAGGCCCCTGATCAAAGAAAATCTCGGAGCATGGGCCGCACGGTCCCGTATCCGCCATGCGCCAGAAATTGGCCGAGGTCGCGATGCGGATGATGCGCTCCTCCGGAAGGCCCGCGATTTTTTTCCAAAGCCGGGCGGCTTCTTCGTCTTCGTGAAAAACCGTCACCAGCAGCCGATCCCGAGGCAGGCCGAGGCGCTGGGTGACAAGCTCCCACGCGAACGCAATGGCCTCTTCCTTGAAATAATCGCCGAACGAAAAATTGCCCAGCATTTCAAAAAACGTGTGGTGCCTCGCCGTGTACCCGACGTTTTCCAGATCGTTGTGTTTGCCCCCGGCGCGGACGCACTTCTGCGCTGTCGTCGCACGGCGGTAGGGGCGCGTCTCGGCCCCCGTAAAGACGTTCTTGAATTGCACCATCCCCGCGTTCGTGAACATGAGCGTCGGGTCGTTGCGCGGCACGAGCGGCGATGAGTCCACGACCGTGTGGCCTTGTTGGGCAAAAAACGTCAAGAACGTTTGGCGCAAATCAGCAAGCGAAGGCATGAACAGTTCTCCGGGCGGATCATCAACCCCCTTCTTACCAAGAACACGAACGGCTGTCCAGGAAGGGGGCGCATTCGACCCCCTCGCAGAGATCAGAGGTTGGGGTTAGAATGCGCTCTCCCGCAGGGGGTCGTTCAGAACGGTTAGGAGATTTGCGTGATGCCGCAGCAAGCCCGCGCCCATTTGTCCATGGTGTCCCCCCCTCCTCCGCCGCCGTTGCTGTCCAAGCGTACGGTCCGCGAGGCCTTACGCGACGCAATGGCCGAGGAAATGCGCCGGGACGAGCGCGTGTTTTTGCTGGGGGAAGAAGTCGCTGAATACCAGGGCGCTTACAAAGTCAGTCAGGGCCTGTTGGACGAATTCGGCCCCAAGCGAGTCATTGACTCGCCCATCACGGAAATGGGGTTTGCGGGCCTCGGCGTGGGCGCGGCGTTTGGCGGACTCGTGCCGATCATCGAATTCATGACCATGAACTTCGCGATGCAGGCGATGGATCAAATCGTGAACTCGGCGGCCAAGACGCTCTACATGTCCGGTGGACAGTTGGGCTGCCCCATCGTTTTTCGCGGACCCAACGGGGTTCCGGGACGCGTGGCCGCGCAGCACTCCCAATGTTACGCAAGTTGGTACGCGCATGTGCCGGGCCTGAAAGTCATCGCGCCGTACGACGCCATGGACGCCAAAGGGCTGCTCAAAGCCGCCATCCGCGACCCAAACCCCGTCATTGTTCTGGAGCATGAGCTGCTCTACGGGCGCAGCTTTGAGGTCCCCGACGACCCTGATTTCGTTCTTCCCCTCGGGCAGGCGCATGTGGCCCGCGAGGGGCGCGATGTCACGTTGGTTGCGTTTTCGCGCATGGTGGGGCTGGCCCTGGACGCGGCCGAGAAACTGGCCGAGGACGGCGTATCGGCGGAAGTCATCAACCTCCGTTCGCTTAGGCCCTTGGACACAGCGACGATTTTGAAAAGCCTCGCCAAGACACACCGGCTCGTGTCCATCGAGGAAGGCTGGCCGTTTGCGGGCATTGGCGCGGAAATCGCGGCGCTCGCGATGGAAAAAGGCTTCGACGACTTGGACGCACCTGTCGTCCGCGTGTGCGGAGCTGACGTGCCGATGCCCTACGCAGCCAACCTGGAACGCCTCGCCCTGCCCCAGGTGGATGGAATTATCGCGGCGGTTCAAGGACTTTTAGCCCAGGCCTAAGGTTGTTCACGACGGAAATGTTTGGACCGAGGGCAGCAGGGAAAACGTACAAGCGGGTAAGTCTAGGCGGAAAAAGTCTTACTTCGTCTCCGCTCCATCGTCGCTTCGTCAAAAGCAGGGTTTTTCAACACGCCCATCACCCCCTCAAAAAGGCCACCTGCCATTTCCACCAAGACTCGCCTCTTCAAAGGCCCCTTAAACGCATTCCAGTGACGCCTGAGTGCCGTCTGACATAGTGGCCGCTAGGGTGGTAGCGCACACATCCTTAAAACACATCCCTTGGCCTTCTAAAATCGATTAACGGACACATAAGGATCGTTTCGATTGTGGTTAATAGGGGGCGGGTTGTCCGACGGTTGAGCCTGTCCCCCCTTTGTTTTTCCTGCACGGCGCAACGGGAGAGCCCCCTCCCCTCGCCTTCGAGCGTTGAAAAGCCCTGTCAAAATCAACACTTTTCTTTTTCTGAGCCGTTTTGTGGTAGGCTCCGCGCCGGAGAGCTGGCAGTGGGCGAGTCCCGTGCCAATCCGGCCAGGTCCGAAAGGAAGCAACCGTCCCATGTGTGATTTGGGTCATTGTTCGGCTCTCCACTGTGTTGAAACCCTCCGTTCGCCCACAACATCACGGGGATTTGGGCTTTCGCCCCCCTGTCGAAGCCCTTCTAAGGGAGCCAGCGTACGCGTGAAGAAGCCAGAGGGCCTTTTTTGCAAAGGCTTGCGCCGCACTGGGAGGACAGCACGTGTGCTTGCGTGGAGCTTGGGCATGGGTGTTGTTGGGGTGGGGGTTGGGGGAGCAACGCTGCTCCCGACAACGACTCACGCGCGAACCTTGGACGAGGCTCCGCCGCCTCGTCCTGTCCCCGCCGTGACCGTCAAAAGTGAGGTTCTAGCTGGCTCCACCGATGCGCCGTTGTTTGCTCTGCGCAAGGCAGCCGCAGCCCGGAAAGTGACGGTGAAAAATCACGCACCCCCAGCGCATCCGTCCGAATCCCCACTGGCCCCTTCAGACCAGAGTGCCCTTCGCGTCGTTTCGGTCGTGTCTCCCGTGACGCCACAAACCTCACCCCAACCCCCGACTCCCGACCACGCTCCTGTCGCCCCAACCTCTGTCCTCCCCCCCCTTCCCATCCCTGTTCCGGCCTCTGTGCCTGTCGAGGGATCACAAACGGAAGCCGCCCCCCCTCACCCTGGGGAAGGCCTTGCGTCCGCCCCCCTGACGCAACCCGTCCCTGCCCAGGTATCGTCCGTTGGGCCCGCCGAATCGTCGACCCCTGTTTCTGCAGGGACGGCCCGAACGGAAACCGCAGGGGTGCCAACGACGGTGGCCACGCCTCCTCAAGCGACGCAGAGTCTCGGACAAGCGAGGGGGATTGATCGTTTAACGTTGGGGGAACTGGGGCTTTTGCAAGCGATGCTGTGGGGGGGGCTCGGCGCGTTGTTTCTTGGGGGGCGTCGTCGCCGTCTACGGGAAGAGCGCGGCATGGTGGCGGCCGCGTTGCGCGGAGAGTTGTTGGCGGCGCGGGCCATGTGCCGGACGCGGCTGCGCAACGTGGCGGAGGGTGTCCACGAGGACAGCTGGACGTGGCCGCGAATCCGGACCGTGATTTTTCAGGCGCATGTGGGGCGCATTGGCCTTCTGGGGTCGGACCTCGCACGGCAGGTTGCCTCGGTGTATGGTCAGGCGAGTGATTATGCTGCGTACTACGAGGAACACTCAACCGTCACAACGGGGACGTTGGACAAGCGTCGCGTCTTACGGACACTTGTGGGGTACCTTGAGGAAGTTCTTCCCCGGTTAGCGGCACTTGAACAAGCGGCAGGCCTTGGGGATGTGCCCGTGCCACGTGCATCATGGACTCGGGTGTTGGGGGGGACGTCGGTGAGGGGTGTGGCCAAGGACTCGGGCCGCGTGGAGGCTCTGTCCGAGGGGGAAAAGTCAACGGCCACGAACACAGAGGGCCGAACCGCGACACAAGGAATCGCCTCCCCTCGGACCGTGTCCAACGTTCTGTCCACGTGTCTGGCCACCATGAAGGGACAGATTGAACGTGCTCTTGCGCCAGCAGAGGGTGTGATTCCGGAAGCGGTTTCCGACATCAAGGACCCCTGGGAATCCTCGGCGGCGGGATCGGCGAAAACCGAGGCGAAAAAAGTGCCCTCGCGGTTTGTGGAACCGACCGAATCCCCGGAAGCGTCTTCGGATTTTCTGATGCGACTGGCGGGCAAATGACGGTGCGATTTCCAAAAGGCTCTTGGGGATTGTGAGCCGTCGGGGAGGATGAACGATCGGAATCGCCCCCTTTTCCTGAAACGTCCTTGCGCTCAGGCATCATCCGGGAGGGCGTCCAGTTTGATCAAGACTTTGTCCACCCGGCGACTGTCCATCGCGACCACCTCGAACAACGAAGATTCCCAGAAAAACCGATCCCCCACGGCGGGCAAGCGTCCCAGTTTCTCCATCACGAATCCGGCCAGCGTGTGAAATGTCGCGTCGTCGCGCATGTGCCGCAGACCCAAAAGCGTCTCCACATCGTCCACAGGCGTCCACCCGTCGAGCAACCAGCTGCCGTCCGGACGGCGACGGGGTTGGAGCACCGCCGCGTTGCCGTCGTCAGGCCATGCGCCAATCACGGCCTCCATGACATCCGTGATGGAGGCCACGCCTTCAATGCTGCCGTACTCATCCACGACAATGGCGATGCGCTCTCCAGCGTTTTTAAACTGCTCCAACAGCCGAAGAACGGGCGTTGTGTCCGGCACAATCAGCGGGGGGCGCATGAGGGTCCGGATCGCCAAGGGCCGCCCATCAAGAACAGCGTTCAGGGCGTCTTTCGCGTAGACAACCCCTAGAGCCTCCGCAAAGTCGCCCCGTCCGACCGGCACGCGGCTGTAGCGGCTCTGCCGAAGCATGCGCCGATGCTCTTCGGGCGAATCGTCAACGTCCAACCACACCACATCAATGCGCGGAGTCATGACGGTGCGAACCGTCCGGTCGGAAAGGCGCAAGACGCCTTCCAGCATGCCGCGTTGGACGGGTTGGAACAGGCCGCTTTGTGCGCCTTCCGCAATCAGGTTCTTCACTTCTTCCCCCGTCACCTTGGACAAGGGGGCCTTGTGAAGGCGCAGCACCCTGAGCAGCAGACTGGACGAGCCCTGCAACAGCCACACGAGCGGTGCCGCCACCCGAGCAAGCGCGTTCATCAAAGGGGCCACGTGCCGCGCAATGGCCTCGGCGCGGGCCAAGCCCAAACGTTTGGGGGCGAGTTCGCCCAACACCAGGCTGACGTACGTTACGCCCGCAACCGTGATCGCCAGAGCCAAGGGGTCCCGGTAGGGGGCAAGTTCGGGAATTGTGCCCAGAAACGCCGCGAACGGCTCGGCCAACGTCGCACCGCTGAACGCTCCGGCAAGAATCCCGTTCAACGTGATGCCAATCTGCACAACCGACAGAAAAGGACCGGGGTCTTCCGCCAAACGCAGCGCGAGTCGGGCCCCGCGTTTGTTGTCCTCCGCGAGGCTCCGCAGCTTGCCACGCCTTGCGGCGACCAGCGCCATTTCAGCCATGGCAAAAAAGCCGTTCAGCAGCACAAGGCCGAGGACAATACCAAGATCAGCGAAAGGCACGGACGGCGTCCCCCTCCTGGGGCGCAAGAACAACACGCCCGCCCGCCTTACAAGCGGACGGCACCACGGCCCGGACGACCTCTGAGCCCTCTGTCAAACCCGAGGGCCATGCTAACGCAGCCCCCCCGCCGACGCAACCGCGCCGAAACAACACCAAAACACCCGAAGAAAGTTCTATTTATTTGCATCTTTTTGTGTTCTAATATCATTATAAATGTCTTTAACTTTCTCCCTGAAAGGGGGCCAAAAAATGATCCAAAGAATGATCTTAGGGAGGAAAACCTTGCTGAGCGGGATAGGGGTAGGTGTTTGGTCCCAATAAGTAGTGGTATAAGATGGGTCCCACTTGAACGGGAGAGACTATGGGACAGGTACTGCACAAACGCGCCACGACGACGCAGCGTATCCGAGCTGAAATACAGCAATCTCAAGAAAAAGTCACA